>CBFDAB010000019.1:0-25804 GCA_965602745.1 uncultured Campylobacterales bacterium
TTAGCTAATGTATAATATTCTTATCAAAATTATAACATTATTACTTCTTTTTACATTGGTTTTTTTGCTGAAAAAGCCCAAAAAACCTACTGTCATAGAAAGATATAAAGGGCATACTATAAATGATATTCACCGGATTTTCAAAAAAAAGTTTAAGCTTTTTAAAAGAGCTTCGTTCTAATAACACTAAAGAGTGGTTTGAAGACAGAAAGCACATCTATACAGAACACATTTTAGATGCCAATAGAGCCTTTGTTGAAGAGATGGGAGAGCATATTCAAGCTCTTGTCCCTACTATAAATGCCATACCAAAGATAAATGGTTCTATGTACCGAATTTATAGAGACACCAGGTTCGCAAAAGACAAGACCCCCCTTAAGACACATACAGGAGTAGTGTTTTGGCAGGGAAAAGGAAAACGCACCCAATCTTCAAATTTTTATACACGGGCAACACCTGAAGAGTATGTTATCGGTGCAGGAATTCGACATTTTGACACCTTCTTACTCTCTATTTACAGGCAATATATCTTAGACTTAAAAAATGCAGATAAACTCTATACCATACTGCAAGAGTGTAGAAAAAAAGGCTATAGTGTGATTGAACCCTCTTATAAACGCCTTCCACGAGGTTTTGAGAAGAGCTATCCCTACCCTGAACTTGCCTTGCTCAATGGAATGGTAGTCAATAAAAAGTTTTCTCCCGATGAGACCTATTTCTCAACTGAACTGATTAATAGATGTTTTAATATATATGAGGAACTATTACCTCTGCAGCAGTGGCTATATGAGATGACGCTTACTCAAAATGATGAAGAATAGTTTTAAAATTTACTATTTTTCCATCTACAACCTCAATACCTTCTTCTTTTAACAAATCAATCTTTTTTATATCTCCATAAGCATACCCTCCAAGACTGCCATCTGTTTTTACCACTCTATGACAAGGGACCACTACAGGATTTGGATTTTTATTCATAGCATTACCCACCGCTCTATATGCCTTTGTATTCAGCGCCTTTGCTATCTCTTTGTAGGTAGTTACCTTGCCTTTTGGGATCTGCTTGAGCAGTTCATAACATTTCTGAGAAAAATTCATTAGCTTCCTTTAAAATATAATATAACTAAATTTTCATTTATAGTTTAAACTATTGCTATGTTAGGATTGTCAATTAAGTAAGGAGTACCGTATGAGAGCTTATATGAATTTTAGTATGCGTGAATTAAAGAAAGTGGCAGCTTCATTAAATGAGATAAAGTCCTCAATCGGCGCTCGATTTGAAGATCAGACAAAACGCCTTCTGCAAACCATCTCTTCTAAAAAATCTAATGACAAGCTAAGTCTGAAAATTGACAACCTTGAAAAACTCTCTATGGAACTGCATGGACTTGAAGTGCGCCACGGTATTAGTCTAGGTGAGACTATCTACCATTTTATGCACTCTTTTCATAGAAAGTGACCTATTTTTCGAGAGGACTAAGCTCTCTTCCCCAGTCTTCTTGAGTGGCAACATCATGAACGATCCAGCCCTGCTCTTTAAGTAAATGTGCCGCAACCATACTTCGACTACCGCTACGACAATAAACAATCATCTCTTTGTCTCTGGGAAGCCTACCATACATCTTGTCTAATATATCAATAGGAATATTTACCGCACCTTTGATATGTCCTGTGTTATACTCTTTTTTTGAACGCACATCTATTATCATAGCACCCTTGTCTGCGGCAATATGTGCTGCACGAAGATCCTCATCGCTAACCTTTGAACACCCGCTCAGCAAAGCTAATGTGAATACTAAAATAAACACGGATATAATATTTTTCATACTTAAAACTTTTCTCATTTTTCCTCTAATTCATTCTCAGAAAGTGAACTCATTAATATCAACTGCCCCATCTGTTGGAAAAAGGCTTCAATATCTTTATCACTTCCTTTTAATACTTTTTCAAAAAGCTCAACAAAAAGCTCTCTCTTTTGTGTTTGTAAATATGCTGAGATAATCCACTCCAGGCTCAAAGTATGAGTCTGTCCATTAATATCATATTCAATACTTGACATAGGATTGATATTCTTATCTAAAAGTGATTGTTTACATTGTCTTAGCATGATTTCTTTTTTCAAATTATAGGGAAAAGTTTCTTATACTTCAGGTATACCTCTAGTAATTATTCAAATGCTTGTTTTAAATAAGGCTTCTATTCAAAGCCATTTATAATTTTAATAATACTAATATGTCAAAATAAAAACTTCATAAAAGAGCACGCAAGTATATATGTATGTTGTCAAGCTAAATAACCGAGCACATCTTATTCTTAGAGACAAAGAACTTCTTTTTCGCCACACTACCTCAGATACAGATATGCAACCTCATCCGTAGGGTGGTGTTTTTATTTCCTTTGAATAAGCCTATAAGATAAACACAAAAGAAGAAAATTATGAGTAAAGCTATATTAATAGGAGCATGCAGATGAATTTATGTGGCATTGATGAGGCTGGAAGAGGTCCAATAGCGGGTTCATTAGTCATGGCCGGAGTCATCTTACACAAAGAGATCTCCGGTCTTAATGATTCAAAGGTGCTCAGTGAAAAAAAACGAGAACTTCTTTTTCCTATCATCCTTGAGAACTCAACTTATCATATAGTAAGTTTCTCAGCCCAAGATATAGATGAAAAAGGTATTTCACTCTGTCTTGCAGAAGGCTTGAAAAGTATTATGCAAAACCTTCAAAGCGATGACTTTCTTTTTGATGGAAACTCTTGCTTTGGTGTAAGTGGTCTAAGAACAATGATAAAGGCAGACGCAAAAATTCCTGAAGTTTCAGCGGCATCTATCTTAGCTAAAGTTACTAGAGATAGAGAAATGGTAGAATTCGCCAAAACTTATACTGAATATGGGTTTGAAGGGCACAAAGGCTACGGCACTAAGGCTCATGTTGAAAATATTAAAAAACATGGGTATTGCGATATACATCGTAGAAGCTTTAAGCTAAAAGCCCTTCAGGCAACCCTTTTCTAAAAGGATATAGATGAAATCAATACAATATATACAGATGGCACTGGATGAGCTTGACAAAGAAATGCAGAGCTATATTATGGATTTAAACATGGACATGACCTCAAAAAATGAAAAGATGCTTCCACTTCTGCAACAAAAACGCGTACTTGAACAGACCAAAGAGGACCTTACCTATCTTAGAGACAATCCCCCGACTAACGCCGGAGAGTGCACGATGTACAAACATCGCTGACTAAGTCAATCTTTTTACTTTTTTTTAATTATCTTACAGTTATTATAAATAAAAAATTACACTAAAGATGAATGAATGTCAGGACACCTTTCGATACACGAAAAAAATATTTTAATTGTTGATGACAATTCTACTAATATATTGCTTATGGCAGCTATTCTTGAAGAAGAAGGCTTTAAAAATATAGTGAGTGCCTCGAGTGCGATTGAAGCCTATGATATCTTAGAAACACAAAATATCAATGTCATCTTAATGGACATAGTAATGCCGGAAATCGATGGTCTAGAAGCGACAGAAGCCATACGTTCAAATCAAAAATACAATCAGACTCCTATTATCATGGTAACGGCGATAGACGATGATGAAACCCTCAAAAGAAGTTTTGACTTGGGTGCTGTTGATTTTGTACGAAAACCAGTAAACAAAGTTGAACTGATAGCCCGTTTAACCACCACCTTGCAATCACAAGAAAAAGATTTTTTTATACTGCAGCACTCTCGATTTGATGCGATGGAAGAGGTGATTGGCATGTTAGCCCATCAATGGCGACAACCTCTGAGTATCATCACTGCCATTACCAATACCATACAGATCCAACAAGAACTTGATCTTTTAAATAAAGATAATCTAAAAGCTTCTTTACTCGATATAGTAAAGCACACCACTGAGCTCTCAAACATGATCACTACCTTTAGAGAGTTTTTTAAGTCTGAAGACACACCTAAACTTGCCAACCCAAACGAAGCGATATCTGAGTCACTGAAATTAGTTCAAGAGAGTATGGAACAGGAAAAAATTGGCATTAATTTAGACCTCGGCGACTTAGAACCGGTATTTTATACACAGAACCTTTTAATACAGGCTCTTACAAACTTGCTTATTAATGCTAAAGAAGCCCATCATCGTAATAAAACTCAAAATCCAGTGATTACAATTCGTTCATTCAAGCAAAACAATAAAGTCAATATTTTAGTTGAAGATAATGCAGGCGGGATTACTAAAGATACGATTGACTTTATCTTTGAACCGTATTTCAGTACAAAAATTGAAAAAAATGGAAAAGGTCTGGGTCTCTATCTGGCTAAGACCATTTTGACCCAGCAGCTAAATGGAAATATATCTGTTACAAGTCAAGATGATAAAAGTAAGTTTTTAATTAGCTTCAGCATGTAAATACCTGCCTAATCAAAGACAAGTATTATGCTTTTTTGAAGATTAAAAAGTCAAGACTTAGACGTCCGCCCCCCTTAGTAACAAGAACTATTAGCATCGCCATATAATACATAACCATCTCATACCCATTTTGCAAAACAACAACTGTCCCTTTCACTTCTTCACCGTTAATAAAAGGGTTTTCCCATGCAAAAGCATCCCCGGGCATAATCACATGAAAACCATGTGCCCCATGTACTGTTATAATGGCAACTACTAACACAAACAGCAAAGGAATGGAGATATAACGCGTCAACAATCCAAATGCTAATAAAACCGCACCCAATAATTCTGTTCCTGCTGCCATATAAGCATTAAACAATGGAAATGGTATCCCTAAATACTCAAAAAAACCTGCTGTGCTTTCTATGGCAGACAGCTTTGTCATAGCTGGTCCATAAAACGTATAGGCCAAAATAATACGTAAAAACAGTAAGGGAATATCTTCCGCTTTTTGTAAAATATTACTAGTATTTTCATACAGTTCTTTAATCTTCATCTCTAACTCCTTGAGTAATATTGATGATATTTAATAAGGTAAACTCTTCAAGTGCACCTTCTAGCAGTTCTTTTACTTCATCTTCTTCTGTAAGTTTGAAATCTTCGCAGATTGAGATTAATGCCTTTTTTGGCAGCATATAGTCTAAGTAAGATAAAAACCTATGCATAAAGGGTGTGATTTCTTGAAAGAAGACAGCAGACTCTTCAAAATGATAATACATGATCAAAGGATGTGCTTCAAGAAACTCAAACGCATCTCTATTCACGGCATGATTTAAAACCTTTATTCGCATACTTGTAGAAAGTGAAAACTCTTTATCCCAGGCAAAAGTCTCTAATCTAGGCTTCTCGTACTGTCCCATAAGAAGTTCTACTTCAATGCTCTCAAACCACATTAAATCTGATGCATATGATATATCATTCACATAAGCACCTTCTAAAAGATAATTCATAAAAAGCTTAGGGACTTGCCAGACATAAGGGGTCTGGGGTTTAGATTGAATAAACTCAAAAATAAGCTTATCTAAACGCTCTTCTTCGAGTATCTGTGCAAAGTCAGGCATTGCATTCCGAATCACCTCTTCAAATCGATAATGAACGAGTTCTTTATAAATTCTCAGCGGATTTGTAAGGGGGTGAGGTATCTCGACTTGACCACTGATAAATCCGATAAACCTCTCTTGAACATCTCTTTCAAGCATAATGAAGCTCCTGAGTTGAACGCTCCTTGACTATCTTCTCTAAAACCTTATACTCTTTGCGCATAGTATCTAATGAGGGTATATCATTGTCTCTTTCAATCATAACCGGAGCATTAACCAGATCTAATGTAAAGTCAAGAAGTTCCCATACTGAATTACATACATCTGCACCATGAGTATCAATGATAATATCATCATCTTCATAATAAGTATGTCCTGCAACATGCATATAAGCCACAGAGTCTAAGTTTAGTTCTTTAATATAGGCCTTGGCATCAAAATTATGATTTCGAGCATTTACAAAAACATTATTTACATCAAGAAGCATCTTTGCCCCACTCTTGTGCATCACCTCATTGATAAAGTCACGCTCTTGCATCTCAGCATAAGGGATATCATAATAGGTCGCATTTTCTAAGATAAGTGCTCTTCCTAAAAAATCTTCTACTTTTTTCACTCTATCGCTTACATGCTCAATCATCTTTCGTGTGAGAGGAAGAGGAAGGAGTTCATAGGTCTGGCCTCCTTCAAAAGAGGAAAAGGAGAGATGTTCAGAATAGTGTTCAATCTTATATTTGTCTAAAAAATCCTTAAGTTCTTTCAAAAATCCCATATTTAAGGCTTCTGGTGAGCCGATAGAGAGTGATAACCCATGTGTCATGATTGGAAATTTTGAAAGGACTTCTTCAAAGGCCTCTTTATAATGATAAGGCATATGTATCCAGTTTTCCGGAGTGATTTCTAACCAATCGGGAGTAAATCCCGAAGGAATGACATCTAAGATATGTTCAGATCTTAGACCTATTCCACATCCGCTGATGCCATTTAATGTTGTCATATCAGACTCTTACTTGCTACCGCCGCATTTACCTGCGCCACACTTTCCGGCCTTCTCTTTTTTCTCGCCGCCACACTTGCCTTCAGCTTTTTTCTCGCCACCGCACTTGCCAGCTGCTTTTTTCTCGCCGCCACATTTGCCTTCACCGGCTTTTTCAGATTTCTCTTTTTTCTCGCCGCCACATTTACCTGCGCCACACTTGCCTTCACCAGCGAAAGCTGTTGTTGCACCAAGACCTGCCATTAATGAAGCACCTAAAATAAGTGTTGCTAATTTTGCTTTATTTGCCATTGTAAATCCTTCGTATTTTTGATTGATGTCCTAATAATAACCCATATATAATCTCTTGTCTGTAACAAAGATTACATAAGAATTACTAATAGAAATACAAACTTATTGTAACGAAATAAAATAACTTTCGATACTTTCAACTAACATTAATATTGTAACAATTATCTTGTGGAGTATTTGTGGAATAAGTGAGAATTTTTGTAACAAAAACAGAATAAGAAAATTAGCACTAAAATTGGTCATTGAGGGTTAACTAAAGAAGACAAAGGATTGTATTCACTGCAGAAATTCCATTCACAGCTATTTTAAAATTAATCAAGGCGGAAATTGACGAAGCGTACGTCGGTACGTGAGTTGATTTACAATGATGAGTAGTTTGAAAAGAGTTGTGAATGGGAAAGACTCCCCTCCAGATGGCTGCGGCACATAACCAAATCTAGTGTGCTGCTACGTTCCCGTCCTGACACGATGCCAGACAAGGCTATTGCACAGGTCTAAAGGGAAGCACTCAAAGTATAAAATATACTTTCAATGCTTTCGAGACCGGCAGTATAACCCAGTAGAAGATAAAATTAGCTTAAAAAGTCTATTTTTACTATAAGCGAATAGATTCTATCGCCTTTTTCAGGCTTTCATAGGCAGTCAAGTAAGGATAGTCCTCATTTGCATCCTTAGCGAAATGCTCTAACTCCTTAGCAAGCTCATACAACTCATTAAACTTAAGATTTCCAGAAGAGCCCTTAATTGAATGGGCGGCATTTCTGACCTCTAGATAATTCTTTTCATTAATCGCTGTTTCCAGCTGCTCAAGCAATGTCTTGCTCTCCTGCGTAAAACTCTGTACTAGGATTGGTATGTGTTTCACATTTAATCCGATTTTTGCGGCCATCTCTTCTGCTGATATATTCGCATAAGACGGTAACTCAAAACTTTGACTCATCTCTTCTCCTCATGTGGTGTAAATTTATTTGGTATCTCTTCTAACCTTTTTACGATCTATTTGCTTGACTAAATATCCATGCATGTATCTAAAAAGCCTTCCATATCTTCAGTTGAAGCAGTTTCCCTTACCGATATAACTGGTGTATGTTTCAGCTGTTTTCATTTTCATACTCCATAATTTTCTACTGCTTCTAATCCACTCAGTATAGGCATCTATTCACCCATAAGAATAAGAGTGAAATTTCCATTAATAAATCATACCTAAACACAAAAGGTATTAACTTAAAAAAAATATTTAGACATATTAGTTACAATTGCTTAACAACTAAACAAGGCCACATATGCGCATCATATTACTACTCATTCCTTATATACTGTTTAGCTCTACTTTTCATGATGAAAAGAAGATAAAAACAATCAGCTCTTCTGTAGTAAAGATCTTTACGGTTTCTGTCAAACCTAACTATTATCAGCCTTGGCAGATGCGTACCCAACAGTTTTCTACGGGTTCAGGTGTGATCATAAAAAATAATCTTATCTTGACGGCGGCACATGTCGTCTCAAATGGAGTCTATCTAGAAGTAAAAAAGAGTTCTAATCCAAAAAAGTTCATTGCCAACGTCAAATGGATATCTCATGATGCGGATCTTGCACTTTTGGAGGTCGAAGACAAAAACTTTTTTGAAGACACTCAGGCCTTAAAAATAGGCGGTCTTCCACGCAGGCAAGATGGTGTTGCCGTATATGGTTATCCGAAGGGAGGGAATGAGATCTCTATCACCCAGGGAATTATTTCACGCATTGAACAAACTGTTTACGTCCATGGTGACTTTGACCTTCTCTCCTTGCAAATCGACGCCGCTATCAATCCGGGGAACAGCGGAGGTCCGGTCTTTGATCAAGAAGGGAATATCATCGGTATAGCGATGCAGTCTCTTACCTCTGCAGATAATATCGGCTACCTGGTTCCAACCCCTGTCATAAAGCACTTTCTGGATGATATCAAAGACGGTCACTATGACGGTTTTCCTGATGATGGTCTCTATATTCAGAACATGGAGAATGAAAATCTCAAAGCACATTATCAAATGAAGGGACGAACCGGAATTTTGGTTACAAAAGTCATACCTAAAAGTTCCGCAGACGGATATATAAAAAAAGATGATGTTATCCTTGAAATAGATGGGATAAGCGTTGCAGATGATGCCACTATATTAATGGAAGGAAATGGGCGTGTCGCGGCTAATCACCTCATCCGATCCCACCATATAAATGAGAGTTTTGAAGTCACCTTATTAAGAGATGCGAAGGTCCTAAAGATCAAGGTTCCCTCAAAACCTCTTGTTTCTCTTATTCCCTACGAGCATGACAAATTGACCGCGAAACCCTACTTGAAAGGAGTTGTTTTTATGCCACTAAGCAAAAACTATCTCTTTGAATGGGGGCGCAACTGGGTGCAGAAGGCACCTATCCATTTTGTAAATATGATGAAGAATGCAAACTTTCCAAATGAGGATTTTCAGGAGATAGTCTTCTTGCAAAGTGTTCTGGCCGATAGAGAAAATACCGGATATGCCCTTTCTCATGCTATCGTCACAGAGGTCAATGGCATCAAGGTGGATAGCTTTAAAACCTTGGTAAGCCTTATAGAAGAGAGTGAAAATAGGGAAGTGAAGATCTCTCTTCAAGGAGGAGCTATGATCATCCTTAACCAAGAGAAGGCGCAGGCAGCTAATGAACGTTTACTCCAACGTTATGGCATTAAAGAGAGCTCACACTTAAAATGACATCTGCTTTCTGCGCCATTGAAAACGAAGCAAGAGCTTTGATAGATACAAACGCATCAAACAAGACCCCCCATTATTCTCTGTTCTCAAACAAAGATACCCAACTTATAATCATGTGTATGCGGCAAGAGGAGAAAGTGTCAATCTTATATCCATACATCCAGACTTAACAGTGAGTTTATTTTTCGATAAACTTCATTTCGGGCCAAAAGAGGATATCAGATGCATCTTAAACCAGAAGACATTGCTGAGGAGATCTTGAATATGTGCAAAAGAGTCAGGTATCACCGAACTCACCATCCGTCCTCAAAATTCTGGAGTCAAAAAATAATTTTTCTAGAGGTAAAAGAGGGGTTTATGATTTGAGATCTAATTTATTAGAAGAGGGTTTCTCAGTCGAGCGTAAAAAAGATAAGTTTTTTTGTATCTTTTCCATTGTTACTTGTGTCTCATCTTTTAAAGTTGTTAGTAATGTTGTTGCTTCTTTGAATAAATATATCGCTTCTTCTATCTCTTTAGCCTCATGTAGTTCGGGGAGATCATCAAGCAGTGCATTCATTGCATCTATATTTTTTTCGATAATGGCAATTTTCAGCTTAGCTAGCCACATTTGTGCTTTCTCTCCATGCTTCTAAAAGACCCTTAAACACATTGCTAACTTCATCAATCTTATTAATATCTTTCTCTAATCCCGCATCAGCTAAAAGTTGAATTTCATAATTATAAAGGCCATGAAGATATTCACTCACCTGCCCTTGATCAGTATCCAAACAGATTACCAACTCTGTAATAACAGCTATCGAACGATTTGTCCAATAAACTCTCTTTTCAATATCTCCATCTTTAATGGCTTTTTTAGCCTGAGCATTAAAACGAAGAACACCTTCATAAAGCATTTCAATTAATTTAGCCGGAGATTCAATTCCTGTATTATTTTCTGCGTAAATATTATGAGCAACATTACCATACATTTTAGATCCTTTTTTACTATCTGGTTTGGTTTCTTTCATGCTAATACATCGACTAATTTCATGTTTTCTTTAGCCTCTAAAGAAGAAATTTACGAATTTTGAGCGGCTGTTTGAGCGTTTGCTAGCTGCACAAAGGTTGATGAAGCCGAATTAAATCTGCTAATTATTAAATCATATGCAGCAAACTGCTTTTTCATGATTTCATACTTTGCATCAAGCCTTTCTGTAACAGTTGTTTTTTTGTCTTCTAAGGAAGACAGCTTGCTCGTTATCGAGTCTTTAAACTGGTCTAATGTTGCATTATATTTAGTATATCCTTCGACTTTTGCAGACATTTCTCCAAAAGCGCCTGTCAGTACCGTTGTCGTCAAATCTGCATTCGTATATGTTCCACCACCGAAAAACGCTTCAACATTTGCACTATTATCGTCTAACTTTGTGTTAAGAACATCTTTATCTACAGATAATTTTCCATCCCTATCTACATCAAAACCAAAATCATACATAGAGGCAACGCCACCGCCGGCACTGCCAATCATATCTTGAAGTGTTCTTTTCATGCTTTTAATCGTACTCTCAGTAGAGAAAATTCCTCTTTCATCACTTGCTGTACTAGCCTTTGTCAGCTTATCTAATTCTGTTATAGCAGCATTGTATTTTTCAACAAAGCTATCTATTTTTGAAGTGATTCCCTCGCGGTCTTGTTCTACACTTACATCTGATGAACCTGCAGACTTTAATGTAATATCTAAACCTACGATCAAATCACTTACGGTATTGCTAGAACGGGTAATGGCCTGACCATTAAATGTAAAGTTCGCATCCACTCCCGTTTGAAGTGCTGTAACACCCGTTGTCAGCCTGGCATCTGCTAAGCCTCCCGTAGTGTCTGTCATCGTTATATCTTGAGTTGCGCCCGTATCCACTGAACTCATGATTAAACGAAAATCACCCGCAGCTATCTGAACAATAGTCGCATTAACTTTAGCCCCAGCTACATCATTGATAGAGTTTTTCAAATCATCTAATGTTGTTGTTGCATCATAGGCAATAGAAAAGTCTAAGCCGTCTATATTTAAATTCATACTTCCTGCAACCGTAGCAATTGTGTCCGTTCTAGCAGTAAATGAACCCGATTCTTCTATCTGTTTTGTAGCTACATTTATCACATCTAATGTAAAAGATTGTATATCCGTATTTGCTGTTGCGACGACATCAACCGATGTACCCGTAACAACTGACGTCCGTTCATCATAAAGAAGTGGACTGGCTAATTCATTAACACTATCTGAAAGATTTGTCATGATAGCATCTAATGTTGAAAGGGCTTTCTTTTTGTCTTCTTCATTAGCTATACTCAACTTAATCGGAGTAATCACACCCGCCTCATCAGCTTTTCTTAATTGATCTAACACATCCTGAGTTAAAATACTTGAACCAACTCCTAATGAACTGATACCCATGATAAATCCTTTTTTCTCTAATCTTCTACTAATTTATAATTTCTCTTAGCTACTACATCGACAAAATGGAAAATAAATTTAGCCAATAAGATAAAGCGTAATGGCACTATTTTTGCTATACTTTTTGAAACACTCATCAGGATCCTATATGCTAAACGCAAAGAACATACTAATCACTGGTGGAACGGGCAGCTTCGGTAAACAGTTTGTTCGCACAATCTTAAAAAGATACAAGCCAAATAAAATTATAATTTATTCCAGAGATGAGTTAAAACAGTTCGAAATGGCTCAAAAGTTTAATGACCCATGTATGCGATACTTCATAGGTGATGTAAGAGACTTGCCTCGCTTGCAAAAGGCTATGAAGGGGGTGGATTATGTTGTCCATGCAGCTGCTCTCAAGCATGTTCCTATAGCTGAGTATAACCCTATGGAGTGTATTAAAACTAATGTTATGGGTGCGCAGAATGTTATTGATGCCTGTATAGAAAACAATATAAAAAGTACTATTGCCTTATCTACCGATAAGGCTGCTGCTCCTGCAAACCTCTATGGTGCTTCAAAACTTGTTTCAGACAAGCTATTTGTAGCTGCAAATAACCTAACAGGTGATCACGAAATAAAGTTCAGTGTTGTCCGATATGGAAATGTTTTAGGTTCTAGGGGATCTGTTATCCCATACTTTGAAAAACTTATAGCAGAAGGTGTGGCTAAAATTCCGATCACAGAAGCAAATATGACACGATTTTGGATAACACTTCAAGACGGCGTAGATTTTGTTCTTAAAAACTTCGAACGCATGCAAGGTGGAGAGATATTTGTTCCTAAAATCCCCTCTATGAAGATGACAGAGATGGCAAAGGCTATCGCACCACACCTAGAACAAGAAGTCATTGGTATACGTCCGGGAGAAAAACTGCATGAGGTTATGTGCCCCGTTGATGATTCGCATATAACCCTTGAGTTTGATGACCATTTTCTTATCAAACCAAGCATAACCTTTTCGGCTCCGCTAGATTATTCCACAAACCTCTTAGGAGAAAAAGGTAAAAGTGTAAAGGCTGGGTTCGAGTATAATTCAAGAGACAATAAGATCTGGTTAAGCCATGAAGACTTACTCTTAAAGCTCAAACAGACTAAAGAAGATGAAAGATGATACCCTACTCGACTCAACTCATTGATGATGATGACATCAATGCAGTCGTAGAAGTTTTAAAAAGTGCGCATCTTACCCAAGGAAAACAGGTGGAAGGGTTTGAAAAGGCACTTTGCGACTACACTAAGGCAAAACATGCAGTGAGCTTTAATTCGGCGACATCTGCACTTTTAGCAGCTTATAGTGTTTGTGGTATTCAGGAGGGTGATGAAGTTATCACTAGCCCCATCAGTTTTGTTGCCACATCTAATATGCTCGTGCACCTTGGAGCGAAACCTATATGGTGTGATGTTAAACTTGACGGAAACATTGATGAAAGATTTATAGAAAAACTTATCACTGCAAAGACAAAGGCTATAGTGCCCGTTCATTTTGCCGGAAAACCAGTTGATATTGACAAGATCAACGAAATAGCTAAAAAGCATAACTTGCTTGTTATTGAAGATGCAGCTCATGCTCTTGGTTCAAGCGTCAATGGCAAAAAAATAGGTTCATTTTCAGATATGACCATATTCAGTTTTCATGCTATAAAACCTATCACTACCGGTGAAGGGGGAGCTGTACTGACTGATAATGGTGAGTATGCACAGAAACTTCGACTTTTTCGCTCACATGGCATCATAAAAAAAGCTTTTTGGAATTCAGATATGCTTAGCATGGGTCATAATTTCAGACTTACTGAAATAGCAGCGGCACTTGGAAGCTCTCAACTGAAAAAACTTGATAGTTTTATAGAGAAACGAAATGAAATTGCTCAGTATTATGATGAAAGATTTAAGGGTGAGAAACTCTTTTCAACGCTTAAGATAGAAGAAGGTTCTCTTAGTTCAAGACACCTATATCCTCTGCTTTTAGTCCCTGAGCTGCAATGTCCAAAAGAGGATATATTTAAAGAGCTACAAGACAGATGTATAGGCGTGCAGGTCCATTACAAGCCTATCTATAAAAACAGCTTCTATAAAGAAAGATTCGGTGAGGTATCCCTACCTGTTGCAAATGACTTTTACAGATCAGAACTCTCCATACCTTGTCATCAAAAAATGAGTCTTGATGATGCAAAATTGGTAGCAGACACTCTTATAGAAGTTATCAACAAGCACAGCTACAGAGGGTGTAGCTTTTCATGAAGACAAAGGCCGTAGCGATTATTCCTGCAAGAGGGGGAAGCAAGAGAATACCTAGAAAGAACATAAAAGATTTTTTTGGAAAACCTCTTATAGCCTACTCTATCCAAATGGCATTAAAGTCTAAGCTTTTTGACAAGGTCATAGTCACAACCGATGATGATGATATAGCAAAAATCGCGAAGAGATATGGAGCGGAAGTTCCATTTTTAAGGCCAAAAGAGTTAGCTGATGACTTTACAGGCACTGGAGACGTCGTTAAACATGCGATAGACTATCTAAAAAAGCAAGGTGAAGCGTTTGAGTATGCCTGTACTATCTATGCTACGGCCCCCCTGTTACAGGAAAAGTATCTCGCAGAGGGATTGAAAAAGTTAAAAGAGGGTGATGCGATCAACGCTTTTTCTGCAACAGCAATGCCCTTTCCCATTCAAAGAGCCTTCAAACTGACAGATACAAGAAGATGTGAGATGTTCAGTCCCGAACATTTTGCGAGTAGGAGCCAAGATCTAGAAGAGGCGTATCAAGATGCAGGACAGTTTTACTGGACAAAACTAAACAAGCAAAGTAAAGAGATAATGTTTGGTAAAGACAGCATTCCCATCATACTGCCTAGATATTTAGTTCAAGATATTGACACCTTGGAAGATTGGCGCAGAGCTGAATATATGTTTGAGATTATACAAAAGCAACACATATCATGAATATCTTATTTCGTGCCGACTCCTCCTACAAGATAGGTACGGGACATATCATGAGAGATTTAGTATTGGCCTCGCAATATAAAGACTCTAAGATTATCTTTGCCACTCAAAACTTAGATGGAAATATAAATCATAAAATCACAGAAGCTGGATACAAAATAGAGATATTAAAAAGTAATGATATACAAGAGCTAGACAAGCTTATAAAAAAATACAAAACAGACATGATAATTATAGATCATTATGGCATAGATTATAAATTTGAAGAAAAACTCAAAACTCAAAATCCTACATTAAAGATTATGATACTTGATGACACATATGAAAAACACCATTGTGATATTTTACTTAATCACAACATAAGTGCAAATCAGAAAAAATATAAAAACTTAGTCCCTAAAGATTGTGAACTTAGATGTGGTGGAAAATATACTCTTTTAAGAGATGAGTTTATCAAAGAGATGGCAAAAAACAAGCTTAAAAAGATAAAAAAGAAAAAAGCTTCAAAATTCAAGATTTTTATCGCAATGGGAGGGGCAGACTCCTACAATATGAATCTAAAGATATTGAAAATATTAAAACAATACAATAATATAAAAATTCACATCACGACAACAAGTGCCAACCAAGGGCTAAGTAGCTTACAAGCTTATGTCAAAAGAGATAAAAACATACGTCTACACGTAGATAAAAACAATATTGCAAAAGTTATAAGCAAGTGTGATTTTGGAATTGTCACGCCCAGCGTCATTGTAAATGAGGTTATAAACTTGGGATTACCTATTATCTCTATTATGGTGGCTGAAAATCAATTAGATATGCATAAATTTCTAAAAGGTAAGAAGATCTATGTTTTAAAAAAGAACAAGATAAAAAAATTGACTTCTTTTGTCGATAAGATGTTTATTCCCAAAAACTATATTCTAAACAGATCGAGGATAAGGAAGCTGATAAAATGAAAACAAAACTTTTAATATCAGGAGTCGGGGGTTCACTTTTTCCTTATTTAATGGATAAATTACGTGCCAAATATGACCTCTATCTAATTGATTCAAATCCCCTAGTCAAAGAGATGTATAAAAATGAAAAGATTTTCATAGTCCCCTTAGTTACAGATGATTCATATGAAAAGGAAATCATAAAGATAATCCAAAAATATGATATCAACTACTACATACCTCTAATAGATGAGGAGATAATCAAGGCAATTAATATTTCTAAAAAAATTGGTATTAAGACCTTGACCCCAAATAAAAACTTTGTTGAATTAACATTAAACAAGTATATGCTGATGAAAGAGCTAAGAGCACAAAACATATCAGATATAAGCACAATAATGGCCGACAAATATACCGACAACTCTATTTCATACCCTATCTTTTTAAAGCCAAATGTAGGAAGAGGCAGTAGAGGCATAAAGAAAATAGATAATAAACAAGAGTTTGAAGCCTATTTTATTTTAGAAGATTATAAAAAGGAAGAGGTCTTAGTCCAGCCTTTTATCGATGGTGACGAATATACAGTAAGTGTTACGGTTAATAATTTAAACAAAATAATGGCAATAGTCCCCAAGCTTGTATTTGTTAAGCAGGGTATTACAAAGCATGCAAAAAGTATAAAACACGAGCAGATCAAAGCATCTTGTGAAAAAATAGTTAAGATTTTCAATCCATGCGGATCTTTCAATGTACAACTAAAAATTAAAGACAATATTATTTATATATTTGAGATAAATCCAAGGTATTCAACAACACTTGTTTTAAGTATGGAAAGTGGAATAAATGAGATAGATTTAAATATTATCAATTATGACATTGAAGATGTGGAGTATGTTGAAGAGTTTAAAGAGATAAGCCTGATAAGACGATGGGAAAATTTCTTTTATGAAGCCTAAGACACTTGTAGTTGGGGGAAAAGGATACATAGGAAGCCATCTTCAATCCATATTTCCACATTATATATATACAGGCCGTAAAGATTTTGATTTAAATAATAAAAATGAAATTGAAAAGTTTTGTGAGAATATAGATATTGATATCTGCCTTATACTGTCTGCAAAAATATCTTATGATAAAGATATAAATATTTTTGAAGAGCCCTTCAAAACAAACGTCAATGGATTAAATAATCTACTCATAACCTTAAATAAAAAAAACAGAGATATGAAAATAGTTTACTTTAGCTCAATGACGGTTTATGATCAAGACAATATATCCCCCGTGCTTGAAACTGCAAATTTACTTCCTCTACACAGTTATGGATTATCTAAGGTTTATGCAGAAGATCTGATAAAGTTTTATAAATTCAACTCTGCCATAATAAGGATTCCCGGAGTTTATGGAGGTAGCAGAAAGTCTGGTTTTATCTATAACACTATAAAAAAACTTCAGAACAATGAAGATATAGACATTGATACAGAAGATTTGGGATACTGGGAGACTATCTACATTAATGATATAATTGAGTTATTAATCAGTTTCTTATCAAAATATAAGTTTACTAATAAATGTGAGATTTTTAATATCGCTTATGGAGAGAAGGTGGATTTTATTGAAACCGTCTGGTTTTTAAAGAAGCAATTAAATTCAAACAGTACTATTAATATCAGTAAAAAATATAAAGATATTTATTTATCAAATGAAAAAATATCAAAACACATAGATATTGATGTGAATTATTATGATTCATTAAAAATATATCTAAAGAGTCTCGTATAAAAAAGGATAGATAATTATGTTTAAGCATTATTTAGAGTTGAAAAACTTTCCGCTATTCTACGGACCTTTAAGCGAGACCGTCTTAAAAGAACTTCCTAAAACAATCACTTTAAATATCGGATTAGATACTAAATATGACATCATTAGATTAAATATTGATGATGACTTATTATCATTATTGGATAAGACATATAGTCTTGGAAGTAATCCCTCTGTTCCCTTGGGCGTAGGAAGCATACAGACAAAAATAATGAATAGTGTTTTGAAAGAGCTAGAACTGTTTAAGAACAACAAAGAGTTCAAGGTTGTTGAAGTAGGTTGCGGTGAAGGATATTTATTAAATGAATTAGACAAACTTGATTGGTCCGTAAAAGGCTATGAGATCTCCCCTACTACACAAAAAGCAAATGACACCTTTAACATTGATGTTGTTCAGGATTATTTTAAATATGAAGAAGGAGAGATGTATGATCTGATCTTTTCCTATAACGTATTAGAACATATAATCGACCTAGAAGAGTTTATAAAAGATGGATATAAAAGCCTAGAAGAAAACGGTGTATTTTGTCATATAGTACCTAATTGTGATTCTATGCTAGAACAGGGAAACTTACGTGTACTGTCGCATCAACATGTAAACTATTTTACGCCTGAAAGCTTGATGAATCTTTTCAAGTTCTTTAACTTTCATGATGTTCAATATAAGATCATTAAACCTGGAAATGCCCTAATGGTGTTTGGATATAAACAAGAAAAGACCCCTCAAGAGACAAATATAAGGACTACACATTCTGCAGACTTAGCTGAGCTCTTCTCTAATACACTTTCTATGGCATTAGATAAGATGAATATATTTTTAGATAAGGCATTAGAAGAAGATAAAAAAGTAGCCTATTATGCAGGCGGAATGTCTGAATATCTAATCTTGAATAGAAAAGAAGACGTTTTATTTGTCAACGGCGACCCTATGATGCATAATAAAAGAATATTTTATGACTTGGATAAGATAAAATCTCCAAATGAGTTACTAGATTTCAAGCCCGATATAATAATTGTTTTTGCATCAAATTATTTTGATGAGATCAAAAAATATATTATTGAAGAGATTAAAATAGATACGAAAACAGAGATTATCTCTGTTGATGAAGTTATTTCATAATATGACATTTGCAATTGGTGATATTCATGGTGAAGTATCAAAGCTAAAATCATTGGTAAGCTCTTTACTAAAGATGGGTGCAGGTAAATTTATTTTTATTGGAGATTATATAAACAAGGGTGAGAACTCTAAGTTATGCTTAGATTTTTTATTAGAACTATCTAAAAAACAAGATATTGTGTTTTTGATGGGAAATCATGAATATATGTGGTTAGAGTTCTTTAAAGACGAAAGCTATAAAGAAAAATTAATAAAATATACATCTAAGTCTACTCTTATAGATTTTTCTATGGACTTTGATAATGCCTATGATAAATTATATCTTCCCTATAAAAATTTCTTTGATTCTTTAAAACCCTATTATCAGACTGAAAAATATTTCATATCTCACGCCGGAATAGATCTAAATTATATAGATACCCCTTTAAATCAGATTCCTATGGAGGCATTTTTATTCTCAAGATATGATTTTATAAGTTTAGATAAAAAAATCAATAATAAAATAAGTATATTTGGACATACAGGATTTACATTTCCTTATGTTGATGCTGTGAAAATAGGTATAGACACATCGGCAGTCTATGCAAAAGAAGCTCCTTTAACGGCATACTGCTTAGAAGAAGAGTTTTTTATTAACAGCAATAATCATAAAAAATATCTAAAAGAGTGTGACCTGAATATTTGTCCCATGATTATTAGAGTAGAACCATACAGACAAAAGGGTTAAATATGAAAAAAAGAATTTTAATAGTAGCAGCTCACCCGGATGATGAAGTATTAGGATGTTTCGGCACAGTTTCTAGACTGATTAAAGAGGGTTATGAAGCATACACTCTTATACTTGGAGAGGGTAAGACAAGCAGGGATACTACAAGGGATGTAGAAAACAAAAAAGATGAAATAGACCTTTTAAATAGTGAGATACAAAAAGCAAATGATCTTATTGGTATCAAAAAGGTCTTTGTAGAAAGTTTCCCTGATAATAGATTCGATAGTGTTGACCTACTCGATATTGTAAAGGTCATATCTAAGGTCAAAGAAGAGGTACTGCCTGATATTATATTCACACATTATGAAAATGACTTAAATATCGATCATACTATAACATATAAGGCCGTTATTACAGCGACTAGGCCTATGCCCACAGAATCAGTAAAAGAGATATATAGCTTTGAGATACTCTCATCTACAGAGTGGAACTATCCCCTCTCATTTTCTGCCGACACCTACTTTGATGTAAGTGATACAATAGATTTAAAGATAGATGCTATGAAAGAGTATTCATCAGAATTATGCGAATATCCTCATCCTAGAAGCATAGAGGGGATAGAACTTAATGCAAAATATCAAGGTATGCGCGTAGGAAAAGAGTATGTTGAGGCCTTTATGAGCATTAGAGTCATTAAATGAATTTAAAGATGGCTGGATTAACAGACTTTACAGATCTAAATGAAGATAAACAGCTGATGGTTCTACAGTGGAGAAATAATAATAATATTAGAAAATGGATGTATGATTCTCAGATAATTTCTATAGAGAATCATTTTAAGTTTATTAAAAATCTAAAAAATAGTAAAAAAAACAGATACTTTTTGGTAGATAAGGACGATGAAGATATAGGCGTGATCTATTTTAATGAGATTGACCACGATCTCAAGAGTGCAACATGTGGACTTTATGTAGATCCAGATCTGAAAGCAGCCGGAATCGGAACAATCCTAGAAGACCTTTGTATTAAATATGCCTTCGATATCTTAAAGCTCACTACTTTAAAGCTTGAAGTATTTAGTGATAACATACGAGCAATCAGTCTGTATAAAAAGTTCGATTTTAAAGAAGTTTCTACAAAAATAGTTAATACTCAAAAAGTAATATGTATGGAGTTAAGAAATGAAAATAGGTAATTTTGATTTAGAAAAAGATGGTACTTTTATTATCGCCGAGCTTAGTGCAAATCATGGCGGCGATATTAATATTGCCCTTGAGACTATAAAGGCAGCTTATGATATTGGGGCAAATGCCATTAAACTACAGACCTATTCAGCACAAGAGCATACTCTAGACAGCGATAAGGATGACTTTGTTATAAGCAGTGGAACACTTTGGGATGGGAGAAAACTTTATGACCTGTATGATGAAGCACATACTCCTTGGCACTGGCATAAAGAACTTTTTGATTATGCAAAAAAACTTGGAATCATCTGCTTCTCCGCCCCCGCAAGTAAAAAGTCTGTAGATTTTCTTGAACAGTTCAACCCTCCTGCCTATAAATTGGCTTCTTTTGAGATCACTGATTATGAGCTTATACGATATACCGCGAGCAAGGGCAAACCGCTTATACTCTCTACGGGTATAGCCACTATTGAAGAGATCCAAGACGCTGTTGATATTTGCAGAAGTGAAGGAAACAGTGAGATTATAGTACTTAAATGTACTTCTGCCTATCCTGCCCCATTTGAAGAAGCAAACTTAAAAACTATTAAGAACCTGGCAGATACATTTGGAGTGCTTTCAGGATTTTCCGACCATACTCTGGGGAGTACTGCTCCTATAGTAGCTGTTTCACTTGGTGCAAAAATCATAGAAAAGCACTTTATCTTAGATAAATCAATCGGCGGAGCTGATGCAGACTTTTCATTAGACAAAGAAGAGTTTGCTCAGATGATACAAGCCATAAGAGACACCGAAAAACTTCTTGGAAAAGTTGATTATTCCATGACAGATAAAAAGAAAAAAAGCAGACAGTTTTCAAGAAGTCTATATGTTTCTAAAGATATAAAAAAAGGTGAGATTTTCACAAATGACAATCTAAGGTCTGTCAGACCCGGTTATGGACTGCATCCTAAATATCTTAAAGACATTTTAGGTAAAAAAGCTTCTAGTGATCTAGATTTTGCAACAGCACTAAAATGGGAACATATACAATCAAGTGAGCTTAAGTGATAGATATAAACACCTTAGTCAGCAATAATTTTAATGATAATATCTCATATCTGCAAACTTATCAGCCAGAACTTTTTTCAAAGCTCTCGGCATTAGATAGTGCGATTGAGCTTGGTCATTACCAAGAAAAGTATGAGCTGACATATGAGAACAGTTACTTTGATGTTTTAGAAAAAGAGACAAACAACTATCTTTATGGCAAAGATAGTACTGTTCATGCATCATTAGCTCAAGAGAGTATTGATTATGATCTGCATGATAACCTTTTTGAGGGATTTCACAAACATGATATTTCAAAAGATGATTTAAAAGTCTATGAAGACAAGAGACCTTTTGAACATCATATGAGTGGTTTTGCCCCTATAATACACTACACTAATCTTAATTTACCAAAAAATGCAAGTGTAAAAGCTATAAATAAATTCGTGTTTTTCGGAGTAGGTCTTGGTCTGCATATCACTTCAATTCATAAAAAGATTCACTCAAGTGTATATTTTATTATTGAAGATGATCTTGAACTGTTTAGACTCTCTCTCTTTAGTACGAACTACAAAGAGATAGCAGCAGATTCCACACTTGTTTTTTCAGTGTTTGAAGATAATAATCAATTTTCCGCAAGTGCTGTAAACTTTTTAAGAACAAAATATTACTACAATCATCACCTGAAATATTTTCATCTTTTAAGTCATAGTGAAGATAAAATTTCCCAGTTTCACATAGCTACAACCTCACAATCACATCTGCTCTTTTATTACAACCACCTTTTAACTCAATACCTCACTCCTCTTAATTATATATTTGATGATTATAAGTTTTTAAATAAAACACTGAGTCTATCAGATAAGGTTCTTGATAAAAAACCTTTTTTACTAATAGCCGCGGGACCATCCTTGCAAAAAAACATACAGTGGCTTATAAAAAACCATAATAATTTTATTATAGTGGCCCTATCTGCAACTCTTTCAATTCTTGAAAAGGAAAATATATTTCCGAATATCATTACTCACTTAGATCCTTTTGACACAGCAAGAATACATTTTGACAAGCTAAACTCTTTAGACTTTATAAAAGACTCTATATGTATGTTTTCTTCACGAATACCACAAGATGTCGTATCCATGTTTGATAAAAAGCAGTTATTCTTTTTTGAAACAGGAACTCAATACAAAAACATGTCTATAAAGCCATCAGCTCCTTGTGTCGGCTCCTTAACGTACCAGTTACTGCTAAGACTATATGTAAAAAATCTGTACCTTCTAGGCCTTGATTTAGCTATTGACAGCAAGACCGGTAAAACACATTCGGATGCACACGAATATATACAAACAATGAAAACAGAAGAAGATGCCTTTGACGGTTCTTCTATAAACTTTAGAGACAGTCTTTTTAATATTGATGGGAATTTTAGTAAGCAAGTACTGACAACCCCCAGCTTTCACGTTTCCATAGATGCCATAAACCAAGCAAGTAAGATCTTAAAAAAAGAGGATCAAAAGGTTTTTAATTTAAGTGATGGAGCAAAGCTTATAGATACTATCCCTATAAGGTCTGATGAAGTAGCTGAAGGTTCAGATCAAGATATTAAGGCGCATCTGTACAGCTTATGTCTAAAGAACTCTTCAGCCCACTTAGATGAGGATGATAGAAAAAGTCTATACGCAAAACTAGAGCATGCAAAACAGATGTATGAGCTTGTTATAAATTACCAAAATCTGAAAAAACAAGGTACGGATGAGTATATAGAACACTTAGAAAAACTATGCCTGAGTATTAATAATCAAGATAATATAAAAAACTTTGAATTAGCGCGTGTTTTGGATACATATTTTCAATATACCCTAAGCTATATATTTAACTTTTTTAATACAAATGAGCTGCCACATGAAGAAGAGCATATGCAAAATCTTGACAATCTGCTTGTACCTCATCTCCTTAAAATTATAGACTTTTACCATAAGAGCTTAGAGTCTAAATTAACCCATGAAGATAATAAATGACATCACTAGAAGATATAGCCGTCCAAACATACAAAAATAATTTAACTTATTTTGAAAAACATCAGCCACAGATATACTCCAAGCTTGCAGCATTTGACTCTGCAATAGAGCAAAACCATTATCAAAACAAGTATGATTTGATTCTAAAAGATGAATATTTTGACGTACTTGAACTCTCCAGCGGAAACTACCTTTATACAACAAGCAGTAGGGAATATGCACAAAATGCCGGTAAAAGTATAGACTATAAGCAAGATACAAATGCCTTTGAAACATTTAAACATGTTAAGATTAAAGATGAAGAGTTAGAAATATTTGAGGCATTTGATATTGAATACAATAACCTGAGTGGATTTGCTCCCATACTTCATTACATAGATAAAAACTCACCTAAAGAGACAGCCCTAGAAGAGATAAAAAAATTCATATTTTTTGGTGTTGGTCTAGGCACTCACATAGAAAGTATAGATAAAAAGATAGGTGCTGATGTTTACTTGATTGTTGAAGATGACTTAGAACTCTTTAAGCTCTCTTTATTTGTTACTGCGTATTATGATTTGGCTTCAAGGTCTAAGCTGATGTTTTCAGTATTTGACTCACAACAAGAGTTTAGTAAAATTTCTACAAGCTTTTTGGAAACAGATTTTTACTATAACCACTACATCAAATATTTCAATATGTTAAGTCATAGCGAGGATAAGTTAAAAGAATTTCATATAAAAGTCACATCCCAGTCACATAATATATTTTTTTATAGTGAGATTCTAAAACAGTTTACCAGACCTCTTGATTATCTAAAGAACAACTTTAATTTTGCAAATATCATAAGACTCAATGCCAAACCGGCATTTGGACAGAAGCCTGTACTACTCTTAGCTGCCGGACCATCTTTGCAAAAAAATATGACTTGGATTAAAGAGAATCAAGAGAGGTTTATCATTATCGCCGTTTCTGCAACACTAAGTATTTTAGAAAAAAATAAAATTATTCCGGATATAGTCACGCATGTAGATGGCACAAAGGGAGCAACTATTCATTTTGAAAAATTAGATTCATTGGACTTTTTCAAAGAGACTGTTTTTCTGCTATCAGCTCGAACACTAAGAGAGGTCGTTGATAAACTGGATAAAAGCAATGTCTTCTTCTTTGAAAAGAACACCTCTTATAAAAAAGATTTCGGAAGCATATCTGCTCCATGTGTCGGTTCTACAAGCTATATTTTATCAATTATATTTGGAATAAAAAAGTTGTTTCTACTTGGTCTTGATCTAGCCTTAGACTCTAAAACAGGTTCGACCCATTCAGATGGACATGAGTACACAAAAAAATTAGATTTAGATGATTTACAGCAAAATGAAACTGGCTTATCTTATAAAAACTCTATCATTAAAACAGATGGAAACTTTCAAAAAGAGGTATTTACAACCCCTGAATATAATTTTTCCATTGACTCCATCAACACAAGCACACAGGGGTATAAATCTAAGACTCAAACCGTATATAATCTGAGTGATGGCGCTCTCTTTACAGATACAATACCAACAAAAACAGCCGATATAGACCTTGACTCATTAGCCATTATGGATAAACTATCTATAAAAAAAGAGCTGCACGATATTTTTATAGCAAACTCATCAAACAAAATGACGAAAGATGAATTGAAATTTCTAAGAGATAAAAGGGCCTACTCAATTCAAGTCAAGAATATCATTTTGGCTCAAGAAAGATCAATTTTTAGCTCATATGATGATTTTTTGAATTCTCTCAAGGAGATATTTAAAAAATTAAGCCTAAGTTCTTCTTCTATTGAGGACGATCTTAGCTTGGTATATAAAGAGTATTCTAGGTTTATATATACTTTCATTTTTAATTTTTTCAATACTAAAGACTTAGAAGAAAAAACCACCCATGCAAATCAACTTAATAAACTGCTGTGTAAACAACTGCTGCGCATAGTAAGTGCTTACGAAAGAGAATTATAATGGAGTCCATAGAAGAGATCGCCATACAAAAATATCAAAAAAATTTAGAATATTTTTCCAAGCAACA
>CBFDAB010000020.1:0-25331 GCA_965602745.1 uncultured Campylobacterales bacterium
TATAGCGATTAGTTCGGATATTACGGAACTCGAACTTATAAAAGAGAAGTTAGAGATGGAGCTTAACACTACACATGAAAGTTTATATGAAGCCTATGTCCTTGCAAATGAACAAAAAAAATTATTAGAAGAGCAAAAAGAGTTATATGAGCTGGTCTTTAAAAATACAGCCAGCTCTGTTCTTATTATCGATATAGAAGCCAATAAGTTTATAGAGTGTAATGAACAGGCGATAGAGATACTAGGATGTGCGTCAAAGTTTGAGGTACTAAACTTAAGACCGGCAGATGTTTCTCCTGTGTTTCAGCCTGATGGACGTCGAAGTGATGAAAAGTCAGTTGAGATGAATAAGGTTGCAATTGAAAAAGGTTCCCACTCTTTTGAATGGAAGCATTTAAGAAAAACAGGAGAAGAGTTTTGGGTAGAGGTTGTATTAACCCCTATATTGCTTGCAAATAAAAAAGTCCTGCATGTGGTGTGGAAAGATATAGAAGAAAAAAAACAAGCCGAAATAGAGAAAGAAGAGCAGAAGCTTCTTATGATACAGCAATCTCGCTTTGCTTCAATGGGTGAGATGATAGGAAATATTTCTCATCAATGGAGACAGCCTCTAAATGCCTTGGGTCTGCTCTTGCAAAAACTAAGCCTCTACCAAAGCCGCGGTCTCTTGGATGAAGAAAAACTTCACAGCAGTGTGGATAAGGGCATGAACTTAATCAACTCTATGTCAAGTACTATTGATGATTTCCGTGATTTCTTTAATCCAAAAAAGGAGAAGACTCTTTTCTCAATAAAAGAAGCCATAGAAAAAGCCTATACTATAGTTGAATCAAGCTTTGAACAGGCCTCTATAGACTTTACACTGGATATGGATGATGATAAGATAGGTATAGAAGGTTATGAAAATGAGTTTTCACAGGTCATCGTAAACCTGCTTAATAATGCAAAAGATGTTCTTATTGAAAAACAGGTCTCATCTGCGAATGTTACTGTTAGAGTAAGTAGAGACAAGAATGAGATAAATATTTCTGTTTATGATAACGGGGGAGGGATCCCTTCATCAGTGGCAGAAAAGATATTTGATCCTTATTTCACGACAAAAGAAGAAGGGAAGGGGACAGGTATAGGTCTGTATATGTCTAAGATGATCATAGAAGATCATATGAATGGAACGTTTAGCTTCTATAATACGGACGAAGGTGCCTGTTTCAGTATTGAACTAATGAGTAATCACCCCAGGTAAGTAAGAATAAGTTCTTACTTGGATCTTTCTTTATTTAAGAGTTAGATTTGAAAAATAAGCGCCTAGAAATGAAGCACTCTCACCGCTTAAACGGCGCATAAATGATTCCATCTTATCTTCTTGCTGCCAGAGCGGTTTTGTGACGCCTGTAAGCTCTATAAGAGCACTCTTAGCATCATACCCAACACCGAGTTTGTCGATTAGACCGACTTCTATAGCTTGAGAGGCTGTGAAGATATGAGCATCGGCAAACTTAGTGTGATCCATTGGATCAAGATCTCTTGCCTTTGAAACGTCTGATACAAAAAGTTTGTAAGTATCATTCACAACCTTTTCTAATTCGGCTGTCTCATAAGGTTTCCACTCTCTTACTGCTGTTCCGACCTCTTTGAACTTTCCTGCCTTTACCGTTTGCGAAGAGATACCGATTTTTTGAGCTAACTGCGAAAAATCACTTCCTTGCATAATAACTCCGATAGAACCGACCATGGAACCGGGGTTTGCATAGATCTCATTTGCATAGATTGAAGCATAATATGATCCGCTGGCAATGGTTCCGGCTGCATAAGCAATAACCGGCTTTTCTGCCCTTAGACGTTTTACGGCTTCCATGATCTCTATAGAAGGAGGAACCGCGCCACCGGGTGAATTAATAACAAACAAAACACCTTTGATATTCTCATCCTTTCGTGCCTCTTCAAGTTTTTGAACAACTAAGCTAGCATCCATGATAATACCCTCTAATCTTATCTCAGCCAGATTAGAGGGATTAAGTTCACCTTCCTCAGGTGAAAAGATCAAAAAGAGTATAAGAAGAAAGATCATGGCTTTGAAATGTTCTTGAATAAACTTCATTGTTATGAAAAAGGGTGAAAAAAACTGTTTAATAGGGTTCATTAGTCAAGCTCCGTATGATTGCCGTTGATATAGATATGTGAAATCGGGTATTGATGTAAAATTAGATGAATTGGAAGTTGCTCTGAGGGCTCTTCCCCTAATTCAAGGACTAATAGATCTGCATTCTTTCCCTCACTTATCTCGCCTGTATTGAGACTCAGTGCTTTTGCTGCATTTATTGTAACAGATGAGAGTAAATCTTTAGCAAGTTGCAGGAGATCAGAGTCTGAATGCATAAACAGAGCTATCTTCATCTCTTCAAAAAGATTAAGGTCATAGTTTGAACTCAGCCCGTCAGTTGCACACATCCATTTGATCTTATGCTTCTCAATCTCATCTAAGTTAAGCGCGCCGTTTCCTAAGAGACGATTTGAGATGGGACAATGAACAATTGTATGTCCTGCTCTTTTTAACTCTTTATACTCATCTTCATCAGCGTGTATAACATGGGTAAAAAGAGTAGGATTGTCTTTAAAGAGGTCTAAAAACTCCTTAGAGGTATTAACGGCATAGTCTTGTTTCAACAAGTCCTTAAAAAAGGGTTTGAACTCTCCGCTATTTTCATCTAGCCAGTGTCGTTCTGCCGGACTTTCCATATAATGCGCACTTAGGGGATATGAACGAAGACGCGCGAGTTCAAGGGCTTTTTTGATAAGAGCGGGGTGAACAGAATAAGGAGAGTGGATGGCGATGGCCGGATAAAACCCCTCTCTCTTAATACTTTCACTCGCCCCTAAACGGGCATTGAAATCAGAAAAAAGAGCGTCTGCCATAGATGCCTGAGAACCGATAAGCTCATTAAAAAAGACAACATTTTGCTTGGCGGCTGCGGCTGCATCTAAGTCCATAGCATGTGAAGAGACGGCACCAAAGGTGGTTGTTCCCGAACGTAGCATCCTGTCTGTCGCTTTTTTCATACACTCAGCATCGCAGTTATTGATAAGGTCTTCTCTGTTCTCAATAACGCTATGCAGCCAAGGCAGGAATTTTCCATATTTCAGTTGTGTTTTATTGGCTGAGAACTCAAGATGAACATGAGGGTTTATAAGCCCCGGCATGACCAAAGAGTAGGGAGGTGTGTCGATGACTTCAGCATCGGGGTAGATTTGTAACAGCTCATCTAGGGGAGCTATTTTACTAATTGTTTTATCGAAGGCAAGGGACTTTCCACTAATGACTTCATTATTATGGAGGATGTATGAGACGTTAAGAATTTTCAAATTATAAATACCTTTAGGAAACTAAAAAAAAATTATGCAATATAAAGATATAATAGTACCTTAAAATTTAAGGGCAATATAAAATCCCCAATCTAAGGTTATAAATGAAAGTTGTAGTTATTCAAGGACCAAACCTAAATATGCTTGGTGTTCGTGAACAGAACATTTACGGACCAATGAAATTAGAGCAGATCCACACACAGATGAAAGAGTTTGCAGATCAAAACAGTATTGAGATCGAATTTTTTCAGAGTAATTTAGAGGGTGAGATCGTAGATCGTATCCAAGAGTGTCTTGGTGACGCAGATGGTATCATTATCAACCCGGCAGCTTACACACATACTTCTATTGCCATTCGTGATGCTATTTCGGCTGTATCTATGCCGACAATCGAAGTGCATATCTCTAATATCCACCGTAGAGAAGAGTTCCGCCGTGTAAATATGATAGCACCTGTGTGTGCTTCATCTGTTGTTGGTTTCGGACCATTTGGTTATCACCTTGCAATGACGGGTATGACGCAAATATTTTCTGAGGTAAATGCGATGAGAGAAGCTCAAAAAGCACAGCAGGCTGCACAAGTTTAATATGCTTGCAAAACCTTTGAATGAAAGTTTGGTGCTGATTAAAAGAGAACTTTTTCCGGCACAGTACAAGCCCTCTTCAAAGCGTTATAGTGTGACCTTGGGTGTCGGCGGAAATATCGGTGATATCTCCCGTCGCCTGGAAAAATTGAGTCTATTTTTGCGAAAAAGCAGGCTTTGTGATCTTGTACAGACCGGAGCTATTTTAAAAAACCCGCCTTTTGGATATCTGGAGCAAGATGATTTTCATAATTCAGTCATGCTTGTTAAGACTAATCTGCAGCCTAAGGCTTTTTTAAAATATCTCTTGGAAGTCGAGCGTAAGTTTGGGCGCAAGCGAAGTTTTTCAAATGCACCCCGTACCCTAGACATAGATATAATCTTTTATGAAGATAGAAAAATGAACACTAAGACTCTCTCCTTGCCTCACCCTCATTGGCAAGACAGACAGAGTGTAGTAATCCCAATGGCATATATGGAGCGTAGATGAAGATATTGACCTTTAGCGGAACATCCCCGGCTGAAGCATTGAAAAAAGCTCAACTCAGCGTAGGCGAAGATGCTATGCTGATCGAGACAAAAGAGATCCGCAAAAAGTCTTTGACTCAGAAAGCCTTATATGAGATAATCGTGGGTATTGATGAAGAAACTGCGGCTAAACTAAGTGCCCAAGAAAAACAAAAAGCTGTTGAAGCGACTGCTCCTGTGGCGAGAAGTTCTGCTGATGTTCTTTATAATATCTCTGAGGCCGCACGCCAGATATCAAAAATTGCTGAGGTAACTGAAGATGACAATTTTGAAGAAGAGTATAAGTCAGCTAAGGTTGTAACAAGAGTTAGAGAAAAGAGTTCAGACCCCGTAGAGTTTAAAGAGATCAAGGATGAGATCTCAAAACTAGGCGATAAGGTCAAGCTGATTCAAAATATGTTTTGGGATGAGAGAAGTGATCAGATGGATGATCTACATATTCCTCCTGAGTTTTCTGAGATATATAAGCTGACTCTTCAAAGCGGGATGAATGCATCTCATCTCAAAGAGATTATGGCTTTGACCCTAGAGCATATGCCTCTTAAGATGCGTGAGAACTCGCAAACAGTAAAACGATATTTTCAAGTCTTACTAAGAAAGATGGTTCCTGTACGCATGGAAACGACACCTAAGAGCGGGGCGAAAAAAGTGATTATGCTTGTTGGACCAACTGGGGTTGGAAAGACAACAAGTATTGCCAAGTTAGCCGCGCGTTACTCTTTTATGATGGAAAAAAAGTATAAGGTCGGGCTTGTTGTCTTAGATACATATCGTATTGGTGCGGTCGAGCAGTTGATGCAGTATGCCCGTATGATGAAACTTGGGATTGAGACGGTAGTTGATCCTCCTGAATTTGCTTCTGCACTTAATGCTATGCGTTATTGTGATTATATTCTTATAGATACGATGGGATCTTCTCCTTATGATAAAGAGAAGATCACAAAGATCTATGAGTGCCTGCAAAACAACACGACAGACATGAGCATAGAGACGGTTCTTGTACTTCCAAGTTCTATTAAGTATGAAGACCTCAAAGCGACATATGACAACTTTGAACCTCTTGGTATTGATACGATGATGTTTACCAAACTGGATGAGACCAGAGGTTTTGGAAATATCTTCTCTTTGATGTATGAAACATCCAAGCCTATCTCTTATTTTTCAGTCGGTCAAGAAGTTCCTGAAGACCTTGTTGTTGCAAGCAGTGATTATCTGATTGACTGTATGTTAAATGGGTTTGACAGGGAAAAAAGATGATAACTCAGGCTCAAAAGTTAAAAGAGTTGGTAAGTGAAAACAGTCGAAATACTGCAAAAAAGACAAGATTTATTGCTATAACAAGCGGTAAGGGAGGTGTTGGGAAGAGCACTATCAGCTCTAATCTTGCATACTTGATGTCACATTACGGACTAAAAGTCGGTATCTTTGATGCAGATATCGGTTTGGCTAATTTAGATGTTATGTTTAATGTAAAGATCAAGAAAAATATCTTGCATGTTCTCAAAGGTGAGGCGACGGTAAGCGATATCTTAGTCCCTGTTGCGCCCAATCTCTTACTTATACCCGGTGAGAGTGGAGATGAGATCTTAAAATATAGCGACGGAACACTTTTTGAGCGTTTTATGGAAGAAGCACATGTACTGGACGACCTAGATGTCTTGCTTATTGACACAGGGGCCGGAATTGGCGATCATATACAACTTTTTCTAAATGCGGCAGATGATGTTATTGTCGTAACCGTGCCTGATCCGGCAGCTATTACAGACGCTTATGCAACGATAAAGATCACTTCAAGAATACGTTCAAAGATAAGTCTTATCTTTAATCAGGTCAGATCTGATAAAGAAGCTCAACTCTTATATGATAAAATAGCTAAGGTTGCAAGGGCAAACATCGGTCCAGGTCTTGAGCTTGAACTTTTGGGAAAGGTCAACGCAGATGAAAAAGTGGGGCGTTCTATACGCCAAAGAAAGATATTTACTCAAGAAAATCCAATTTCACCGACAACGCGTGATCTCGAAAAGATCGTGAAAAAGCTTTCACGAAATTTGGAACGAAATGTGCTGGTATCTCCTGAAGAAAGCGGTATTCAAGGACTGTTTAAGCGTCTGATAACACACTTTTAGAGCAAGAGAATAAGGGATATATGATATATGCGTAGCACTAATTTTGTCGCTTTTTTAACAGTACAAGGTTTTTTTATAGGCTTCGTATTCTCAATTCTAAAGGCACAAAGTGCTGAGGGTGTATTAATATATACACTCTTGATCACATCATTTTTTTACCTGTTTTCGCATTTCATTACCTCTTTATTTATTCGTTATAGTCCATTGCGTCAAGAATATTTTCCTAAAATGCGACATGAACATGATCTGGATTATTATGCTAATGAGATTGCAAAGCGCGAAAAAATCATTGAAAGTTCATATGATTTTTTAAAAGCCTTAGATAAACAATATGCCTCTCCCCGGGCAAAAAAGAGAGGTGCATAATGGATATCGGTCGTTCTAATGCTTACCTTAATGATATGAAACATAAAGAAGATGAACTGGCGATTCAGTACCTTCCTGCGGTCAAAGCAATGGCCTTTAGGCTTAAGGAGAGACTTCCTTCTTCCATAGACTTTTGCGATCTTTCAGCTATTGGAACAGAGGAGTTGGTAAAATTGGCACGTCGTTATGATGTGAAACAAAATGACTCTTTTTGGGGATATGCAAAAACCCGTGTATATGGGGCGATGCTGGATTATCTTCGTTCATTGGATATGGTAAGCCGGTCTAATCGAAAACTTATTAAGATGATAGACAGAGCTATTGTCACTTATATGGCTGAGAATGAAGATGAGCCAAGTAATGCTCAATTGGCTCAGATACTTGATGAAAGCGAAGAGAAGGTAAATGATGCACGTATAGCCTCTGAGATCTATGCTGTTATGCCTATAGATGAGCAACTCTCTTTAGAAGGTGAGGGAAATACCTTAGCCACAATAGAGAGAGAAGACTTGCTTGAGGCAATCTCAGATATCTTAGAAAAACATAGCGAACGTGAACAGATGATCATTCAACTCTACTATTTTGAAGAGTTGTCCCTGAAAGAGATCTCAGATATACTGAATATCACTGAATCACGTATATCACAAATACATAAGGCTTTAATTATAAAAATAAGAGATTCAATAGGAAGCAATAATGGCTGATATACTCTCACAAGAAGAGATCGATGCCCTTTTAGACGTTGTTGATGACGAGGGTGATGAGGCCTTAGAATTTGAAGAAGAAGAGGTCTTTCAGCAAAAACAGATCACTCTTTATGACTTTAAACGTCCAAACCGTGTCTCTAAAGAACAGTTACGCGCCTTTAGAGGTATTCACGATAAGATGGCTAGATCTTTGTCCTCACAGATCTCAGCTATTATGCGCTCCATCGTTGAGATCCAACTGCATTCTGTAGATCAAATGACCTATGGTGAATTTTTAATGTCACTTCCAAACCCGACCTCATTTAATGTTTTCTCAATGAAACCTCTTGAGGGTTCAGGTGTTATAGAGATCAATCCTTCTATTGCCTTTCCTATGCTGGACAGGCTCTTAGGCGGTAAGGGTGAGCCTTTTGAATCAAATAGAGAGTTCTCAGATATTGAACTAAGTCTTTTTGAGACAATACTTCGGGTTATGATGAGTACGCTTAAAGAAGCCTGGGGACCTGTTGCAGAAGTCTATCCTGCTATTGAGTCAAAAGAGTCAAGTCCGAATGTTGTTCAGATCGTTGCACAAAATGAGATTGTTGTTATGGTTGTAATGGAGATCATCATCGGGCATAGCTCAGGAATGATGAACATCTGTTATCCGGTAATCGCTCTTGAGCCGGTGCTGCCTAAACTGGCAAGCCGTGACTTGATGCTAAACGAGACCTCGTCTAAGAAAAGCCGTAACCAAGAGTTACAGGTGCTTATAGGTGGGGCTGGAGTAACGGTAGAGGCAAATCTTGGTACAGCCGAGTTGACTTTAAGATCCGTGCTTGACCTAAATACGGGTGATATTATCAGGCTGAGCTCTAGCGGGGATGATATTGTCAGTCTTAGTGTTGATGGAAAAGAGCGTTTTAAAGGAGAGATCGGTCTGCGCCGTTTTAGAAAATCAATTAAGATCACTGAGGTAATCTTTACTGAAAGAGATGATGTTAAACGTATTCTTAAACATTATGAAGAGATCAGGCGTGAGAAGATCTCTGGGGTAAAAGAGATAATGTTTAACGAAACATATGAAGAGGAGGAGTATGAAGATGAATGAATTTATTAAGCTTTTTGAGTCAGAAACAATAGCGACTATTGAGGGCTTGACAGGTCAAGCTCCCATCTTAGAACTAAAAGAAGAAGAAGCGCTTTCTATAGTCTCAAATATTATTCCTCCTACTGCGGTTGTAACAGCAACAGTGAGTGGAGATATTGACGGGAGCGCAGTGGTAGCCCTTCCTCCGACCTTGGCAACTGCCTTAGGTGACCTTATGCTTGGTGGAGAGGGTGAAGGTAAGGAGAGCATGGATGAGGAAGACCTTGATGCGACAAAAGAGATCTTATCAAATATCTTTTCTGCCCTATCTACAGCATTGACCTCACAGGCAAGCCTTCCAAATCTTAATTTTAAAGTCAGCAATATTGAATTTATTGATGAAGATGGAGAAGTTAACCTTGAGTCATACTCAAAGATGTTTGTTTATAACTTCTCTTTGGGAGATATAAAGTCCTTGTTGATGTTTATCGTTGATGAAAACATTGAAAAGGCTTTAAACGCAGAAGAAGCATCTGCAGAGCCAAGCTTTCAAGAGGCACCTCAAGCCGCGCCTCAAGCCGCGTCTCAAGCTGCACCTTCGGGTTCAGCTGCCTTTGCAGGTGATACTGAAAACAATATCAATCTAATTATGGATGTAAAGCTGCCTGTTCGTGTGCGTATTGGACAGAAAAAGATGCTTTTGCGTGATGTTTTAAGTATGGATATCGGTTCTGTTATCGAGCTTAACCAACTTGCAAATGATCCCTTGGATATCTTAGTCGATAATCATGTTATTGCCCAAGGTGAGGTTGTGATCGTTGATGGTAACTTTGGTGTTCAGATCACTACTATAGGTAGTAAGACAGACCGTCTTCATCAGTTAAAAGGCTAGCTTAAAAAGCATTATTAGATTTTTTAGTTTACATATAATGTGCTAAGATAATTAACTATTATGATTTTAGGAGATATTCTATGGAACGCCGAAGAAAAGCACAACGTGTTTTACAAGAGAGATATGCAAAAGATATAAAATCAGCAGATACATGGTCTGTTTTTAAGATTATTGCTGATTTTGTCCATGGTTTTGATGAACTCGGGGATCTTGGCCCTTCTGTTACCGTATTTGGATCCGCACGAACTGATAAAGAACACACATATTATAAGAATGCTGTGATACTAGGGGACAAGCTTGGTGCAGCAGGCTTTAATGTTATAACCGGAGGCGGCCCGGGTATCATGGAAGCCGCCAATAAGGGTGCATATAACAATCCTGATGTGGAATCCATAGGTCTAAATATCGACCTTCCTATGGAACAGACTATTAACCCCTATACGACTAAAGAGCGCACCTTCGACTACTTCTTCTCTCGAAAGGTCATGCTTGTCAAATACTCTATAGCCTATGTCATCTTCCCAGGTGGTTTCGGAACACTTGATGAACTCTTTGAAGCACTGACGCTTGTGCAGACGAAGAAGGTCGCCGGGGTGAAGATATTTGTCGTCGGGGTGAAGTTTTTTCAACCTTTGATGGATTTTATCAAAAACACCTTATTCGCCGAGGGTATGATAGATGTAGAAGATTTAGATATTATTACGCTTACAGATGATCTTGACCACATAGCAGAGCAGGTAAAAGCCTCTTTAGCTATTCAGATGGAAGCATTAAAAGAAGTCGGAATGGGAGATACGAAATATTATCACTCAATATCAGACTTCGTAAAAAATCCTGATATTGTCAAGAAAAAAGACTCTTATGATATTTAGTTTAGGAATATAGATGGGAAATAAAAAAGTATTAATCGGTATGAGCGGAGGGGTTGATTCAACTGTCTCAACCCTTCTATTACTAGAAGAAGGATATGAGGTCGAGGGTGTATATATGAAACTACACTCAAAACCGGGGTATCATGAGATTCATCAGCTAAGAGCACAAAAAGCAGCTGATTTCGCCGGTGTTAAACTGCACATACTTGACCTGCAAGAGATCTTTAAGCAGAAGGTTGTTGATCCTTTTATTCAGACCTATAAAGACGGTGAGACGCCAAACCCATGTGCACTGTGTAATCGTAACCTCAAGTTTGGAGAGATGCTTAAGTTCGCAGATGAGGTAGGCGCAGATTATCTTGCTACGGGACACTACATCCAAACAGACGGGAAGAACCTTTTTCAAGCCGAAGATGATACAAAAGATCAGAGTTATTTCCTTTTTTACATTCAAAAAGAGATACTTCCGCGTCTTATCTTTCCTTTAGGCACACGACATAAAAAAGAGATAAAAGAGTATGCGGCATCCATAGAAGGCCTAGAGTCTTTCGCCTCTCAAGCCGAGTCTTCTGAGATATGTTTTGTAGAGACGACATATACAGATGTTCTAAAGAACTTTGTTCAAGTCGATCAACCCGGTGAGGTCATCGATAAAGACGGAAATGTAGTCGGTGAGCATAAGGGTTATATGCATTACACTATAGGCAAGCGCAAAGGCTTTACCGTTCACGGAGCCCATGACCCCCATTTTGTAACAAAGATACTCCCTGATACAAATCAGATCATGGTAGGTCTAAAAGATGAACTAGAGTGTTACGATGTCAAACTTCGAGATATGAATATGTTTGATGAGAGAACGAGTTTCGACACAACTGTTAAGCTTCGCTACCGTACGACGGCAGTACCTTGTCATGTGGAGATATCAGGTGAGACAGCGACTGTTAAGCTTCTTGAGCCTGTTCTTGGTGTCGCCAAGGGTCAGGCTGCTGTCTTTTATGATGGGAATAAGCTTATCGGCGGTGGGTGGATAGCTTAGAGCTTTCTAAGCAAGCAGAATAACGTTTTAGTCAAGAAATAGTTTGCCCGCAGGGGAAACTATTTCTCTTCGATGCTTTGTTTTAAATCATGAACTAAGAATTCAATTTTGTCGTTCTTTAGTTCAATTTACTTGCCTTTTATCAATTTTTCACATCCAAATATTTTTTTATAATGTTTTTCCAATTCATCAAAGCTTAAGTCATTCTCGATGTTTGAATTGATAAAGTGAAATAACCTTGTCTTACCACCAACTAAATTTTTTTTATAGACTTTTAAATTATTTTGTTTTAGAACTTCTTCTTCAACTGTATGAGTGAATTCTATAAAACCTTCTTTCTCCAGATAAACTTTGGCGTTAAAAAAACTCAACTGTTTTAGCAAATCGAGTTTTGTGTTTTTTTAGATAAAAGTATTCAAGCTTATGAGCAATATCAGTTGAAAAATCAAAGTGACAACGAAAAATTTTGCTCTGCTGATGAATATCAATTTTTTTACGCACTGTTCTTTTCATTCTTCATTCTCAAAAACATTCCCCCGAGGGATAAGATCGAACCATAATAGCTACTAGCACCAAATAACAACAGTTTGTAATTTATTTTAATATAACAATAGCATAGATATAATTAGCCTACATAATATATTAATATGAGAACTTATAAGGAGTTAGATATGAGTACAAGTCGATTTATAATTTATTCTGCCTTGGTCTTAGCACTAGTGTTTGCCGGTTGCGGGAGCGGTAGCAGCAGCGAGGGAACAGGAACAGTTTCATTAGGTCTTACCGATGCGCCATTAGTCGACGATGATAATGTAACAGGTGTTTACATTACAATTACTGGGATTGAGTACCATACTCAAGGTGGCTGGAAAACTATGGAAGATTTTAACACTTCTATCAATCCAATAAATTTATTAGATTGGCAAGATGGAAATAGTATCTCATTAGGTGATTTTCATATGCCTGCAGGAAAGTACACACAGATGCGCTTTATGCTAGATGCTGCTGAAGAGAGTCAACCACCTCAGAGCAATACGGGGTGTTTTATTGAATTTAACAACGATACAAATGAAACACTGTATGTGCCGAGCGGATCGCAAACAGGTTACAAAGCAATAGGTAATTATGATGTTCCGGTTAATGGTGTAGTAAATATGACGGCTGATTTTGATATTAGAAAATCAGTTATAAGTTCTGCTAACGGGAGCTATTATAAATTGAAACCGACTATAAAACTTGTCGTAACAGATGAAGCTGGTAAGATTAAAGGAACAGTAAGTAATCTTGATATTAATAGCAGATATGTGATTTATGCATATGAATACGTAAATGGATTATCTACATGGGATATTAATGAAGAATATGACCCTGAACCTTTAGATTCAGCTGATATACGTTTTGCCAATGCGGTCAGCAGTACAAGGATTAAAGAGAGTGGTGCCTATACACTGGCATTTCTAGCGGCAGGCACTTATGACTTGATTATTGCTAAATATGATGTAAATGGTATTTACGGGCCGTATTATATTGAAACAGAGATAGAGGTAGTCAGTGAACAAATCACTAGCTTTGATTGGACACTATAAGATAGTACTGTCTCAGTCTATATAAAACTCAGCAGAGATAGGCAGATGATCGGAGTAGCCTTTTCCTGTGTGATGAAGTGGTCTTGTTCTACTTCTTTGCCATCTGTAAAAGCGCTTTTTATTTTTTGTGAAGAGATAGTCTGCTTTGAAGCTGTCAAAACTTCCTTCTATATAATGGCTCTTATCTTGTTCTACTAGAGAAGGGGAGATGATGATATGGTCCAGAGCCTCTTTTTTACTTTTGAAGATATGAGACCAGCGTTCTTCTTTTGGAAGCTCCATCCATAGGTTGTAGTTACCATCTTTAGTAAGACTTTGCTTTGTAAAAAGCTCGGAATTTGTGTCTATTGTCTTTAAGATATGATTAATACCTGTTATACCTTTGGTGTCATTATGTTTTCGTTTTTTGACAAAGCTCTTATGCTCTTCATAATGGGCGTTAAAGTCACCGGTGAGTATATAGTCGGCATTTGAAGGAAGCTGGTCTAGTCGTTTTTTAAGCGCCTTTGCATATTTGATGCGTTTACTCTCAGGTCCTGACTTCGCCTTCCAGTGGTTGACATAGATGTATATGGGTTTGCCTTCTATTACTACTGTGGCTTCTAAAATATTTCTTGTGCCTCGGCTTTGAGAAATTGCTATCTCTTTTTTACGGATAGGATATTTACTTAAGATGGCATTTTTTACGGCTGTCTGTTTTTTATTCGCTATTGCTCTGTATCTAAAGTAGAGGCCTTGGCGTGAGACCTCTGCCTGAAGGTCTTTTAGAGCTATATCGGATTCGATTTCTGTTAGAGAGATGATGTCGGGGTTTATATCTACAATGACTCGGGCTATGTTCTTGAGCTTTTGTCTGTAGGTCTTGGCATTCCATTTCCAGACGGTGTTGGGGATGTATTCGCTGTATTCTGTCCCGTCGTATTTCAGGTCAAAGAGGTTTTCTACATTATAAGTCGAAATTTTCACGGTGGTTCCTCCAAAAAGCGAGAGTGTTAAAACTAGAAGAAACCAGAGGCTTCTCACGCGGCGATGCCGTTAAGTCGCAGAAGACCTGTCGTATCAAGCTCTCTTCCCATGAACTTTTCAAAAAGAGAAGACATGCTTTCACTTCCCCCAAGTCCAAGTATGATGTCTCTGTATGAGGCAGCGATCTCTTCTTCGAAGATACCGTTATCGACAAAATGGAAGAAGGCGTCCGCTGAAAGGACTTCTGCCCATTTATAAGAGTAATAACCTGCCGCATAACCGCCTGCAAAGATATGTGCAAAGCCGTTTTGAAACTTATTATAGCTTGGAGGCTTAAGAAGGCTGAACTCATCTCTGATAGAGTCTAAAAGAGCTTGTACCTGATCTCCTGTATGCAGTTTCATATGAAGCTTAAAGTCAAAGATCGAAAATTCAAGTTGACGAAGCATTCCCATAGCAGACTGGAAGTTGCGTGATTTGTCCAGTTTGTTTATCATCTCATCTGATAGTACCTCTGCTGTCTCATGATGCTTGGCAAAAAGCTTCAGTACCTTCGGTTCATAAGCGAAGTTTTCCAAAAGCTGAGAAGGAAACTCAACTGCGTCCCACTCAACCCCGTTTACTCCGCTTACAGAACTTTCGTTTACCTTGCTTAACATATGGTGCAGGGCATGTCCCATCTCATGAAAAAGTGTGACCACATCATCATGTCGAAGAAGAGATGGAGATGTTTGCGTTGAGGCAGGGAAGTTACAGACTATATAAGCAGAAGATAAAACAGTCTCGCCTTTTTCGTCTTGACAATGTGTCTGCCAGTTGTTCATCCATGCTCCACCGCGTTTTGAAGAGCGTGCTTCAAGGTCTATGTATAGACGTGAACGTAAGTTGTTGTCAAAATAGAGGTCATAAGCCGAGGCTTTTTCATCCCAGAGTTTAACATCTGAGGCTCTAAACTCTATACCTAAAAGACGGTGTAAGAAGTCAAAAAGACCCTGAACAACAGAGTTTTGCTCAAAATATGGTCTATACTCTTCTTCATCTATATCATATTTTTCTTTTTTCAGTATCTCGGAATAATAGGCCGTGTCAAAGCTGGATATCTTATCTTGACCCTCTTTTTTGGCTAAGGCTTCAAGTTCTGCCAGTTCACTCTTTGCCTGAGTCTGAGATGCATGCGCCAGCTCTTCTAAGAAGTTTATGACCTTATCTGTTGAGGGGGCCATTTTAGGGGAAATAGAGAGTTCTGCAAAGTTGTCAAAGCCAAGAAGCTGTGCCATCTCTTGACGAAGTTGCATAAGTTCATCTATGATCTGTGCGTTTTGAGGAGCACGTGTCGTATATGCCTTATAAAGTTCTTCTCTAAGAGAAGGGTTTTTTCCATAAGTCATATAAGCAATATAAGAAGGCATCTGAAGTGTAAACTTGTAGGTGCCGTCTTCCTGTTTTGCTCCTTCCAGATCAGAAGCAGGGAGCCCTTCTACATCTTTTTCATCTGTAATGATAAGCTCATAGGAATTTGTGGCATCCAAAAGGTTTTGAGAAAAGTCATTTGTAAGGGTGCTTTTTCTAAGGTTTATCTCTTTCAGGCGGTCTTTTTTAGTCTGCTCTAAATGTGCACCGCTAAGCTTAAAGTCACGAATGTTATGATCTAAAACTTGGTTTTGCTCTTGATTTAACTCTTTTTCTTCATTTTCTTTGATAGTCTTAAAGGCTTGAAATATTGCTTCATTTTGAGAGATCTCAGTACCGTACTCGGTTAAGATAGGAAGTGCATCTGCATATACTGCCTGTGTCTCTTCGGAATTATTGACGGAATTTAGATGAGAAATAGGGGTGAAGAACCATTCTAAGCGTTCATCTATCATCTCAAATGGTTTGACAAAGTTCGCATAGCTCTTTTTTTCTATACTTAGCAGTTCATCTATCTCTTTTTTACTTTTTTCTAAAAGTAATGAAAGTTCATCTATCGCGGTCTCAAGGTTAACATCAAAGTCTAAAAACATATAAAATCCTAGTGTTATAAAGTATTATGGCGATATTGTAAAGTAATTATTCTAAATATCATGTTTAGTTAATGTCTTGCTGTAAAGAAAAAGTTAAATATAAGTAATATGGAAGTCTCTTTTATTATAAAGATGAAGAGCAAGTACAGATATCTCTGCTTACTTTTCAAAAGTTTTTATAAACTCTTCCATCTCATTTGCGGGCATAGGACGGCTATAATAATAACCCTGTATATTATGACACCCTTTTTGAATTAAAAATTCTAGCTGCTGCTTTGTCTCGACCCCTTCGGCGATGACCTTGAAGTTCATTGTCTTGGCTAATGATATAATGGAATCGACAATGGCTTCATCATTGCTGTTCCCTGGTATTTCAGCAACAAAAGACTGATCGATCTTAAGTTTATGTATAGGAAGTTTTTTAAGATATGAAAGAGAAGAATATCCCGTTCCAAAGTCATCTATTGAGAGCTTGATTCCAAGGTCTTTGATCTCGTTGAGCATCTTGATGGCAGCCTCAGGATGTTTCATCGTATACCCTTCAGTGATCTCAAGTTCCAGCCATTGGGGTTTACAGTTAATGGAATCTATTTCTGCCTTAATATCTTTTACGAATTCTTTTTGTTGAAGTTCAATGGCAGAGAGATTAATAGCCATTCTCCCTGGATTGTATCCCTTGGCATACCATTGTGTGATCTGAGCACTCGCTTCGGCAAAGACATACTTTCCGATCTTGTCGATAAGCCCGTAAGCTTCCGCTACGGGTATAAACTCTGCGGGTGAGATAAATTTTCCATCAGATGTCTTCCATCGTATCAGGGCTTCCATTCCCAGAAGTTTGTTCTCTTTTGCATCGATCTGCGGCTGATAGTAAACCATAAACTCTTTATTATCAAGTGCGTCACGTATATTCTTTGACATGACCATATGCGAAAGACTTTGTTGAGTCATCTCTTTGGTGTAAAAACGATAGGTGTTTCGTCCCTCATCCTTTGCCTTGTACATAGCGGTATCTGCATTTCGTATCAAAGACTCAGGGTCATTTCCGTCATCAGGATAGATACTGACACCTGCACTGAGGGTAAGGTGAAGAGAATGGCCATGTACATCAAAAGGCTTTTCCATCGAATGTACAAGCTTAGTCAAGACCTCTTTTACATCCTTTAGATCATCAACGGACTCGATCAGGATGAGGAACTCATCACCGCCAAAGCGTGCAAGTGTATCTACACCCCTAATATACGATTTTAACCGTTTTCCTAATAGTCTGACTACCCAGTCGCCTGTCGCATGTCCCAAAGAATCATTGATCTCTTTAAAACGGTCAAGATCTATAAAGATGATGGCCGTCTTAGTATTGTTACGGGCAGATTTTTTTATGGACTGATGCAAACGGTCAAAGTATAGAGTCCGGTTAGGCAGTCCGGTGAGCATATCATGCTCTGCCTGATATCCAAGGGCATCGCGTGCTTTTTGTACAGAAAACATGGCCTCTTTTTGCGGTGTGATATCCATATAGCTTCCCAAAACACCGACTATCTCGTTGTTTTCGTTTCGTAGAGGAGTTTTGGATGTTGTAAGCCATGATTTTTTGCCATTTGGAAGGGTCTGTTCCTCTTCATAGGATATCTTTTCTTTTCCATTTTCGATCACGGCTCTATCATCATCAATATAGCCCTGTGCCTCGTCCTGCCAAGGCAGGTCGAAATCGCTCTTTCCTATGAGTTCGGATTGATGTTTAAACCCTGCATCCTTGGCAAAAAGTTTATTGGCACCCAGGTACTTTGAGTTCTTGTCTTTCCAAAATATCCGCACGGGTACGGTATCGATGATATTTCGTAAGAGTTCTTTACTCTCCGCCAGTTCATCTTTTGTCTCGAGGGCCAGTTGCGCGACTTTTTTGGCGTTGTTGATATTGACGGCAAGTTCGAGCAGGGCTTCTGCCAGACGTTGAAGGTTAGGGGGCTTTTGAACAAATTTATGAATACCGATCTCGATGAGCTCCATAAGATAAGCTGACTCTTCATTGGCAGAGAGTACGATGATACTCTGCTTCGGGTTGATCTCGCGAATACTGCGCGCCATCTGCCGTCCGTCCATCTTTGGCATCATAATATCAGTAAGGACAATATCAAACGGAGATTTTTTGTAGAGTTCAAGCCCTTCGTCTCCGTCGTAGGCAACAGTGACAGAGTTGAAAAATTCATTCAAGGTCTTGTACATCGCTGCAGAAAGCAATTTGTCATCCTCTACGTACAGAAGGTCTAAGAGTTTACATTCTTTATACAAGAGTTGAATGGCATTGGAATTATTCATCGCTTTCCTTCAAAGGGATAGAGATAGTGAACTTCGCACCGTTTTTAGTGTTTTCAGACGTGATCACACCGTGACAATGCTCTTCTATGATAGTCTTACACATATACAAACCCAATCCTGTTCCCTGCCGTTCCATTTTTGTTGACGTGTACGGCAAGAACAGAGTGTCCATTACCGATTCTTCAATACCGTTTGCATTGTCTTCTACTGTGATCACAGCATTACCGTCTATCTCATTGCTGCTCAATGTGAGAGAAGGATCTTTGATCTTACGCTCTAAAAAGGCGTCTTTAGCATTACTTATAAGGTTTAAGAGAACCTGCTCAAGTTCCCTCTCAAAGGTGGTATAGCTACTGTCAACAATATAATCTATCTTAACTTTGATATTGCTTTGTGCAAGAATGTGTTCGCTCAGAGAAAGTGCTTTTTTGATTATTATTGAACTTTTCGTTTCAGTGGCTTTCTTATCAGGTTTGAAAAAATCTCTAAAGTCATTGATCGTATTGGAAAGGTGCATGACCTGAGTCTCTATCTCATCATAATTATTGATGATGGTATCCGGATTGAACTTGTTCAGGGCAATCTTCACACGTTCTTTGTTCATCAAGGCGCTAATGACCGCCAGGGGTTGACGCCATTGGTGTGCGATCATAGAGAGCATCTCACCCATTTGGGCCTGCCGCGTCTGTATTAAAAAGAGTTTTTCTCTGACAATGCTTTCTGTGATGTCGTCTTGGATAGTGACGAAATGGACTATCTCGTGACTTGTGTTGAAAATAGGAAAGATCGTCGAGGCACAATTTCTAAGATCCCCATTCTTCATCTTGTTGATAATCGTGCCTCTCCAGATGGCTTTATCGTCTTTTATCGTCTTCCATAACTCTTTATACAGTTTTTTGGAGTGTTTTTTAGAAGAGAAGACTTTCATGTTGTTACCCAGGAGTTCATCATCCGAGTACCCCGTCATCTTATGCGTCTGCGCGTTGACGTGTGTGATGACACCCTCCGTATCTGTGATAATAGTTGTAAAAGGATTCTGGTCAACGACTTGAGAAAGGCTGTAAATGAGTTCTTCTGACTTAGTCTCTTCTGTAATGTCCTGTACTGTACCTGTCATCTTGGGAATACCGTTATCTATGTAGACGTTTGCACGCTGATGAACGGTCTTTACATTTCCTGTTGAGCTTATGATACGGTGCCGAACATCATAAATCCGATCTCCTTTGAGGGCCTTGTCAACAGCGTCTTGAACATAACTACTGTCATCAGGATGCAAGTGCTCCGTAAACCATAGATAATCAATATCAAGACTATAAGGCTCCATTTCATAGATACGATAGGTCTCTGCAGACCATATGATGGTACCGTCGACACTGTTGTATTGCCAGCTTCCTACGTGAGATATCTCCTGTGCCTTATTGAGACTATCCTGGCTTTTTGTAATGGTCTCAAAAAGAGAGGTGTTTTTAAAGATGATGGTAGCTTGGGTCAATAAAAGTTCAAGGGTCTTTTCTGTCTCTTCACTCAAGGGTGTGATGACGCTTTCATTTTCAAGATAAAGGAGGCCCTTGATCGAACCTTCAAGAAATGTACTAATAACAAGACATGAAGCGGGTTTGACTGTATTTATATAGCTGTCCGATTGAAACTGTCCATTTTTTGCAGGATAATTGACGTTGACTCGTTCTTCAGTGTTGATGGCATAGGAGATAAGCTTGTTCGGGATTATAGATGATTTATCAAGCTCAAGGTCATAAGTCGTTATCTGAGCTTTTTTAAAATCAATTTCAGCCTTTATCTTAAAGAGCTTGTCTTCTTTGAATATCAGTACCGCTTTACTGGCAGTAGCTGTTTCCAGAATTGTCTTCATCAAGACTGAGATCAGTTCAGCATTGTTCTGTGCCTGTGTCAGTTTAAAAAATGGTTTGATCAGTGTCTGCAGGTTTGAGGTAGATGCTTTTGAATAGGAGGAGGTTCTGAGGCTGCTCTCTTTCATGCCCTCAATAAACGGTACCGGTGAAGATAACAGATTTTTCAGACGTTTTGCTTTGGCATAAGCTCCCCACTGATTGAATCCGATGATCGCCTCGTTAAAATAAGAGTGGCTTAGGTCCTTATAGCTTATTTCATCCCAAAAGCGGCCGGCAGCGAGACCTGCTAAGGCATGGTAAAATGGATTTTTTACTCTTTGCGACTCTTGTAAGGCAAGGTCATATTGTTTTGCACTGTCCCAATGTGATTTCAGGTGTTTGGTGTTTTCCGCCTTTAATAAAAGTGTTTCAAACTTGAAGTTTCGTGCCGATGCTTTGGCAAAGGATGCAAACTCATCCAGGTCTGAGCTGAGCAGCGCCTTTTCTGAGCTATCTAAGGCTTTACTTTTTCCCATAAGAAGCAGGGCCCGTATAAAATGAAGGCGGATCTTTGGAAACATGATCACCTCATTGGAGCTTGTGTGCGCGTAGCTCAATAGATAGTCAAGCCCTTTTTCATACTCACCGTCAAGGTAACAGTCCTGGGCTTTGATGATGCCATACCAGGCGAGTGCAGGATAGAACTTTTCATCTTGCCAGATATGTATAGCCGTCTCTTCTTCATCTGTATCCAGATACTCCACGTCTTGCAAGGTGTCAATAGTCTGAATAAGGACCTTGAAGATGGAGATCATCTTTGCATCGCCTGATTCCATAATAAAACGGTTTTCAAGAGAGATGCTTTTACGGCATGTCTCTAAAGACGTACCGCTGAGGTAGTGAGAAAAATGCATAAGAAAGTTTGCCCATGTACCGAAGATAAGGTCACCATTGAGTTTGCTTTGAGAAAGACTTTTCTGGTATAAGGGAAGATTTGACAGAAGCGGTTTAGTGTATGGGTTGATGAAGTTAGCAACAAAATTATGGACCTTCGGAAGCATAGCCTTGTCATCAAATCGTGCATTTAGCTTTAGAGATACCTCCGCAAATAGGAAAGCTTGTTTATAGGCTTTTTCTGAGACCAGTTGCGCGCCGTAAAGGACATAAGCAAAGCAGGACTCAGTTGAGTTCCCATATTTGAAGGAATATTCTAAGATAGTAAGATATGCCCATTTCATCCGTTCTATATCGGTGAGATAATAGGCGCCTTCCCAATAATCGACAAGCAAGGACATGATCTTCTTCTGGGAAAGGTCCTTTATGGATGCCAGTTGGAGGATATCAGTGGGTCTTTGAGTCAAAGGGCTTAATTTGATCTTCTTTTGAAGTTCCATTACACGCAGGCCTGTCTCTTCTTGAGTATCAGGTGTCTTAAGACCCAAGCTTTTGAGGATCATATTTCCAAAAAGAAGAAGCTCTTTGAAATCTTTTCCCTGCGTAACACAGACATCTTTGAAAAGTGTAAAACAGGCAAGTCTTTCACGGGTAGTCCTGGTATCTTTAATGAGTAGTTTGATCTGCTTGAGGGCTTTGTCATGCAGAGCATTCAGATAAAATATCCTTACTTCTAAAGACCTGAAGTGAAACACATTTGTATGCGTTTGATTAGAAAACTTTGAGTCGGAAAAACAGCTCTGTATCCAGTTGGCTGTCTCCAACGCAAGTGTATAGGCATTACTCACCAGCATCTCTTCAAGCCCGACGAGATTAAGAGAAAATAGTCTTTTAGGAAGAGGACCCTTGTCGTAAGCGCCGTTGAGATGATGTGTAAGTGTTATACTGTCTGAATAGAGGCCTTTTGTGTACAGACGTTCTAAATATTTTCCTATGCCGTGATGAATATGGCGTTTTTTATCCTGATCTATTGAATTATAGATATTTTCATAGATCCTATCGTGGGCAAACTGATAGAACCCCTCATCCACATCGATGATATCACTGGAAAAAATTTTCTTATGCAGCTCCTTGTCAAAGTGCAGACTTTCCATTATTTCAAGAGCGAGATCAAGAGCACAGCGATTTCCCAATAGAGCAAGATACTGCAGATAGGATCGTTCTTTTTGGTTTAATCTCTCAAATTTACTGGTGATGATATCTGCTATATTGATGCTGGCACTTATGGATTTTATCTTTTCAAGAGAATATTTCCATTTGCCTTTTTCAAAAGATACATCACCTCTTTCGATGATATGCTCGAGAAAGGATTTGACGTAAAATGGATTGCCGCCTGTTTTTTTATGCACGATAGAAGCGAGTGAGGAGATGTTTTTGTTCTTTTCACAAAAAGTATGTTCAAGCATCTTCACAAGTGCGTTTTTATCCAATCCGACAAGGCTGATATGTAAAAAATCACCTTGGGTGTCATCTTGCAGATACTGGATGAATTGTGCTACCTTGGTGTTCTTTTGCACCTCATTGTCACGATAGGAACAGATAAGGCTGATATAAGGGTTGTCTGTATCGACAATAGCCCTTTGTATAAGTTCCAAAGAAGCGTCATCCGCCCATTGAAAATTTTCAATAAAAAGGATAAGAGGTGATTTTTGTGTAGCGATAAGTGCTAGAAAAGAGCTGACGGCCGCTTCAAGCTGACTGTTCTGCGTATCTTTGGAAGAAAGATCTGTCTTATTTTCCTGAGGAAAGAGTTTTTTCAAGTCTGGAAAGATATACGTTAAAAGAGAGATCTGTTTGTCAGATAATGCAGAGAAGTCCGTCTGAACTGCTTGACTCATCAGCATTGTGTGCAGTTGGACAAAAAGTTGTTTGAGTCCAAGATAAGAGTGATTGCTGCGGTACTGTTCAAAACTTCCTTTTAGGACCTGGAATCTTTTTGGATCGAAGTAGGTGAGAAAGGCTTCAATAAGCCGGGTTTTGCCTATGCCGGAAACACCGGAGACCAGTACATTGACCGGAATATCCGAAAATTGCTTTTTTGCCTCTTCTTGTAAACGTTTGAGCTCAGCTTCTCGCCCAAAGATCTCTGCTCCTATCTCAATCTTCGGACGATTTTGAGTAGCGATAGGAAAAGGAGCTATCTCACCAGAACGGCTGATGTTTTGTACACAGTGTTTAAGGTCATGCTCAAGTGCTTTACAGTTTTGATACCGGGCATTGGGGTCTTTTTGTATAAGCTTATCAACGATATCTGAGAGCACAATAGGAATACTGTTATTGAGTTTATACAAAGAAACAGGGGTCATGGCTATCTGTTTATGGATAAGTTCCTGACGGTCAAGAGCCTCAAAGGGTGCATGTCCCAGAAGGAGGTGATAAAGTGTCATCCCCAAACTGTAAAGATCACTGCGCTCATCCATCTTTGACAGGGTCATTTCCGTCTGTTCCGGTGACATATAGAAGAGATTGCCTGATGTGATGGAGTTAGTGTTTTGGTTAGGTTTACTCTTGTCTTTGGAAAAAGAGTGGCCAAAATCAATGATCTGAAGAAGGCTGGTCTGTGAGTTGTAGACGATGTTCTTGGGACTTATATCTGCGTGAATGATCTCTTTTTTATGGATCAAATCTATTGCTTTGGTAATGGAAAGTGCAATATCAAGTATCTCGGCGACACTGAACTCTTTGTACAAAAGCAGGTTATACAGTGAACTTCCCCCTATGTCTTCAAGGACATGTATATATTCTGGCGGGATCGAGATGACATCGAGAAGTTTGACGATGTTTTTTGACTTAAATTGCGGAAGTATCTCCTGTTCGTTCTTGAAGTGCGCAAGCGTTTCTTCATTTCTGGCGGAAGGTTTGAGTGATTTTATGATTACGCTGTGATTGTCTTTGAGTCGAAGTGCTCTGTGCACGATAGTCGAGTCGTTTTCATGCAGGGTCTCTATGCTCTTGTACTTATTTTTTATCTTCATTAAGAGATTCCTTCCATTATAAGACTATTTTACACTAAAAATTAAAATATTTTATAATTTTTTATCACAAATATAAAATTCATTTGAAGTCTGTCACAATTATTTGAATTTGTTATGCGATCAGATCTTTTTTTTGAGCCAGTCTATTAGTTGATTTGCATCCAATGCTCCCGATATTCTGTCAACCTCTTTTGCATTTTTGAATAAGACGAGTGTGGGGATAGAACGGATATTAAAATGTGCTCCAAGGCTCTGCTGATCTTCAGTATTTACCTTTGCAAAACGTACGCGTGCTTTAAAGTTATGAGAAGCCTGCTCAAAGGCAGGACCCATTATTTTACACGGTCCGCACCAGGGTGCCCAGAAGTCTATTATTACTGGAATGTCATTTTTCTCAAGATGTTGCTGGATGTTCTGGGGGCTTAGCTCTATAGGTTTTGTATCTAAGATAGACTTTTTACAGCGCCCACATTTTGCCTCAGTGGGTGTACTTGTAGAAGGTATGCGGTTAGTTCCGTTACAGTAAGGACAGACTATGTGTGTGTATTCGCTCATTTTTTCCCTTTAGACTGGTATTTAATCATCTTTTTTGATAAGACTCGCACCATAATTTTTTATAAGTATATCATCATATATATCAGCCTTTGAAAAAAGTCTTCCAAGTGCAACGGCTCCATTTTTTTCTTCTAAAGAGCTGTCGATGATTATATATGAGAGCATGATAGAGTTGTCCAAAATAGAAAACTGTAGATAGTCCATTTTTGTGTTTTCTTCAAGCATAAAGTGATAGATCTTTTCTATATCAACATGAGGAAGTCGGCAGAGTGAAGCATCTGCTACTATTACACCATTATCATAATATGAGATCTCAATCCTTGAAGAACCTATATCGAGTTGCCACATCCTCTGACCTCGGCGCGCCAAAGCTACATCTTTTCCCATGTCTTTAAGAACTGTTTCTAAGGTCTTTATCGTACCAACAGGGATATAACCTTCTCTTCTTTTTTTAGCCACCTCAATTTTAACACCGCATTCAGGACAATAATCATCTTTTATATCTATTTCATGAACGAGGTTTAAACAAGAAGAACAGCGGATAATGTCATCTTTACCTAAGGTATTAAAGGCATCGAGGGCTTCT
>CBFDAB010000021.1:0-24593 GCA_965602745.1 uncultured Campylobacterales bacterium
AAAAAGCGTCTTAACTCAAAGAAGCGTTTTGATGAGGCTGTACTTCTAGACATCCTCTCTTCTAATCCTATCTCAAATACAATAGCCTATGTAAATGAGATAAAAGACAAGGCTGTCAAGCGTAAGCTTTTGACCCTGACAACGGAGATAAAACGTGTAACGATGGAAGAAGACCTTCCTAGTTCCGAAGTCATAGATATAGTAGAAAAGAAGCTTTATGAGATAACCCAAGCGCATGAAAATGTTGACTTTAAAGATGCTCCGTCAATAACCTTTGATACTATGGAATACATCAAAGAGATGAAGGCGAGGGGGAACTCTGTTCTTGTCGGCGTGGATACAGGTTTTGCAGAGCTTAACAAAATGACAACGGGATTTGGTAAGGGTGATCTTATTATTATCGCGGCCAGACCTGCTATGGGTAAGACCTCATTTGCCCTAAACATAGTCTTGAATCAGATGCAGCTTGGAAACGGTATCGCCTTTTTCTCTTTGGAGATGCCTGCTGAACAGTTAATGTTACGTCTTTTATCTGCACATACCTCTATATTCTTGCAAAAACTCCGTGTTGGTGATTTGAATGATGAAGAGTGGTCTCGTTTGAATTCAAGTCTGGATATGATGAATAATTCTAAACTATTTGTGGACGATGGGGCAGGATTAACCATTAATCAGCTTCGCTCTAAACTTCGTAAATTGAAGTCTCAACATCCAGAAATTCAGATGGCTGTTATCGACTACTTGCAGATCATGCAGACAGCCGGACGTGATAGACAGGCTGAAGTCTCGGAGATCTCTCGTGGACTTAAGATGCTTGCGCGTGAACTTGAGATGCCTATCATCGCACTTTCTCAGTTGAACCGTGGGGTTGAGTCACGTAACGACAAACGTCCGATGCTTTCAGATATCCGTGAATCGGGTGCGATCGAGCAGGATGCGGATATCATTATGTTCGTTTACCGTGATGATGTTTACCTTTATAAAGAAGAGAAAGAACGTGAAAAAGCAGCGAAGGCTGACGGTAAAGAGTTCACCTCGACTTATATAGAAAAAGAAGAAGAAGAGGCCGAGATCATTATCGGAAAACAGCGTAATGGTCCTACGGGACATGTTAAGCTTCTCTTCCAGAAAAAATTAACACGATTTATAGATGCACCGATTTTTGGAGGTGTGGAAATCTCATTTGAGAATGTTCAAACGACAGATGCCCAAATGGATCTTGGAAGTGAGAGCATCTCTTTCCCTACTATCTAAGACAGAACTTTTTCTTTCCTATAGGGATAAAGCTTTTGTTTTAAGCATGTTACTCTCTCTCTTTTGTGTTTCTATATTTATAGAATACAAACAGTTCAAAAAACTAACGCAATTTGATGATTATATCACTACCGTCTGGGTAGAAAAGCAGTATAAGAAAAAAAATTACTGGGTCTTGAAACATCAAAGTACAGAAGGCTTCGGCTTTTATACTAGCTCCAGAGAAAACCTTAAAGAGATAGAGGGAAACTACTTAAGTATAAGACTTTTTACAGATAAGCTGGATTTTACCTCTTATTTAAAAGGCTTTTATGTCCCTTCTCAAATACTCTCCCGCTTAAAAGGAAAAGAGTTTCGATATACTCTTATGCACAAGCTAAAACAGCTTCATACACCCGGCACTGGGCACTTGTATAATGCTCTTTTCTTCGCGGGCTCTATTCCCCCGTCTTTGCGTCATCAACTCTCAGCTCTGGGAATCAATCATCTTTTAGCCATTAGTGGTTTTCATTTAGGTGTACTGAGTCTTCTACTCTTTTTTATCTTGAAATTACTCTATAAACCCATTCAGGGAAGATACTTTCCTTATAGAAATGCACATAGAGATATATCTCTGTTTATCTTGACTGTTTTGTTTGGTTATCTCTATTTTTTAGACTTTGTTCCTTCTTTGTTACGTGCTTTTTCTATGAGTGTTTTTGCCTATTTTTTATATGACAGAGGCATGAAGATACTCTCTTTTGCATCTCTGTTTTTAGTGGTCTCTTTTTTGATTGCTTTGTGGCCGAAGCTTATTTTTGCCTTGGGCTTTTGGTTCTCGGTTGCAGGGGTCTTTTATATCTTTTTATTTTTGCATCATATGAAGGAGTTAAAGCCATGGCAGAGTTTTATCTTACTGCATTTTTGGGTTTATCTGAGTATGCTTCCGGTGGTACATTATTTTTATGGAAGCTTCTCTTTTTATCAGCTCTATTCGCCAATTTTAACGATGGCCTTTATACTTTTTTACCCATTAGCCCTATTTTTACATCTAATCTCTTTGGGCTTTTTGTTAGACCCGATCTTGGACTATATATTAGGACTTGATATTCCTATTACTTCGATTTTTACCAATCTCTGGATGCTCATCATCTATCTCTTTATCAGCCTCTTGGCCATCTTTAAGAGATTCTTTTTCTACTGTACGGGTATCTTCAGTCTTCTGCTCATGACTTACTTTTTCTATAGTGTAACAAAGCTTTAAGCCGTATATAAAAATAATCCATGAAAGATATACCCATAAAAAGAAGAAAATAAGGGTTGAAAATGAACCGTAGATGGTTGAATAGGTGTTGTTGTGTATAACATAAGAGACAAAACCTATCTTCGCCATATACCAGGTGAGTGAAACTGCAAATGAACTTATCCCTGCTGAACGGTTTGAGACTTCTGTGTTTGCCGATATCTTATAGATAAGAAAGAAGAGAGACCAGATGATAAGGTAGGGTAGAAGCTCTAGGGTACTTAGTGCCTTTGTTAAATTATTTTGTCCTAAATAGGTTTGCAACTCATTTGAAAGGTAAAATGAGAATACAAGGGCGATGGGTGTTAGTGTAAGAAGGGTCCAGTATATAGTCAGTGACTCCCAAAAACCACGCGGCTTTGTCTTAAATATCTTATTTACAATGTACTCAAAATTTTGAAAAAAGAGCATAGAAGAGATAATAATAGAGACCATTCCGATGATACTTAACTGCATGGAATTTTGCATAAAACTATCTATAAAACTTGAAAAAGCATCAGATGAGACAGGTAAGATATTCTCCATAATAAAAGATTTTATATTTCCGTAAAAGGCATCAAAACTTGCAAGAGAAGTTGAAATAGATAGGACTATAAGTATCACAGGAACAAGGGTAAAGAGGGTATAAAAGCTTAGGCTTGAGGCATAAAATGTGATATCTTTATCAAATAAAGAGGTGATATAGGTTCGTATGATCTTATAAGAGAGTTTTATGTTTTTCAGCCTAGACATAGCCATCCTTTTTATAGACTAGAAGTCTAATTGATGGCTATTATAGCAAAAGAAAAAGAATATTACTTCAGACCCATTTTATGAGGATTTAAAATGTTGTTTGGATCAAAGGCTTTTTTAATTGTGTTAAAAAGATTCATCTCCTCGTCTGTAAAGGCCATTGACATATAAGGGGCTTTTGCAAGACCGATGCCGTGCTCTCCACTTAGTGTTCCGCCTAGGTCAATGGTGGCTTGGAAAACCTCTTCTATAGCTAAATAAGCGATCTTTACCTGCTCAGGATCCGAACCGTCAACCATTACATTGGTATGAACATTTCCGTCTCCCGTATGACCAAAACATGGTATATTAATATTATATTTTTTGGCAATGCCATTAAAGGCTGTTAATAACTCCGGCAAGACTGCACGCGGAACCGTTACATCTTCATTAAGTTTTTTAGACCCGTAAATAGAAAGACATTGACTTGCATTACGGCGGGCAAACCACAGGTCTGCAGCTTCGGCATCATTTTTTGCACGTTTAAACTCTGAACATCCGTTTTCCTTGAAAATACGCTCTATCAGGTCAAGCTGAAAATCCAAATCATTCTCAAGGTTTCCATCTACGTCAGTTACTAAGATAGCTCCGGCCTCAACAGGAAGACCCTTATTGTAAGTCTGTTCAACCGCGCGAATAGTCAAGTTGTCTAAGAATTCCATGGCAACGGGAGTTACACCTCCGGCCATAGTCTTATATACAGCCTGCATCGCCTCCGTAACTGAGTCAAATATTCCCATAGCTGTTTTTGTCATCTTGGGTTTTGAAAGAAGTTTAAGAGTGACCTCTGTTGTTACGGCTAATGTTCCCTCAGAAGCGATTAATATGCCTGAAATATTATAACCGGCAACATCTTTAATGGTGCGTTTACCGGCTTTGATGATATCTCCGTTTGGAAGTACGGCGCGAATAGCCATAACATAATCTTTAGTAATACCGTACTTGGCTGCACGCATACCCCCGGCATTCTCATTTACGTTTCCGCCTATAGTTGAGTAGTCCTGACTGGCAGGATCCGGAGGGTAAAAAAGACCGAGTTCTTCTACGGCTTTTTGCAAGTCCATGTTGATAACACCGGGTTGTACTACGGCTACCATGTTGTCCATGTCAATCTCTAAGATCTTATTCATATGTCTCTCAAAGGCTAAAACAACCCCACCCTCAGACGGAATAGCACCCCCTGTGAAACCACTTCCTGCCCCACGGGGAACAATAACGATCTGATTTTCATTACAGTATTTTAGGATTTGTGAGACATCGTCTTCACTCCTAGGGAAAATAACCGCATCAGGTTCAAAATGCTCGCGCGTGGCATCATATGAATAGGCAATAAGATGTGCCTTGTCCTCATATATGTTTTCTTTTCCGACTATGTCTTTAAAATGGTTAAAGTGTTTCTTATCCATTTATTATCCTTTAAATATTATTATTTTTGTATATCTACACTTGAATCTTCATTATCTTCTCTACCTATCTCAACACTGTCAAACCAAGAAGTACTGCTTTCTTCTTCTAAGCTCTTCTCTTTTTCTTTTTCTTTTTTGTAATCTTGAATCCACTTGTTTTCAGGGTTATTTTCTGCAAGCAGTTGTATATAATAAGGTGAGTACTCTTCTAGTTCACTACTTCCCTCACCAAACCAATTTTCTTCTATATTGCTTATTCTGCTGTAAAAAGGAAGCTGAATCTCTTCTATTTTTATTGTTGTTGATCTGTTTTCTAAAATCTTAAAACTTTGACAATCAACTGTGATAATAGAGTTGTCAAAGGAAAAAGAGACAAGACCAATATTATTTACCCTACAGGCGTACTGAAAGTCTTCTTTTAAAGGAGTCGGATGACCGTGAGAAGAGAGTACGGTAGTGAAAATGTCAGGATGAATCCATGTGCGTTCTTTATGAAAGGCTGTTACTTTTTTATATGCACTTAGATTTTGTGAAATCAACAAGGCACGGTGATAGTTGTATCCTAGAATGACTTCATCTCCAAGCTGTGGTGTCCATGTCCCGCTAGGCAGCGCACTCTGCTCCAAGCTATGAATAGGTGTCATAGAGAGGGTGCTTGTCTCACCTGTAATACTTTGAACCTCTACCCAAGAAAGAGCGATAGAGTGTGTCTCATCGAAGGAATGCATAATAAGGCCGTACATACCGACTTGAGCCTGATCAGGGGTTGATATAGTGATTGATTCTTTCTCATCATTGATTGATGAGATGGTCGAATGCACCGCAGAGTGGGTAATAGCAAATAGATGACTTGTTAAAAGTGTGATAAATAAGAATAAACGCATATGTTCCTCTGTAATATAATGTGCAGATTATACGTTTTATACAATTAAAGACTAATTAGAATTTAAATTTTCCACATTTATTGGATGATAAGTGAAGATTAGATACCCTTTTGAAATTTTAAACATAGAACTAAGAGGTATATATAATTATGAATAGATTGTTTCTCCTCCTTCTCTTGCCTTTTCTTCTTTTCTCATCTGAGGTCGAGTTTACAAAATGGAACAGCGGTGAGACCTTCCTTAACTTTTTACAAAATCACAAGCTTCCTCAAAAGATCTATTATGAACTTGATAAGAGTGATCAAACGATAACTGAAGAGATCTATGCCGGGGTCAATATTCAGATTATGAGAGATTCAAACTCAAGTGTAGAACAGGTTCTGATTCCTATTAGTGAAGAGTTACAGCTTCATATATATAAGGATAAAGATAAGTACAGACTAAAATCTACACCAATAGAATATACGACTAAGCAAGAAGCTTTTACGGTTACTATAGAAAAGTCTCCTTATTATGACATTGTTAAAGCAACCGGTTCAAAAAAACTTGCACATCAGTTTGTAAATGCCTTCAAAAACTCTTTGAACTTCCGTCGTGATCTTCGTAAAGGTGATAAGCTTGTTATGGTGTATGAGCAGAAATATCGCTTTGGAAAGAGCTTTAGTATGCCTGAACTGCAGGTGGCAATGATAGAGATGCGTAAGAAAAAGCATTATATTTATCTAAATGATGACAAACGATATTATGATGAAAGAGGGATAGAAGCAGAAGGTTTTATGCTTAACCGTCCTGTGAAGAACTCCCGTGTGAGTTCGGGCTTTACACTCAGACGCTACCATCCTGTCTTAAAAAAATACAGAGCACACCTTGGGGTTGATTATGCAGCCCGACCGGGTACACCTATTATGGCGGCAGGAAGTGGCCGGATCATTTTTGCAGGATACACAAGAGGATACGGCAAACTCATTAAAGTACAGCATAGTGATGGATATATGACGCTTTATGCCCATCAAAGAGCCTTTAGAAAGGGTATTAAACGGGGTAAGTATGTGAAAAAAGGCCAGACTATAGGATATGTAGGCAGTACTGGCCTCTCAACCGGGCCTCACCTGCATTTTGGTCTGTATAAAAATGGACATGCAAGAAATCCGGCCCGTGTGATTCGCATAACGACTAACAAGCTAAAGGGCAAAAAGTTAAAAGCCTTTGCTAAGGTTAAAGAAGAATATAATAAAACCGTTGCTCTGCATCTGGCAGCACAGACGCAGGTCTCTTCTGCACTCTCTTTTTCTAATGTTTATTATCTGAATTCTGAGACCTTTGATCTTATACAAAGTGAGGATAGAAATGAATCGCTTTAATGAGATGATGTACTCTTTCGAGTTGTATCTGCAAGACCCGCAAGAGAGTACACTTCACCCTAGTGATATTGCTTATCTTCTGCGAAAGGTTCGTACTACAAAAAGCAAAGAAGAGTTCTTAAATCTTTTAAGTAAAATTCCTGAGGATATCTTAGGTGACGTCTTACTTGAACTACCTGAAAAAATCAAAGATGAAGCACTTGAAGAACTCTCTGCAGAAACACTGGCTAGAGCTATTGAAGACCTTGAGTCAGATGATGCGACCGACCTTATACAAGATCTTCATGATCTTGATATAGATAAATCTCAGGCTGTTGTTGCCCATCTTGATGAAGAAGATCGCGAAGATATTGATAAGCTTCGGGGATATGAAGAGAATCAAGCCGGTGCATGGATGCAGATTGAGCTTTTTGAGGCAAAAATAGAAGAGAGTGTGCAAGACTCTATTGATAGGCTTAAGACACTAAAACTTGAAGGTGAGTTAGAAAATGTTTATCAGCTTTTTCTTGTAGATGATAATCACAGACTTCTTGCAGGTATCTCCTTGGAAGACCTTATCATCATGGACTTTCAGAGAAAGTTTAAAGACATCCTTGCAGAAGATGAATACCACTTTCTTTCAGTAGAAGCCACAGAAGAGATAGATGATGTCGCAAAGATGTTTGAACAATATGACCTTGCCGTTTTACCTGTACTAGATTGGCAGGGTAAGCTGATCGGACGTATCACCTCAGATGATATATATGATGTTTTGGCAGAAAAAGCAACCGAGCAGATCTATAACCTTGCGGGGGTAGATGATGAGGCGGAACAAGAAGAGAAGCTTTATGGAGTCTTCAAAAAACGTGCCTCATGGCTTGGAATCAACCTTGTCACAGCAATTATAGCTTCTGTTGTTATCGGGTTCTTTGATGAGACCTTAGCGGCCTTTATCCCCTTAGCTATATTGATGCCAATAGTCGCTTCAATGGGCGGAAACGCAGGGACACAGACGCTTACTGTTATGGTTAGACGGATGGCCCTGGGTGATATAGATGCAGAAAATGCAAAAACAGCCGTTATAAAAGAGTTTTTAGTAGCACTTTTAAATGGATTTCTTTTTGCCGTGATCATAGGTTTTGTAGCCTACTTCTGGTTTCATATTAAGCTTTTAGGTCTTGTTATCGCCTTAGCAATGATATTTAACCTTCTAATCGCAGGTATCTTTGGCGCCTTGATCCCTCTTTTTCTAAAGCGTATTGATGTTGATCCTGCCGTTGGCTCTACCGTACTCTTAACAACGCTGACTGATGTACTCGGTTTCTTAAGTTTCTTAGGGCTTGCAAGTATCATCTTATGATTGCAAACATTAGATTGGGGGAGTGTGAGAACTCATCTTTTGTAAAGACACAAAGAATGTTTTACACTCAAAAGGGTATAGAAAAAGCCTGGGATATTGTCAAGGTGCATGACAGCGTAGCTATCCTTATCTATCATACACAGAAAAATGCCTTTGTTCTGGTAAAACAGTTTCGTCCCCCGGTATATCTTCATAACGACAATGGTTTTACCTATGAACTCTGTGCAGGTATAGTCGATAAGCAGAGCTCTTTAGAACAGATATCCAAAGAAGAGATAGATGAAGAGTGCGGCTACAATGTAGCTTTGGAAAAGATAGAGCGTGTCACCTCTTTTTACACGGCTGTCGGCTTTGCCGGAGCCCAGCAAACACTCTATTATTGCGAAGTGGATGAGAGTATGCAAGAGCACGAAGGCGGCGGTGTTCATGTTGAAGATATAGAAGTTGTTTATCTAGATATAGAAGAGGCAAAAAAGTTTATACTAGATGAGACGAAGAGCAAGACCCCCGGTATCATGTATGCGATGATGTGGTGGTTTAACAAGAGGTCTTCTGAAAACAAGCCAGGCGGTCGTGAAGCGATGTTTCAGGCGAAGCCGCAGGGTGAAAACTAAACTTCTTCAATTCTGATAATCTTCTTGTTGTCGAAGTTATCTACTAATATCTTTTTAACACGCTCTTGCCATAGTTCACCAAACTCTATTTTTTCTTCACTACTGGCTTTTCCTGTTAATATTATCTTCATAAGCTGGATCTGTCTTGGATCTGCAGAGATAGAGCTTGGATCATAAAAAACATCCACGCTTCTGTCATTATCTGTTCGGCTGAAACGTATAGCTGGGATATCTTGATTAAAGTCCATAAGCCCATGTCGGACAAAATTCCCGTTTAGCCCCTTAAACCCACTTTTATCAGTGGCACCTGTAATATATGAGATGAGATTAGAGACCACTCCCGTTGTTCCCTCTTCCAGGTCTTGTGAAAACTTTACAGAGATATTTCCGCGAATAGCAGGACCGTCTGGAAAGAGAGACTTAAGGGCATGGTAACTCATAAGATAAGCACCTGCTACAGTCGGACAACTGTGTCCAGAGCCCTTTACAAGATCAAGATATGAGATACTCAGTTTCCCCTCTTCAAAGGTACCTAGCATAGAAGATAAGGGGTCTGTCAACTCTATAGTTGGGAGTGTATTGAAGAATTCAGGATATTTCATAGTGTTCTCTTTTTTGAACAATTATAGTCAAAAAACTGAAGATTAGCATTGATATCTGTAAAGAGGGGAGAATTGAGGCCGAAAGAGCTCATAGCTTTAGTGAGTCTTCTTTTTACCATTATGATAAAGATACATAGCACCGGCAATAAGTATGATTGCAATATAAGCTGTAAAAATAATTTCCATTTTTTTTCCTTATTTTAGAGCTGAAATATTAACTAAATTAGGTGATAAAAATTTTAATTTTAAAATTTAAATTATTTTTATAAAAATTGTTTTATAATTACACAATATGTCTTGAAAGAATTTTATAATGAAAACAGATAAAGTATTTGATAAACCGATAAAAAAACAGTTTGAATTTGATGAAGAAGTGGCCGTTGTCTTTGATGATATGCTCTCACGCTCTGTACCTTTTTATGATGAGGCGATGAAGCTGACTGCACACTTTGCAAGCATCAATATAGAAGAGGGGGAGAGAGTATATGACCTGGGTTGTTCAACGGCTTCTCTGCTCTTAGAGATAGAGCGTAAGTCAGAACATGATATACAACTCATTGGCATAGATAACTCAAAAGCGATGTTAGAGCAGGCTTCGAAAAAGCTTCATGCCTTTAATTCAAAGATAGAGCTTGATTATGGTGATATATTGAGTTATGACTACAAAGAAGCCGCAGTAATATGCAGTAACTATACTCTTCAGTTCGTGAGACCGCCTGTACGTTCTGCTTTTGTCAAAAAAATATATGATGCGCTAAAGCCCGGAGGTCTTTTTATCTTCAGCGAAAAGATCATCTCAAAAGACACACTTTTAAACAAGCAGATGATAGATACCTATTATGACTATAAGAAAGCGCAAGGCTATAGTGAGTATGAGATAGTGCAAAAGCGTGAAGCCTTGGAAAATGTCTTGATCCCCTATACGGAAGAAGAAAATATTAGGATGCTTCATGATGCAGGTTTTGAACATTGCGACTCTGTCTTTAAATGGGTTAATTTCGAGACATTTATCGCAAAAAAATAGAGAAATATCTGTATTTTCTGCAATAGTTTGAATAATTGCCAATTTTATAAGTATAAGTATAAGTCAAATAAAATATATAAGATAAGTTAAAAACTTATAAACCCAAAGGTGGATCATGTATAAAGTGCTCGTAGTAGATGATAGCAAGACGGTCTTGACTCTTTTGAAAAGTGAATTACAACAGCATGATACAATCGAGCCAATCTTTGTCCAAAGCCATAAAGAAGCTATGCAAAAGATCAGAGAGCATAAGGGAAATATCCAAGCCGCTATACTTGACTATAATCTTCCTGATGCGCCTAACGGTGAAGTGGTACTTTTGGCAAACTCACATCAGATCCCGTCTGTTATATTAACGGGAACACTGGACGAGAAGGTAAAAGACCTTATTCTTAAAAGCAATGTGGTTGATTTTATTCTCAAAGACGATCCTACCAGTATTCATTCTGCAATCAACTCCATTAAAAGAATACTTAAAAACTATGAGACAACGGTCTTGATCGTTGATGATTCGGCTGTATATAGAAAAGCACTCTCTTCTAGCCTGAAAAAGATGCATCTAAAGGTTATTGAAGCAGAAGACGGAAAAGAAGCACTTGACATTATAAACAGTGAAAAGCATGATATCTCTTTGGTGATCACAGACTATGAGATGCCTCGCATGGATGGCGTTCAGTTGACATTCTCTCTTAGAGAAAAATACAATAAAGACAAGCTAGGAATAATCGCTATAAGTGCCAGTGAAAATGAAGATACAATCTCCAAATTTTTAAAGTTCGGTGCTAATGATTTTATCAACAAGCCTTTTACGCATAACGAAGTCGTTACCACAGTAAATTCAAATCTTGAGCTCTTAGACCTCTTTGATCAGATAAAAAATTTAGCCAATAAAGATTTTCTCACAGGTGCCTACAACAGACGATATTTCTTTGACAGCGGAACAGCGATTTTTTTAAAAGAGAAAAGAAAGAAGAAAGCCCTTGCTGTGGCTATGCTTGACATTGACAAGTTTAAAAATATAAATGACACCTACGGCCATGATGTCGGAGATGTAGCGATCAAAGAGATAAAACGTATTTTAGATGAGACACTAAGAAAGTCTGATTTAATGGCTAGATTTGGCGGAGAAGAGTTCTGTATTCTGCTTGAAGATATTAGCCTTGAAAATACACACAAGCTATTTGAAAAGATAAGAGAGAGATTTGAATCCAATATCATAGATATTGGTGGAAAAACAATATCCTATACAGTGTCAATAGGTATTCAATTTGGCCTGTCGGATTCACTTGAAGAGATGATCAGGCTCTCAGATAAAGCCTTGTATTTTGCAAAAGAGAATGGAAGGAATCAAGTGAAGATAAACGGCTGTGAATTATAGAGTTATGGATAAGTAGATCTACCAAACAACCTTATGTTCAGGTTCCTTCTCTACCTCTTCAGAAAAGGTAATAAAATCTACAGTGGCGTCATAGGCTTTTACAGCTCCATCTCTGAGATCTGAAAATTCAACAAGATTCTTATCACAGCTCTTGTGATAGTAGCCTCGTGCATCATAATATTCTCTACAATCATTATAATAGCTGCTAGAGACACCGCGTTTATTTACACAAGCACTAAAAAATATAAGGGGAACAATTAAAAATATGATATTCTTGTACATGATGATTTCCTTGAGAGAAATAAGCAATAAATATACCAATGGAGCCACAATATGTCTGTGATTGAAATCTTTAAAAAAATATGTACTCTTCCTCACTGCTCACATGATGCACAAAACCTGAAAAATTATATTATTTCACAAGCCAAAGCCTATGGATATGAGGTGAAGACGGATAAGGTTGATAATATTCTCTGCTCTCATCCTGAGGCTAAACTGATCTTGCAATCACATTATGATATGGTCTGTATCGGAAGAGCCCCAGACTTAGAGTTGTATGAAGAAGAGGGACATCTAAGAGCAAAAGAGAGCTCTTTGGGTGGGGATAATGGAATAGGTGTGGCAATGATGCTGGCCCTAATGGCTGAAAAGAGAGCTATCTCTTGTCTCTTTACCGCGGACGAAGAGGTGGGTCTTATCGGTGCTACGGGGATTGAGCTTCCAATAAAAGAAGAGCTTATGCTTAACCTTGATACAGAAGAAGAAGGATATGTCTATATCGGCTGTGCAGGGGGATCAGATGTTATTTCAACAAAGGCTATACATAGGACTACGATAAGTGAAGAAGTGAGTTCTTATGAAGTTATAGTCGATGATCTACCCGGGGGACACTCAGGTGTTGATATTCATAAAAACATTCCTTCTGCTATTAAAAAACTGGCAGCTTTTTTAGTGCATATTCCACATTACCTTATAGAAATAGAAGGGGGGGAGCGTAGAAACTCCATCTCTAAAAGAGCCAGAGCTATCATATCTGTACCTTCTGGTGTAATCTTAGACTCTAAGATAAACAATATACAAATTATTAGGCTAGAAAAAGTTTATGATAAGATGATAGATCAAGGACATAAGATAACAGAAATGATACATGCCTTTGCTCAAGGAGTAAGATCTCTTAATAATGAGCTCAATATTGTTCAAAACAGTATAAACCTTGCCCTGATTGAAACAAATGAAAAAGAGGTGAAGGTTAGTCTGAGTGCCAGATCCATGGATAGCGAAGAGCTTTTGGTCTTGGTAGATGAGACTATCTGTTTTTTTCAGGCCTTTGATTTTATGGCTCACTGCGAGGGTACTTATCCGGCATGGAAACCAGAGATAAATGATTTTTCTACGAAGGTACAGTCTGTCTGTAAAAAACATTTTCAAGAAGTAGATTTCATGGCTATTCATGCAGGCTTGGAATGTGCTGTATTGAAGAAATATGCTCCCCATCTAAAGATAGCTTCCATAGGCCCAAATATTTATAACCCCCACTCTTCACGAGAATCTGTAGAGATTGCTTCGGTAGAGAGAGTCTTCTGCGCCTTGAAAGAGATCGTTAAGGAGTGCTCGTGAGAGCAATTATATTAGCCCTCTCTCTTTTACTCAGTAGCGGTTGTACGGTTGTAGGAGTCGGTGTTGCATCTGCTATAGGGGGAACACATTATCTCTCAGGAGAGATCAAAGCATCTTACCCCGTCTCTATATATCATCTTTATGAGGTCTCTTTGTACACCTTCAAAGAAGAACAGATGAAAGTCGTCTCAGTTGAAAATACAAAAATAGATGCTGACATCGAGGCAAAATATGATTCTGATACAAATGTAAAAGTACATATATACTACAACAAAGAAGGATACGCAACCCTGGGTATTCGTGTGGGAATGATAGGTAATGAAAAACGAAGCAGGAAACTACTTCGAAAAATGGAAAAATATATTTAAGCGAGTAGATGTGTGGATAGGTGCGTTCGCTTCACTCTCTGATGTGTAAATGTGGTAATTCTCTCTTAATCTTGCGTATTTTATATATTCACTTAATGCTTCGCATCAATGAACCCGGCTTAAACGACTTTGTTGTTTTACAAAACTAGCGAAAGCGGTTTTTACGAAGTAAAAAAGTTTCAGGCGAAGCCGCACAGCCGAGTTTACGCAGGTTTAAAACTTTTCGTAGTTTTACAAAACTCCTGCATAAAACATTCACTATCACATTTTGGTCTTTGGGCGGTACAGATATAACGTCCAAACAAAACCATACCTTGATGGAGTTGGTGAAGGCTGGTTTTAAACTTTTTGACCAACTCCTCTTCTGTCTTTATAGCTGTTTTTGCATCGCTTAGTCCTAGACGGTGAGAGACTCTAAAAACATGTGTATCAACTGCCATGAGGTTTGCCTGAGTAAACTCGATCAGGACTACGTGGGCTGTTTTTTGACCGACTCCTGCTAGCGTGACTAACTCTTTTTCATCTAAGGGAACTTCTGCACCATAGACCTCTACGAGTCTTTGTGACATTTTAATGAGGTTTTTAGCCTTATTGTTAAAAAATGAGCAGGTATTAAGGAGGGCTCGTAGCTCATCTAAGTCGGCATTTCCCAGACTTACTGCGTCAGGATACTTCTCAAATAGAGCCGGTGTGATGATATTAACGCGTTTGTCCGTACATTGCGCAGAGAGGGCAACGGCAATGACCAGTTCAAAGGCATTTGTGTAATGCAGTTCGGTGACTGCCTCATCATAACGCCTTACAAACGCTTCTTTGATATTTTCTATCTCTTTTTTAGTTGCTTTTTTCATGGGCGACATTGTAACGAAGAGTATCTGTGTAACTCTTAATTTATAAACTTGGCCTATTGTGAAAAAAAACAGCCTTTTTAACCCTTCTTTAATTATAATGTATAATAATGAGTGAATTTATATAAAACTTATTTAAAGATATACACTCTAAGGAATTTATATGGCATCAGTTTTTTCATGGTTAAGCTCAAAAATAAAAAGTCATGGACCAACTGCTTCCATATCAGCATCAATGGAACAAGACGGCTATGTATCCAAAGAACTTTTTTATGAGATTTTAGACCTTGAATCAAATGCAATTTTATTTTTTACAAAAGATGAGGGCTGGATAGGCGCAAACAAAGCTTTTTTCAATAGACTTAATTTTGAAAACATTGCAGATTTTCGTAAAAAACATGAGAGTATTCGCGAGCTTTTTGTTGAGGAGTCTGAAGAAGTCTTCACGGAATATGATAAGTCATGGTTGGATTATATTCGTATCCACAGAGAAAGCGGCTATCGAGTTGTATTAAAAGATAAGAATGATAATGATATTCCTTATCGTGTTCAAGCGCGTAAGATTCGACAGTCCGGTAAAGATCTTTATGTCTTAGAACTTGAAGATATCTCTGAGCTAGAAGAAGCAAGGCTGAAGACTCAAGAGGTTGAACGCCTTAAGAGTAAGTTTTTGTCTAATATTGGGCATGAATTTAGAACGCCAATGAACGGTATTCTGGGTTTTATCGAGTTGATGGAAAAAAACAATGCTGATAACCAGCAGAGTGAATACCTTCAAATGATCAATATCTCAGCACGTAACCTGATGGCAAATATTGAAAGTCTTCTTGACCTTGCTCAGATGCAGGGCGGACGTCTTAGTCTCAATGCGGCTGAGTTTAACCCTATAGCCGAGATGGAAGAGTTAGCAAGACTGCATGCAGTTGAGGGAAGAAATAAGGGTATTTTTACGTATTTCTTTATTGATCCGAAGCTTCCTAAATATATGACGGGTGATCTGCGTAAACTTAAACAGATACTAAATAATCTTATCAATAATGCATTGAAGTTTACCAAGCGTGGCGGAAGAGTGATGGTAGAAATCAAACTTGTACAGAAAAATAATGACGGTACTTGCAATATCGGTTTTAGTGTGAAAGATACGGGTAAGGGAATCTTAAAAGAGCATCTGGCCATGATAACACAGCCCTTTGTTGCCGGTGATCAAGCTGATAACCGTTTGGGTGTGGGTCTAAGTCTTTCTCACGGTCTTATTAAGATGATGGGAGGGGACTTAAAGATTCAGTCTGAGTATGAAAAAGGCTCAGCTTTTACCTTTTCTCTTGCCTTTTCTTGTTCTGAGGCTCAATCTTTTCAAATCGTGAAAAATTGTACGGCCAAGGTCGTTTTAATTGATGAAAACAGAGTTGAAGATGCTAACCAACTTACACAATACCTACGTTCTTTTTCCATCAATGTTACTAAGGTAAATATCATTGATGAAAAGATCTATGAAGACACAGACCTTGTATATCTTATCGCCTCTGCGGACAAGCCCGCATGGATGCTTAAAATTGCAAACTTTAAAAAACGAGGTAAGACTATACTTGTGATTGACCCAGCAGAGCAGGTAGAGACAAAAATCGCACATATAATCGATCATACCTTTGTCAAGCCTATGCTTCCATCTAAAATTGCCAATCATCTGGCAAAGATCCTTCGTCTGCCAAAATCTGCACCTGTCTTGCAAGAGTCGAAGACACAAAAAAGTGCAATTAAAGCCTTGGTGGTTGAAGATAATCTTATTAACCAAAGGCTTATTAAGATATTACTTCAAGAATATAATCTACATGTCACAACGGCAGGTGACGGAGAAGAAGCTGTTAACCTGTGTATATCAAATGAATATGATATTATTTTTATGGATATTGATATGCCGATCAAAGATGGGATATTAGCTACTCAAGAGATAAAACAGCAAAGAGATCCTTCTCATAAAAAGATTATGCCTATAGTCGCACTTACCGCCTTAGCTATGGAAGGTGATAGGGAACATATCTTAGAAGAGGGCTTGGATGATTACCTTTCCAAGCCACTGACGCGACAAAAATTAGAATATGTATTGCAAAAACATTTACATTTAGGTCTCTAAGAAACTAAGAGGTTTAGGAAAATCATATGCAGAGATTAAAAGAATATCTACCTCTAAGCGTTACAGATTTTACACAAGAGATCTTAGACCTTGAGAATGCAGTTGTATTAATATTAGACAAAAAGCTTGGACTTATAGGTGCCAACAGTTCTTTTAGTCATCATCTGCCTTTTAACTCATTTACAGAATTTAAAAAAAAGCATACAGATATTAGCGAACTTTTCATTGAAGGAGAAGAGACTCTTTGTGAGAAAAAGCCATTTTCTTGGCTGTTTGAGGTCTTGAGTATACCTGCTAAAAAACATAAGGTTGCAATGCTTGATAAAAAGGGGGAAGTGTGCTTCTTTGAAGTCAAGGTAAAAGAAGTCTTTGCCGAAGAGAAGCATCTTTATATCGCTCAATTTGATGATATCTCAGCCTTAGAAAAAGCTAAACGCGCCCAGACCTATTTTGAAGATTTTAAAAAGAAGTTCTTGACCTCAATGTCACATGAGTTTAGAACACCGATGAATGGTATTATCGGGTTTACTGATCTTCTTGAGCGCACTGATACAAACAGCGTACAAAAAGAGTATGTAAACCTTATCTCACGTTCGGCTCAGGCTATGATGCATAATGTTGAGAATCTTCTTGAATTGGCACAAATACAAAGCGGACAGATCAAGGTGAATGAAAACAGCCTTAATATCATAAGGCTGATGGAAGATTTTTCAAAAGAGTTTAAGGAGGAGTCACAAGATAAAGATATTCAACTTCTTTTCTTTATTGACCCTCTTTTGCCTGAAGAGGTCATTGCCGATGCGGATAAACTCAAAAAAATATTGAGAAATTTGATTAGAAATGCTATTAAATACACAGATAAACAGGGGCAGGTCTATATGGAGATCCGAGCCTGTGATATTGAAGAAAAAGAAGAAATTCTTGTAGAGTACTCAGTCTCAGATACAGGTGTAGGAATAGAGCACAATAGACTCTCAACCATTATACGGCCCTTCTCTTCTGCGAAAGAGAACCAGAGCCAAGGCAAAGATGGCTTAGGTGTCGGTCTCTCAGTATGTTATAAATTAACACAGATGATGAAGTCTAAGTTAAATGTGGCAACTGAAGTCGGAAAAGGCTCTAAATTTAGTTTTTCACTAAAGCATAAGATTAGCAAGGAGACTGCTTTTAAATTTGTTAAGGGATCGCGTGTCGCTGTCTGGGCTGAAGACCATTATACTGTTCTTTATTCAAAGCTTTTAAAAGAGTATTTGATACACTTTGGTGTTGAAGTGATTGAAATAGAGGGCATCGTGAACAAAGAACTGCATAATTGTGATGCCATATTTATTGTCACGGATCATCTTTCCCAATCTCGTATAAAGTCAATTAAAAGACACTATAAAACGCTTCAAATTGTACCTGTGATCAACTCCTCTTTGGAAAAAAAGTTTTTTGCACTTGAAGATGAAGTGACTGGTCTTTTAATAAAACCGCTTCTCCCTCACAAGATATATAAGACCCTTACTACTATCTGGAAGCAGGTGCCACAAGGGCTTCTTAAGCATATTGAACTCAAACCGGATAAGGTGGAAAAATCATCTCTAGACCTGAAAATACTTGTGGCTGAAGATAATCCTATTAACCTAAAACTCATTGAGACCCTGCTCTTACAATACAATCTAAAGGTAAGCAGTGTTGTTAATGGAAAAGATGCGGTTGATCTTTATGATAAAGAAAATAATTTTGACCTGGTCTTTATGGATATTGATATGCCTGTGATGGACGGAATCACCGCCACACGCTTGATCAAAGAGATAGATAAACGTGATGGACGTAAACATATCCCCGTTATTGCCTTAACGGCGCATGGACTCTCGGGAGACAGGCAAAGGATCATTTCTGCCGGCTTGGATGAACACCTTCCCAAGCCTCTTGACCGTGCAAAATTGGAACTGGTTTTAAAACAGTACCTTGATTTAGAGATAACTTAAAACAGATTAAGTTTTTTTATATATAATAAGGAAGCTTTTATTGAGAATAGATGAATATATTACAAATTTATAAGGATATAGATGAAAAAGATTATATTGGCAATTGCAACAGCTGGTGTTGTATATGCAGGTACAGTAGTTACAGTAAACGGTAAAAATATCACAGATAGAGAAGTTCAAGAAGTTCTTATGCAGGGAACTCAGGGTCGTTTTAACCAACTTCCGCCTGAGAAACAAACTGAACTAAGCCAACGTGTTATTGATGGTCTTATCTCTCAAGAACTTGTTTTTGCAGATGCTAAAAAGATGGGCGTACTTGATAGTGCCGAATACAAGAGTGAACTTGAGATAGTTCTTGAGCGTATAAAGGTACAATTGGCTTCAAAGGTATGGGAAAAACGTCAATTTGAGAAGGTTAAAGTAGCTGAGAAAGATGTAAAGGCTTATTATAAGGCTCATCCTGAAGAGTTTAGCGAAAAACCAAAGGTACGTGCATCTCATATCCTTCTTAAAACAGAAGCAGAAGCAAAGTCTGTTACAAAAGAGCTTTCAGGTCTTAAAGACGGTGCTTTAAACGCGAAATTTGCAGAGCTTGCCAAGGCAAAATCTACAGGACCAAGCGGACCAAAGGGCGGAGACCTAGGTTTCTTCGGTGAAGGTCAAATGGTTCCTGCATTTAATGATGCTGCCTTTGCTATGAAAAAAGGAGAAGTGACTAAGACTCCTGTTAAGTCTCAGTTTGGTTACCATGTTATCCTTGTTGTAGATAAGCAAGAAGGTAAAGACCTTCCATACAAAGAAGTTCAAGGTTTCATCGATCAAAAGCTAAAAGTTGAAGCTTTCAAAGAGCAGATGCAAGCAAAAATGGATGAACTTAAAAAGAAAGCAACAATCACTTTCGCTAAAAAGTAAGACCATGCTCCCTTCTCGAGTTGATCGTATTCAGCTACGAGGACGGAAGTTTTTCGTCAAACGCGACGACCTGATAGACCCCTGTCTTTCAGGAAATAAATACCGCAAACTTTATACTCTTGTTCAGACCCCCTCAACACAATATACAAAGATCATCTCTTACGGCGGAACCCAGTCTAATGCTATGTACTCTATTGCCTGTTTATGCCATGCTAAGGGATGGGAATTTCATTATTATTCTAAGACCTTGAGCAAGTATCTCAAAGAGGGTGCAGAGGGCAACTTGCAAATGGCTTTGGATAAAGGGATGCACCTGCATGAGGTCTCCCATGAACTCTTTGAAGAGAAGATAGAAGAGCTTCAAAGTCTTGAAGAAAGAAAGACCTTAGTCATCTCTCAAGGTGGGGCTGATGAACTGGCCAAGGAGGGCATATATCTTCTTGCAGATGAGATAAAGATATGGAAGAGTGAGAATAAGATAGGAAAACTAAGTGTTGTCTTACCTAGCGGAACGGGAACAACAGCACTCTACCTTCGTGCTTCACTCTCTGATGATATAAATGTTTATACCTCTGTTCTCGTCGGAGATGAGGCTTATCAAATCCAACAGTGGCAAAGACTCTCATCTGGTCCATTTCCTAACATATTTCCATCTCAAAAGAAGCAGAAATTTGCAAAACCTTATGATGAATACTTGGAGATGTATCAAGAACTAAAAGCCTTGACAAAGATAGAATTTGACCTTATCTACGCTCCTTTTACATGGATGCAACTTCTAGATGATCTAAAAGATGACAAGGGTGAAATCCTCTATATTCATACCGGAGGTGTGTCTGGAAACGAGACGATGCTGGAACGCTACAGACACAAAAACAGCAAGAAAAGAGATAAGGTCAGCAGATCTATCTGATTAAACAGATTAAGTAACTTGGTCAAAGGCAAAGAGAATGTTCTTTAATCCTTCTAATCTGTTTAATCTGCTGACAACTTGCTCTCAACTGATAATTTCTTGGATATATAATTTAAGTTAGTTCCGTTGGGTACTGTTCTTTACTTTTCACTTCTGATAAGTTTAAAAACAACCGCAATTACAATAAATATAGTCAGTAGTATATAGGGTGCGTAAGAACTTATTTGATCAAGAAAAGATATTAACTCTTTTAGAAAGTATGTCCAAACGACTATAGCTAAAGAGGTCCCTGAAATTACGATTAGCATTGTCTGGTAATGCTTTAGACCTATTAAAAAACCAATAATGGCACCTACTACAGGACCAGTCATCCAAAAAGGAAACCAAACAAATAAAAAGAGCCCATACTTACCATACTTGTCAAAAAAACGGCTATACTTTAGTCTCAGCTTTTTAACTTTTGAAAAGAAACCATGTAAGCCTTGTATGGTTAATGATTTGTTCCAACTATGTACAAATAATGGATAGATCAGAATTACAATTATAAGTTCAATGATAATATTCACAATAATTATCACAAAATCGCTAAACTCTACACTAAAACCGTAAGAGATTCCTGCAGCTCTTCCAAACAAAAAATTTGTTACGGTCATCACTATCAAATGATTCGCATCACTTTGTGAGAATAGATAAGTGACTATTATCCCGCCTAGATAGGCTAAGAACAGCAATACTCCAAATGAAAATATCTTACCTTCTTGGGACAATAGAAATTTCAACATTTCAGCTCTTGCAAATCACACTCCTATATCCATATTATAAAGCATTAATTATAGCCATGTTTTATCTTCTTTGATTATTATAAGATTTACTTCTGAATATTTGGTTCAAAAGATATAGAGCTGTTTGCAATCAATAAAAATCATATATTAAAAAGAATGTTTAGTGAAGAAGATTGATTAAAAAGAGGATGTGTAGAAGCGCTTGACAGATATAAGCCATGAAGAAAGAGAAATCTTAGTTGCGCTCTAGGGCGTTTAGATCTTTAAATGCTGTGACAACACGTGTAACAAGAGTCTCTTGTCCTGCGTGTAACCACTTATGTGGATGGTAGTATTTCTTGTTAGGCTTATCTTCACCGTCAGGATTGCCGATTTTAGATTTCGAGTACTTATTTTAACGTGTCCGTATTTCTACGGCTGCGAATAAAAGTACTAAATACCCCATTTCTATTTTCGTTATGGGAGCATCGGCATTTAGTGCCAGAAAAGCTCTCTGCACGGCTTTGAACCAGACAGCTGCCGGGCTCCTTTACTACAGTCCCTTTTTAAAGAAAAAAGAACTGTAATTAGAGCATTCTTATTTTTTTGGAAACGAGGCAAAGGCCAGCAGGTAAAAAGCAAGTGCAAAGAGCATGACGATGGTAAAACCAAAATGGATCGCCATCAGTGTCGCGGCTATGGCGCTGATGACGGACGCACACCCGTTGACGGCCCATGCCCACGGTATCAGTGGTTCGGAGTGGCGGCCCAGCTCGGATAGCCCCATGGGAAAAGGCATCCCCATCGCAAAGGCCAGTGGAGCGATCAGTAGCACCGAAGCGGCGGCCTTGAGAAGCTCATTTTGCGAGATCAAAACACCGAAGATATCACCGAGTATCCAGATGTAAAAGAGCCCGAAGAAGAGAATACCCGCAATGGCATAGCGTGCAGTGGCGGCACGCCCCTTGAGCGCCGAGAGCCGTTTCGAGTAGCCGCTGCCGAAACCGGCGAAGATTAAAAAGGAGCTCAGCACGATGGCTACCGTTATAAGGGGATGGCTTAGAAAGAGTATAAAGCGCTGGATGAAGTAAATCTCGACAAACAAGAAACCAAGTCCCAGGGCAAAGAAGTAGAGAAGCACCTTTGTTTTGTTTGCAGAAATCATCTGTTTTTCGGCACCGCGGTAGCGTAGAAGCGGCAGCAGTATTAACAGCAGGCTCGCCGCGACGGCCTGTAAAAGTGCCGCGACAAGCACCAGGTATCCCCACTCTAGAAGATACATGCCACCGCTTCCGCGCAGAGCCAGAATCTCTGAGAGCGTCTCCCATTTGAAAAAGTGGTAAAAGTAGGGCTGGTTGTCGGTTGCGGGGGTGACATTGAATTTGTACTGCTCATAAAAGCGTTCTTCATTCTCCAGCATCGCTGTGATGGCCTGAAAAAAGATCGGCTTTTCAAGGATGTTGTAACGGTTCGCTTCGGATGCTTTCATGCCCTGAAAATAGGCCGTATCAAACAGACGTTCGTCGCAAAAGCGCTTCAGCTCCAAAATCTCGTCGGGCATGAAGGGGGTGTTTTTGAGAAGCAGGGTAGTGGTCTGCCAGCCTCTAATGAGTACAATCTGCTTTGCGGGTTCTTCCGCACCCTGAGTACGCAACGCTTGAAGTGCCGTGCTAACGAGCTTGAGCGTATCTCTCGGCGGCAGCTTGAGCCACCGGCTTATGCTGAGATAGCCGCCCGGCTTAAGCTGCTTCAGATACGCTTCAAACGCCTCGACGGTATAGAGATAGTTCTCGCTTAAGGACTGCAGCCCGGCCGACGACGCACCGAATGAGTCGACCATCGCCATGTCGATCAGATCGAACTTCTTTTTTGATGAGGCGATGAAACTTCGTGCTTCGGCGATATGGATATTTACATTCTCACGTGTGTAGATACCGCCGGCAAAATCTGCATAGGTATCGGAAACAAGTTCGACCATTTTTGGGTTGATCTCCACTGCATCGATCTTTTTAATCCCATAATAGATTGCTGCAAGCACATCCAGTCCTCCTCCGGCACCGATGATCAGGACATCTTCCGGCTCACCGAGGTGGTAGGGTAGGGAGGAACTTCTGTAGTCGAAATAGCCGAGGCTATGCATTGTATCGGGAAAATGGGTAATGGCGCTCAAGCCGTCGCCGTTTGTAAAGACACCAAGCTGCGGCAAGGGTTCTAACTTGGAAGCGATACTGAGCCCCGGTACATATCGGAACGGCACTTCGGGGCTTTTAACCACGCTAAGCGTTCCCATGGCTGAAGGGGACTCTTCGATGATTTCTGCACCGGTGATGCGCAGCATCTGGCTAAGGTCTTTGTATTCATTTATTTTGAGCTCTACCGTCCTCTGCGGCAGGATTAAAAAGAGAAGCAATGTCCCAAGCAGGGCAGTGAGTACTTTTTTTGAACGCAAACCCAGCTCACGGTAGGCGATAAGTGCGGCCAGCAGGGCAACTATGGTGAGTATCTGTAAAAGAGACTCCGGAAAAAAGAGATGCAGCAACACCAAAATAGAAAGACTGCCAAGACCCGCTCCGAGCATATCTGCAGCATAGAGCCGTGTAATATCCGTTTTATGGTGTATGAATGCCAGGGCCAGGGCATTGGCCGCAAAAAAGAAGGGAAGTGCCAGGAGCAGGTAGAGCGTAAAAAGCCGCAGGCTCTCCCTTGCATCCCAGAAGAGTTCCAGCGGGTTAAACGGAATTTGCTGTGCAGCAATAAAGCAGGCGAACGACGCGATGGCGAAAAGTACAATATTTGACAGGTAAACGTAGGGAAAATATCGCAGAAGCCGCTCGCGATAGAGCGCGATAAAGGTACCGCTCACCGCATAGCCTAGTAGGGCGAGACTGATGATCATGTAGGCGAAATGGTGCCACTGGATGATGGAGAAGATCTTCATCAGCAGTATTTCGTAGGAGAGTGCCGTAGCAGATAGGAGGGAAATGGAGAGACGCGGTAGGTTTTGAGTCGACATCATCTTAGTGTTTTCCGGTCAGCGGCACGAAGCTTACCGGCAGAACCTGTCGGGTCGTAAGCGCGCCTTTTTGATCTTTCGCAACCAGAATCAGGTGCTGAACATAGAACATACTTTTGACGGGGATGATCATCTTCCCGCCGGG
>CBFDAB010000022.1:0-23967 GCA_965602745.1 uncultured Campylobacterales bacterium
TGGATATTTATAGTTATATAATTAATTTTAGGTCTGATACTCCAATGTTTTTTAGTACAATACAAAAACATATAATCAAAAATAGCTTTAAGTTTCAAAAGATTTAGTGACCGTTTTTTGGACACTTTTTAATTAGTTTGCTTTGAAATATTACAATTCTTATCTATCTTTTCTTTTGTAATATTTCCTATCTCTATAATCTTCCCAACATAGCTTGAAGGGGTATAAAACGATTTGTCACAGTTACATTGTCGTCATCTAAATATAGTTTTTTATTAAACTCAATCATCACTGATTTGACACGACTGTCTTTTAGGTAGTATTTATTTGGTACTATACTGCCTGCATATGGAGCGTTTATAGTAGTGTTGTGTTTTTTGAATTTATTTAGAAGATCATTTACAATTCGTTCATCTTTATGGAACTCATCATACCCTATACAAATATCAGGTAATTCCAAATCTTTGTCATGAAACCAATACCGCTCATTTGAAAATGAATGACAATCTATGATGATACACTCTCCAAACATATTCAGTTTCTCTTCGACTAATTCAGTTAACCTTTCATGATGTGCATGATAGTATTTTGCGATTTCATCTTTGTGTATAGTTTTTCGTAAAGGTTTTTTTTCTAAAATTGAATATTCATAAAACCACCCCATACCATGCTTCACCTGCATCGACTCTTTTTTATCATCAAAAAACCTCTCTGGATCCATAAATAGTCTTGAATAGGGATTAATTACACTGTCATGTCTATCTGTTAACCCTTTGTATAGTTTATTGGTTTTATAGTCTGCATATTGTTCGATATTTTGCTGTAACTCTTCATCACTTAGCAAATAGTCATCCCAATATTGCTCGGGAATCTCCAGTCCACTATGGGGGATATGGATAACATACTTTGTAAACAAATTACTAACTCGATATGCCATTCTCTTTAAACCACCTTGGATCAAACCATGTTCATCATACCACCATGTATCTTTTTCAGTCATTTTTGTATCATACACATCTTGCATTTTATTATATAGTCTTAAGAGTGCTTGTTGTAATTCTTTTTTCTCATCTATAGTTGGATGTAATGTATTTAGATGTCTTGAATTTATCATAAAATGAACTGCACTATGGAATGTAAATAGATTGTCAAAATGAAGCGGTCGATTTAGAACTTGCAAAATATCATCAAAATCTGAAAACGCATCATTACCTATAATATCTGGATCTCTTAAGGGTTGTAATGAATCAAATAGTTTTTTATCTTCACTTTTCATTTCATCACTTGACTCGTATGAAATATTTACAGCATCTATGGCATCTAGTAGCTTTTTTAGCATAAGTCTCTTTTGTGTTTTTTAGTTAAAAGTCTTTAGTTCATTGAGCCTATTTAAACGTATAACATTCATTAACCTGATTTATCCGTAATTATGCCAGGTTGTGACAAAAACTCTCTTCATAAATATATGTGACTTTAGTTGCCTTTATAAATATGATTTAAATATACTTGATTAGTATGTTGAGTACAATATGGAAAAAATATTTTCAGAATAGTTTTGAATTTCAAAGAGATTAGTGACCACTCTTGGTGAAGTTTTGTTTTTTAAAGCTTTGGAACAACGTAAATAAGGGGTTTTTGTATGCAAATAAGGGTCTATTACGAAGATACGGATATGGGTGGGATTGTTTATCATGCCAATTATCTGAAGTTTTGTGAACGTGCGCGAAGTGAGTATTTTTTTCAAGAAGGTGAGACGCCTCATCTTGATGGCGGAGAGTTTGTGGCTGTAAGTCTGGAAGCGAAATTTAAAGCTCCTGCAAGGCTAGGGGAGATATTGAATGTAAGAACTGAGATTCTTAGCTTAAAGGCAAGTTCTCTGCTTCTGAGGCAATATGTCCTAAAAGAGGATGTGATACTATTTGATATGAATATTAAACTGGGCTTTGTGAGGTCGGGTAAGATAGGACGTATGAGTAAGCAGACCCAAGAGTTCATCTCTGAGCTGTTTTCTAAAAAAACCAATGATGAGTTGGTCTGAGCATCTTTTTTCTTCTGTCCTTATAAAATCTACGCTGTCTGAGTATTAAGCCTTCTGCTTATATTTCCCATGCTATTTTAAAATGAAGAGACTTATATCTCTTCGGCGGGGAGTTCTTCTAAATTTTCTGTAATAACTTCAACTGTCACAAAACGCGATAAGGTCGGTCTGACTATGGAGATCGGATATTCTATCTGGTTAGCTATCATCTCTTGAGGGTACTCTCTATGCGCGGATGTGATCATGTGGTAGAAGTAATCCGCGGCAATAGTCGTTGCGTAGTTTATCCAGTCATAAACGATATTGTTTTGAAGAAGTGAATTAGACTCAATCATAATATTGTTATGATAGTTGATAGAGTTTGCAATAAGCATCTTCTCTCTGTCCTTGGATTGTGTTAGAAGTAGCAGCTCAGGATTATAATTGATCTGTGTTGAGAGTATATTTGATACATTTACATCATACAGGGTCAATTGAGACATAACCATAGCACTCTTAACAACAGGTGTGTTCAAAAAAAATGAACCTTCTTGGATCTTGGAATTTTCATCAATTTGTATTTGCAGGTTTGAAGTTCGTTTAGCGATAGCAAAGGCGTTAAACTTTGGTACAGAGGCATAACTTAGATTAAGATCAGACATCTCTTCTTCACTCAGAACCTCTCCATCCTCATCTTTATGAATGATACGGTCTTGAGAAATGTTTTGATCAAAGGCAAAGTTGTACTCATCTTTTGTTAATTGAGTGAGTTTCTTACCTAAGGTGTTTTTATCATAAAAAACTGTTAAGGGAGTACTTGCATAAGGCATAAGACTCTCTATCTGTTTCTTATAATTGATACCCCCGTAATAGATATAATCCGTAGAGATGTTCATATCACTTTTATGGATGGTAGGAAAAAAGATATGCATTGGCAGCTCAAGTGAGGCTACATTAAAAGCACCCTTGCGTGTTAGTGGAGCAATCACATAATGAAAATCATCCTCTTCAATACGCTGTAAAACCTTTTCAAGCTCTTCAGGCTCTTCAGACTCTGCGTGATATGTCTTAAGTTCAAAGGCTCTGTTCTTTGTCAAATAATAGGCAAAGGCCGCATTCGTTGTTGAATATGCATACCTGCCTATGACCTTATAAGGAAGAAGCATGGCGATTTTTAGCTCTGTGTATTGACGAATGCGTTCTATATTAAACAAAGCTGTTTTCATCAAGAGTATATCATTTAGCTCGGGAACATCTATCTTATCATCTGCATGGGCTAAAAAACTAAAAAAACGTTCTTCTTTGACAAGTTCATACAAGCAGGCATGATCACATTCATATTCATCCGTATTTAAGACATAAGTCTTAGGAAGGGGAACGGAAGATACAAGGAAGCTTTGTGCCTGCAAAAAGATAAAGCTAAGACTTAATAGTAAAAATAATCTCATTTATAATAGTCCTTTGATAATAATAAGGTCGTCCATTGTACACTTTTTTAGTGAAGGGTTTCGTAACAGATGCGAAGGATGATATATAGGTACTACAAGAGCATTTTCATAGGGTATCTTCTGTCCGCGTATATTCTCAAAGTCATGAGCATCTTTGATAAGACTTGTATAGGCCTTTTCTCCTAAGGTGACGATGACTTTTGGATTCACAAGTTCGATCTGTTTTAAAAGATAGGGCTTACAGCTAGAGAGTTCAGAATCTAATATTGTATGCTGATGTGATGGTCGGCATTTAAGTGCATGTGTGAGATAGATGTCATTGATGCTTAGCCCCAAAACATTTTCAATCATCTTCTGTAAGGATGAACCCGAACGTCCGGCAAAACTGTCACCACTCTCATCTTCTAGCATGGAAGGTGAGCCGTCTATGAACATAATTTTCGCATGATGATTTCCAAATCCGCTAAGAACACGCTGTCTATGTTTGCTTAAATCACATAAATGACACCCTTGCATCTGTTTGTGCAAGGTGCTTAAGTCAGAAGGAAGGCTAAGATCTTCACTGTCACTGTTGGCTCTAATATGATCTATATACGAGAACCCAATCAATTTATAACGTTTAAGGGATTTAAGTAAGGCAAGTTTTTGATAAGACTTCAATTATTTTCCTAGATTTAATGACTAAGTGTATCTAAGGCAGCGTTAAATTGAAATAAAAAAAGTTCTTTTTATAGATATGAAGAGCATATATTAGCTCTTGTGAAAATAGAAGGGAAAATTCCAAGATATTTGGAGTGTGTGTTGTTTGATAAAAAGATAAAAAAGTAGATAGGGCAGAGCCCTATATGTAACTATTCAGCTACGTCTACAACTGTTTCAGTTGATTCCCAAATACCGTGTTTAGTACAGTATGCTTGAGCAGTTAGTTTAAGTTTCTTACCTGTTGGAACGATGTTGAATGTTACTTGTGCATGTGATTTAACATTTCCAAGAGCACCTGGAGTAAAGTCAGCACGTGCTAAAAGTTGTTCACCATTGAAAAGTGACATATTAGCAATATAATGATCGAAATCATCCGGGTGAGTATATTCGTTACCCATTTTAACGATAACTGAGAACATTTCACCAGCTTTTGCATTCTCAAGACAATGGATGAATGGAGAGTGACGGTCAATTAAATCTTTTTTAGCTTCGCGCTCAACTGTATCTATATCTACGTATTTATTAATCTTTGGCATTTCTGCTCCTCTTGTATATTTGCGGTATTGTATCGTGCTAAATATTTAATTAAACATAAGTTTTTAAAGTTAATTCTAGTTTCATGTTAAATAAAGGACAGAATAATGAAAATCGCTTCTTTTTTGAAGAAAGATCGCTTTTCAACTGCCTCGTCTTATTTTTGCAGTCTGCTTCGTTTCTGTAAAGAAATTTTTCAACATCATAAAAACCGCTTTTCTAAAGAAACATCTGCTTTGCAGACTGCCACGGCTTGTTTTGGCTAGGTTTAACCAACAATTCGATAAAATCGCAATAATTAAAACTAAAATATAAAACTTGTAAGGTTTATAGATGTTGCAAACATTATTGATCGAAATTGGCGTTGAAGAGCTTCCTGCTGTCCCTTTATTAAAAGAATTAAAAAATATTGAGAAAAAATGGGCGAAGATACTTGAAGAGAAGTCTCTTCTATGTGATTTTGAATTTTATTATACACCACGCCGTTTGGTACTGTGGCATAGAGAGTTCTCTGCGGCGCAAGAAGACTCTGCAGAAGAGTTCTTTGGCGCACCCCTTGCCATCGCTTTTGATTCAGAAGGCAAGCCGTCTAAGGCTTGTGAAGGATTTGCTCGTAAGTGTGGCGTAAGTGTGGATGAGCTTTCTCGCAGTGAAAAAGGTGGTAAAGAGGTTTTATACTACAAAAAAGACGTGAAGGGCCAGCAGAGCAAAGATCTTCTTGAAGAGATGATTAATGAATTCATAAAAAGCCTGAATTTCGGAAAATCAATGCGTTGGGGAAGTCTTGAAGAGAGTTTTATCCGTCCTGTAAGATGGTTAAACGTGATGATGAATGATGAACTTATTAACATTGAACTTTTTGGTGTTAGATCAGCTAAGGAGACTTTCGTACATAGGATCTCTTCTTTTGAAGCACGTGCGACTTCAGGTGCCAAAGCATATTTTGATATCTTAAAAGATGGTGCAGTTACTCTTTATCCGGATGAGCGCCGCAAGACTATCGTAGATGGTTTTGACAGTATTGAGAAAGAAACAGGCCTTGTTATTGAAAGAGATGCAGATCTTTTAGATGAAGTCATCTCTATTACAGAGTCACCAACAGCACTTCTTGGTAGTTTTGATGAAGAGTTTTTACGTCTTCCTGCTGAGCTTATCATCTCATCTATGAAAGAGCACCAACGATATTTTCCTGTTTTTAAAGAGGGAATTTTGACAAATAAGTTCGTTGTTGTCTCAAATGCCTTAACAGATGATTTTACTAAGGTAATAGAAGGAAATGAAAAGGTACTTCGTCCTCGTCTGGCTGACGGACTTTTCTTTTATGATAATGACCTAAAGCGTACACTTGTAAATGACGGACTTGAAAAAGTTACCTTTATAAACGGGCTTGGTTCTTTAATCGATAAGATAGAACGCGAAAAAAAGATCGCAAGTAAACTTGCCCAGACTTTTGGTGTTGATGCACAGAAGGTAGATCGCGCTGTTGAGCTTTCAAAAGCTGACCTTATGAGTGAGGTTGTTTTTGAGTTTACAGAGCTTCAAGGTTTGATGGGATGCTATTATGCAAAGGCTCAAAATGAAGATAGCGAAGTTGCCTTGGCGATTAAAGAGCAGTATCTTCCAAATGGTGAAGATGCAGACCTTCCTTCAACAAAGCTAAGTGCTGTTGTTGCCTTGGCTACTAAGCTTGACACTCTGATAGGTCTTTTCAGCATTAAGCAGATCCCAACAGGTTCACGCGATCCTTTTGCCCTTAGACGTGCGGTGAATGGGATCATCCGTATTGTCAATGCTTATGATTTTGACTTAGATATAAGCTCTTTTGAGGAGCTTTTCTCCTCAGAATATGAGAGTTTTGATTATACTCTTGTCACAGACTTTATCTTAGAGCGTATTAACCAGTTTTATAAGGTTAATCCTTCTATTATCAAGGCTGTTATTGCTGCGGGTGACTTAGACCTCTGTGTTATTGATGCTAAAATCAAGGCGCTTGACTCTATCGTTAGTTCACAAAGTTTTTCTGAGAGTTTTTCAACCTTCAAACGTGTGGCAAATATCACTAAAGATGTAGATTTAGATGCAGACTTGCCTGTGTCAACTGAGCTTTTCGATACTGAGGCTGAAAAATCTTTATACAAGGCCTATACAGACCTTACAGCTAAAAAGTATGATAGTTTTGAAGCACACCTTGATGCGCTTTTCTCACTTAAGCCGGAGCTTGACACCTTCTTTGAGAAGGTCATGGTAAATGTAGATGATGAAAAGGTAAAGACAAACCGTAAGAACCTTGTATCTAGTGTTTATAAGAGTTTCAAGACTATTGCGGATATCAAAGAGATATCGATCTAAGGATGCAAGTCTATGATATCATCATTATCGGTGCGGGTATCAATGGTTGCTCCTTAGCGCATGCTCTTCATTTCAAGGGACAAAAGGTCCTTGTCTTAGAGAAAGAGAGTGTCTCTTCAGGCGGAAGCGGCGCGGCAGGTGCCTTTATCAACCCTAAGATATCCAAATCAGGTCCTTTAAAAGATCTGATTGAGACAGCCTATCTCTACTCCCTAAGCTTTTATCTAAAAAACTTTCCTCAATTTACGACTCACGCTCCTCTTTTACACATCTCAAAATATGAAGACGATAATGAGAAAGTCGAATATTTTAAAAATAACACTAAGTTAGCCACAGCTGAACTTCCTGAGAGCTTGAAAGAAGTGCTTACAGACTATGCAAAGAGTTTTTCTTCTGTTTATCTAAAAGACAATGCTATCTTGGAAGCAAAAGATATATGTGAAGAGATGTTGAAAGATATTGATTGTAAGAAGATGAAGGTTGAAAATCCGGTTTATGAAGATGGTCTGTGGAATATAGAAGCTCACAAAGGAAGGAAACTTGTCTTATGTACGGGAGCCTATGATGAGATATTTCCACAAAAGCATATCAAACTTCGACGTATTTACGGACAACGCTGTGAAGTAAAGAGTTCAAGCACCATGCTCTCTACCGTTCATCATGAGGTATCTGTATCAGCGACGAAGAAAAATGGACATATAGCCATAGGTGCGAGTCATTATCTGGATGAAAATGATATTCCCTCTGATACACAGGGTGCAGAAGAAATGATAAAACTGGCTAAGAAGAGTGTGAGACTTAAAGATATTGAAGTGCTTCAGACCTTTTGCGGCATGCGCTCGGGTTCTAATGATTATCTGCCTTTAATCGGTGAATTAGTCAATGAAGATAAGAGCATACAAGTAGATGCAAAAGCTCTTAAAGGTGATAAAAATGCTTCCTTAGTGAACTATCCCCATCTTTATATGATGAATGGAGTAGGGGGTTACGGTTTTGTACTTGCTCCTTATTTGGCTGAATTGATGAGCGAGCACCTTGTAAATTCGGCATCCCTTCCTGAGTTCTTAGAGGCTAAGCGCTTTTATTATCGCTGGGCCAAAAAAGAGGGTCAAAGATGACCTGGATATTTGTTTTAGCAATTGTTCTTTTTCTTTACCTTCTTGCAATGTTTTTTGTCTTTATCTTTCAAAAACGTCTCTTCTTCTCACCGCGTTATTACAGAAATGAAGATAAGCTTAAAGACTTGGAAGCGTTCTTAACACATCTTCTCTTGCCGGCGGAGGATGAGACCTTGCTTGAAGGCATCTTGTATGAACCGGCAGAGCCATCATCTAAGATCATCTTATATTTTGGGGGTATTCAACAAGACAGTGTTTCTCTGGTAGAAAAATTTGCCCTGCATTACCCTTGTATGCCCTTTATAAGTTATAACTACAGGGGATATGGAAAAAGCAAGGGAAAACCCTCTGAATCTAAGCTTTTTGAAGATGCTATGCACATTTATGATGATCTGATAGTACGTTTTGATTATAAGCCTGAGAATATCATCTTGATGGGATACTCTTTGGGTTCAGGTGTCTCTTCCTTTTTAGGCTCTCAAAGACAGGTGAAGGAGATACTTTTAATAGCCCCTTATGACTCCATTTATGAGGTCTTGAAAAAGAAGTATCCTTTTAGCGGTATACACTGGATTCTTCGTCAGAAGTTTCCCTCCATAGACTTTGTCCCACATATAGACGTGCCTGTTCATATTTACGCGGCCAGTGATGATAAGGTAGTTAATATTAAACATGCTAGAATGTTAAAAAATTATGTCAATAATCTTGCAGGATTTTATGAATACGGAAATATCGGACATAATGACATCCTATTCAATCCTGATGTAGTTGAACATATAAAAGAGATTTTGAATCAGGCCTAAGCCTTAATTTTCGGAAATAAAAATATAAAGAAGATATATATGAGTAAAGAAGCGATAATACTACTTAATATGGGCGGGCCAAACGACCTTAGCGAGGTCGAGATGTTCTTAACAAACATGTTCAACGATCCCAATATCCTAACGATGAAGAGTGGAGGACTGAGAAGATTTATTGCCACTATGATCACTTTTTTTAGAGCTGAGTCATCTCAAGAGATCTACAGAGTACTCGGCGGAAAATCACCTATAGTCGGGCATACTGAAAAACTTGTAGAGGCCTTGCAAGCTGCCTTGCCAGATGTGTATATTGATTATGTGATGCGCTACACTCCTCCTTTTGCTCCTGAAGTCATTACAAGACTTAAAGAGAAGGGGATTGAAAAGATCTATCTGATTCCTCTGTACCCCCAATACTCAACAACAACAACAAAGTCTTCCTTAGAAGATTTCGAAGAAGCCTTTCATGACTCGGGACTTGATGCTGTCTTAGTCGAGAAAAAACATTATTATGAACTCTCTGCTTATAATGACGCGGTCTTAGAACGTGTGGTAGAGGGTCTTGAGGGTGATAAGAGTGAAGATTATCATCTGATCTTCTCCGCCCATGGTCTTCCTCAAAAGATTGTTGATGCAGGTGATCCCTATCAACGCCACGTCGAAAGACATATAGAACTTTTAAAGGAAAAACTTGTTGAAAAGAAGTTGAACTTTAAAAAGGTCTCTTTAGCTTACCAGTCTAAGGTCGGACCACTGAAGTGGTTAGAACCTTCTTTGGAGACTATGCTAGATCAAACACGTAACGAAAACGTACTTATCTACCCAATCGCCTTTACTATAGATAACTCTGAGACGGATTATGAACTTAAAATAGAGTATAAAGAGATAGCCGACAGACTTGGGTTTAGCAAGTATAAGGTCGCTCCTTGTGTAAATGATCATCCTCTGTTTGTTGATGCCTTGGTAGAACTTTACACAAAGATGAAGTGTCAGTAATGAAGATAGCAATATTTGATATGGATGGTACACTTTTGGATTCTGCAAAAGATATCACTATCTCTATCAATGCCGCGCGTAAGTGTAATCACGGTCTTCCTCCTTTGGACGAGGCCTATGTTATTGAGGCTATTAACAAAGAACACAGAAATCTGGCAGAACTCTTTTACGGCACACCCGTGTATGAGATAAAAGATAAGATCATTTTTGAAGAGCATTATCATGAGCAGTGTGTTCAAAATGTTTATCTTTATGAGGGTGTAGAAGAGACCTTGCAGGCCTTGCATGAAAAGCAGGTGAGGCTTTCAGTTGCTACAAATGCACCTACAAAGTTTGCTCACCGTATGTTAGAAAAATGCGGTGTCTTTGAGAAGTTTGATTTTATTATCGGTGCAGACAGGGTGCGAAATGCAAAGCCAGATAAAGAGATGCTTGAATATATTTTAAATGGATATGGATATAAAAGCGGACATAATGCCTTAATGGTCGGTGATAATATCAAAGATATGCAAGCCGCTTCTCACGCCGGTATAGAAGGTGCTTTTGCGACATGGGGATTTAGTCCTAAAAGTGAGCATGATTTAATACTTAGCTCCCCTGAGGATCTTATTGATCTGTTTTAGTCTTATACTGTTTAAAAGGACGCATTAATGCAAAAAATATATTTACTATCGGGGCTTATACTAGCTCTGTTTTTGAACTCATGTGCATCGCCTAAGGCCTACATAAGCAGAACAGGTTTTTTAAACTCGTATTCAGGCTTAGAAGAGAGAAAACACACCGATTCATTTTTATTTGAACAGATGAAAGATGTTAATTTGAGTGCTTATAATAAGATCCTTATACCTGAGATAAAAGTGTTCTCAAACACGCTTTTCTCGACTCCTTATGAGAACAGACTTCATATGCTTGCCTCAGCTTATACGAGTGCAGCATATAGAAAAAACATTATGAAAAACAGCTCTAATTATGAGATTGTCGATGTTCCTCAAAAAGAGACCATGGTAATGGAGATCTCTATTTCTATGATAGAAGTACATCCTGAGGATAAAGAGTGGGATGGCTTGAGTGCCTTAGCCTTTTCGCTTAATCCAAGTACTTATGCGGCTTATGAAGAGGGGAATGTGCGTCTCCTGATAGAAGCAAAGATAACAGATGCGATGAGTGAAAAGCTTTTAGCCCGCTCTATTCGTGTTATAAAAGATAAAGAAGTGAAACTTCATACTGCGTATAAACTACAGTTTAAAGACTTTCAAGAGGCCTTAGACAGCTGGTTAAATGAAGCCCTTATTAAGCGTTAGTGTATCTGTTTTGTCTCTATTTAACTTGTTTATCTATACGTTTTGTGCAATAATAACAGCAATATTTAACCTAAGTTAAACCTGATGTTTAAGAAGCTTGGAAAATGTCCTTTTTCTAAAGATGGAGAGATTGAAGTAAGAAAAATCGAGGTCAATGCGAAGCCCACAAAGCTTTATGCCTGTTCAAACGCCCATTGGCATTTTGAACATGATATGTGTGAGGTGAAGCTCAGGCTGTATAGCTCAAAAGCGAAGAAAGAGTACTTTAAATGGCCCCTAATAGATAAAGAGTATGGTCTGAGGATAGTATGGGATATAGATATAAATGAGGATGAAGAATAAAAAATTTAAATGAAACACTACCGGATAATCTTAAGATCTTAATTGATAATCTGCCAGTGCACCAAGCAATTTCCGGACGCGATTTATGGGATTATTTTAATATTTTAGTGCCTTTTGAGAAGAAGTGGTATGATAAAATGTCTTTGAGTAAAGATGTATAAGGTTCAAAAACTAAATATATCTTGGAATGATGATATAGATGCCTGTATGACCAAGGTTGAAAGTTCTGACAAGGTCTTAGAAGAGTTTTTTAGTATTTATGACTGGGATTTTATTCGTCATATCTTTCATTGTGTTATAGATGAAAATTGTGTTGAGCATGAGAACAAGGCTATAATATTTGAGGATGACATGGTGAAACTGTGTGTAAATGAGACCTGCTCACAATTAGATAAATATGAGTTCTTTAATGTGTTCTATCATCTTTTTGACCAACTTATCGTTGGCGCAAATGATGAGCATTACGGGATTAGATATGAGACATGGTGGCAAGAGTTTACAGAAGTAAGTTATCAGTTAAAATGTAAGATAGAGATGTTCAAGAAACTTTAAGAAGGGATACTTGATGGAAAAAGAGATAATAAAATATTTTTTTATGCTCAGTTTTTTTGTCTGTCTTAGTCAAGCAGGGGAAGCCATCTCTGATAAAAGCACAGCTTCAACTAAACAGAGCAAAGCCTTTTCCCTCTTCTATAAGGGATGGCAGGCTCAAAGAGATGAACATTATTCTAAGGCAATGACTCTATATAAGCATGCTGCAGGAGAAGGGTATTCAGTTGCCAATTTTCATATCGCACAGATGTATGAAAATGGTCTGGGTGTTAAACAAAACTATAAACTTGCATATAAGTGGTATGAAAAACTAGCACAAGAAGGGTATCTCAAAGCGCAGACTGCCTTGGCTGAGATGTACGCCCTTGGAAAGGGTGTCAAAAAAGATTCAAAAAAAGCATTTTACTGGTATAAAAAATCGGCTGATCAAGGTGAGATGGAGTCACAATTAAAGATAGCACAGATGTATGAAAATGCTCTTGGTGTGCAAGAAAGTCTTGTTAAGTCAGTAAAATATTATAAAAAAGCAATCCTTCAGGGTTCGCGCGAGGCTCAAACCTCACTTTCACTCCTTTATATCAATAACAAAGAGATGCAAAAATATTATATAGAGGGGAAAAAGCTTCTTGTCACATCAGCAAAAGAGGGTGAAGTAAAGGCCCAATATTATCTCTCCCAGCTTTACCTTAAGGGAAAGGTCTTTAAAAAAGATAGCGAAGTCGGATTAAAATACCTGGAAGATGCTGCCAAGCAGGGATATGCCAAGGCTCAGTATGAGATAGGGCGAAAGTATAGTATAGAGGAAGGGCTTGGTCTGGATTATGAAAAGGCTGTCATCTATCTGAAAAAGGCTGCCTTGCAAAACTATGCAGATGCACAATATGACTTAGGGCTTATGTATTATGAAGGCTTAGGGGTAAAAGAAGATAAGCATCAGGCTTATCTGTGCTGGAAATCTGCCAGTAAACTTGGAGACAGGGATGCAGGGCATAATCTAAAGATACTCTGTAAAGAGTTTCCCCAGATATGCAAATAATTTTCTCTTATATTCAGTGAAATATAAAGAATAAGCCGATAATATCAAATAAAAAGATTTTGAATGAAAAAATGTTATCTGCTGATACTTCCGCTTCTCTTCTCTGCCTGTGTTGATACTCCCGAACCTGTTAGTCTTGTTAATAAGTTTAAGGCCTATGACCCCATACAAAACTCGTGCATAAAATTATCTAAGGACGAGACCCTTAATAAAGACGGCAATTTGGTCTTTGAAAAGATCAATAATGAGTGTAAGAAGTTTATTGAAGTCCTTGAAGGGACTAACCTTTCTTATAAGAAGAAGGAGTTAAACAAGAACAATGCGGCTTATTATTCGGCAAAAGAGAAGTATAAAAAAGAGAACAATAGACTTAAGAAACAGCACAGACACCTTAACCTGATTTTGAAGAACAAGGGTCTTGATGCAATTGAAGAAGACAATCTAGACACCTTTACAAAGGTCGTCAACTTCTCAGCACATCCTATGAATATATCTTATTACTCTTATATGCAAAGACATACTGATCTGTTTAAGGGGAATAAAAAGCTTATAAAATTTGAGAAAAAATATGGAAAGAAGCAGTACGAATCCGGTTATTCTTTGGTTAACAGAGGTAAATATACTCAAGGCCTGGCAGATCTGTTAGTAGCAGCAAAAATGAAAAATATTCCTGCTGCTAAACTTTGCGGTGATATCTTTAGAGACTTATATCCGTCTAAGGCCGGATTATGTTACTCACTCGCGGTACAAGCCGGTGATAAAAGTTCGATATATGCTTTGGCAAGATATTATGAAGATGAGGAAAACCTGTCTGAGGCTCAAACTTGGTATATGAAGTCAGCTAAACTCGGTAATTTTATATCTCAATATAAACTCTATAAGCTGGATAAAGATAAGGCCGCACAAGAGAAGTGGCTTAAAAAATCAGCAGATGGCGGATACGACAAGGCACAATACGAATACGGACTTCTTTTAAGCAAGAATAAGAAGACGCAAGATGCCAAAAAGTATTTGCAAAAAGCAGCAGACCAAGGTCTTCTTGCCGCTAATTATCCTCTGGGAAAGCTCTACTTTAAAGACAAACAATATAAGCAGGCATACACACTTTTAAGCCATGGAGATGTGAATGCTGACAGTATGTATAAACTTGCCTACTTAAAAGAACATGGCAAGGGAACAGATAAAAATTATTATAGTGCGACGAATTATTATCTTAAGGCTAAAAATCTTGGTAAAAGCGGAGTACAAAAAGACCTTAAGCGTATTAAAAAGATAAAGAGCCGCTTGAGATCACATCATGCAAAGAGACAGAAGGTTCAAGAAGTGGCTAATCTTAATAAGATCAAAGAAAATAGACAACGTAGATATGAAGCGATAAAAGAAGATAAGCGTATTAGAGATCAATGGAGTACAAAAAAAGCTCAGGAAATACAACTGAAGGCAGATGCCTGCGGTCTGGAGCCTGACCGTAGTAACCTTCGAAACTCAGGTGAAAGAATCCATCTTGAAGGAAAGCTTTCTCATTGGTTAGGCAAGAATGCTTTTATTGTAAATGTAAACGGAGAAGAATATTATGTTAAAGATGCAGATGATAAGGCAAGAGCAAATAAGGGTGATAAGGTAAATTTTGTTGCTATCAGTACAGGCCGCAGAGAGATAACACACGGACTGCGACGCAGTCTCTTTGAAGAAGCCGATGAGACGGCTATACAAAAGGCATATGCCCTGAATTTTGAAGGAGTATGTCCTTACTAGTCCATGCTTATGAGTTTTTCTAAGCCCTTTTGATACTCCTGAGGTGTATTCATATTTAAGAGTGCATCCTCATCTTCTATATCAATATAAAAAACATTTGAATTTTCCAGAAGTTTGGTGAGTTTATGATCTCCCTCTTCAACCATACCCTTAAGCCTATCTTCCAAGCTGCGAGTATAAATACCGCAAAGAGGATGAATACCTGAAGAAGTACGAACGATGATAGCGTCATAAGAACTAGACGAAACCTCTAAAACCTTATTGATGATCTTCTCACCTACAAAGGGTGTGTCAACACTCAGTACAAAAAAAGAGTTCTCAGCCTTTAATTGTCTAAAAGCATTGATAAGGCCAACGGTCGGTGCTGATACCTCTTTATGATGTATGTCTTCAATAACTACCGCGTAAATCTCATCATACTTGCTTTCATCTTTGGCCGAGAGATAAACACGTGCAAAGAGATCCTTAAGCCTTTCATATTGATACTGAACTAGACTAGGACTCTTTCCAAATGGTAAAAAAGCCTTGTCCTCACCCATTCGTGAACTTTTTCCGCCTGCAAACAGGACACAAGGAATAGTATATGATGACATTAATTCTCTTTTTTATTAAAAGTATATCCAAGTCTGTTATAATGATTAAAAAAAATAAGGTGAATTATGCGCAAAAAATTATTTTTATTTAGTTTACTCCTTCTATTATCTACACTTGAAGCCAGAGTCAGTGATGAATTTGCTGAGCAAAGAGCCGAAGACCTCAGATATAACAAGACTATTCGTGCCTTTATGCAGGATAACAAACGCATGACTCACCTTGTGCATAATTCATATGCCCATGTCGTTTTTCCAAGTATAGGAAAGGGCGGGGCTGTATTAGGCTATGCTTACGGAGAAGGTCGTGCTTATCTACGCGGGGGAATGTGGAGAGGAAATGTAACATTTTCACAATATTCTGTAGGATTTCAAGCAGGAGGAAAAGCATATAGTGAGATCATCTTCTTTAAGACCCATGAAGCCTTTGAAGAATTTAAAAAAGGCGGACTTGTAAATAGTACTCAGGCCTCTTTAGTCCCTTTTGTCTCCGGACTTTCGGGAGATGTTAATTTTGCAGATGATGTTGAAGTATATACATCAAGCACAGGCGGCTTTATGCTTGATGCGAGTACTGGTGCGCAGAGTTTTGAATATCTTCAAAGGTAGAGATTCTGCCTATAAAGTCACAGACTCAAAAACCCCTTTTTAACTTTCTTGCAAGGGCTAAGTTCTAGGATAATTTTGTTATCATATAAAACTAAAATTTTAAAACTATGATATTAATAAATATGAATGGATAACAGCCGATTTGATACAAAAATATGAGATACTAAAAACCGTTTTTGGACATGATAAATTCCGATCTTTTCAAGAAGAGGCAGTTGATTCTATCTTACATCAAAAAGATGTATTGATGATCTTACCCACAGGTGGCGGTAAGTCTTTGTGTTATCAGCTTCCTTCTTTGATGATGCCCGGAGTGACTATTGTTGTCTCTCCCTTATTGGCACTGATGCACGATCAGGTCATGGCCTTAAAAGCAAACGGTATAAAAGCAGAGATGATCTCTTCTATGCAGTCACATGAAGAGATAGACCTTGTTCGTTATGACTTGTTAAACGGCACATTGAAGCTTTTATATATTGCACCTGAGCGTTTTTCTTCACCTTCATTTTTAGACCTTTTGAAACAGGTGCAAATCAACTTCTTTGTTATTGATGAGGCTCACTGTGTGAGTGAGTGGGGACATGAGTTTAGAGAAGACTACCGTAAACTTCATCTTCTTCGAGAGAACTTTCCCAACATTGGTATAGCTGCCTTTACCGCAACCGCAACACCCAAGGTCCAAATCGATATATCAACAGCTCTAAGACTTAATACACCTATAGAGATAAGGGGTAAGATCTTTAGAGAAAACCTGCATATTAGTGTAGAGTCTCGTATAAAAGACGGTAAGACCCAACTTCTTGAGTTTTTAAAGAACTTTAAAAATGAGAGTGGTATTATTTATGCCTTCTCAAGAAAACAGACTGAGTCTTTGGCTGAGTTTCTAGTGACCAAGGGTATCAAGGCTAAACCCTTTCATGCCGGCCTTCCCAATCTGGTGAAAGAAGAGACATTTAAGTCTTTTGTGCATGATGAGACTCAAGTTGTAGTAGCGACCATAGCCTTTGGAATGGGTATAGATAAGAGTAATATCCGTTTTGTCGCCCATATGAGCCTACCCAAAACCATAGAAAACTATTATCAAGAGATAGGTAGAGCAGGGCGTGACGGTCTTGATTCTGAGGTTCTGCTTCTATACAGCGGTTCTGACATGATGATGCAGCGTGAGTTTATTGAACAACTTGAAGAGAGTCCTTATAAACAAAATGCCTTTAACAAGCTAGAGCTTATAGCGCGTTACGCGAGCGCGGAAGAGTGCCGACATCAGTATATTGCCAATTATTTTCAAGATGAACTTGATGTTTGTGAAACAAAATGTGACAACTGTTCAGCTCCCCAGAGTGAGAAGACAGATATCAGCATTGAAGCGCAAAAGCTTCTCTCTAGCGTGTACAGGACAGGTCAGCGTTTTGGTCAGTCTTATGTTATTGATGTTCTTCGCGGAAGCACTGTAGAAAAGATCCTTGATAATGCTCATGACAAGCTTTCTGTATATGGGATTGGAAAAGAGCATTCAAAAGCCTATTGGGACCGTATAATGGAGCGTTTAATGGAAGTGGGCGCACTTAAACGAGGAGAATTTCGTGCCCTTATGATAGACGGTGCGGGTATGAAGATACTAAAAAAAGAGATAAATGTTGAGATAAAGGCTGAACGTCTTAATGTAAAGCAGAAAAAAGAGTATGTATCCCATCATGAGGACAGTGATCTTAATAGCGATGCATTTGAAAGTCTTCGCTCTTTACGCGCAGAGATAGCAAAAGAAGAGGGTAAACCGGCGTATATAGTCTTTGGAGACAAGACACTCAAAGAGATGGCAAACCATCTTCCCAAGGACAAAGAAGAGATGCTGGGTATCAATGGTGTCGGTGAAGTTAAGTTCGAACGCTACGGAGAACAATTTTTATCAAGGTGTATAGAGCTTAAGTCTTGATTTTAAACAGTAAAAAGAGTAATATAACTATATTAAATAATTTTTATTAGGACAACTATGAGTAAGGTTTTAATTCTTGGCGGCGGATTTGCGGGTATAGATACAGCTATTTATCTAAGAAAAGAGAAGTATGAGGTGACTTTGGTAAGTGATAGAGACTATTTTTACATCTATCCGACCTCGATCTGGATACCAACGGGAAAGGCAAAATTTGAAGATGTTTGTATAGATCTTAAAGATCTGCAAAAAGCACACGGTTTTGAACTTATTGTTGATGGTGTCTCAAATATCAATGCAAAAGATAAAAGTGTAAACCTGCAAAGCGGCAGGGTCTTAGACGGATATGATTATCTTGTTGTAGCTATGGGTTCGGGAAAGATGAAGCCAAAGGGTGTAGAACACACGCTTTCTATCTGCGGTGCACCTGAGCAATCTATTTCCATTAAAGAGCGTTTAGATGCCTTAGTAGAAAAAGGCTCGGGTAAGATTGCCTTCGGTTTTGGCGGAAATCCAAAAGATTCCAGCGCGGTTCGTGGAGGTCCGGGATTTGAGCTTCTTTTTAATGTAGATACTATGCTGAGAAAAAAAGGCATCAGAGACAATTTTGAACTGACTATGTTTGCCCCTATGGAAACACCGGGTGCACGCTTAGGTGAAAAATCTTTGGCAGCGATCAACAAGATGTTCAAAAGAGCAAATGTGACTAAGCATTTTGGAAAAAAGATAAAGAGCTTTGAAAAAGATGCTGTTATTTTTGAGGATGACACAAAGATACAGAGTGATTTTATTATGTTTATTCCTGCCGGAGACGGTCATGAACTTATCAAAAGCTCTGATCTGCCACTGAATGAGGCAGGGTTTATCCGTATAAATGATTTTTGTGAGGTAGAAGGATATGATGATATCTTCGCCGTTGGCGACTGTGCAGCGATAGAAGGACCTTCATGGAGAGCCAAGCAGGGTCATCTCGCCGAAGTAATGGCAAAACACACAGCCTTTAATATCATCGCTAAAGAGAAGGGATTGCATCAGCGCAAAGGGTATCAAGAACATCTTAATATCATGTGTATGATGGACAGCGGAAATGGTGCAGGTTTCGCCTTTAGAGATGATAAAAAATCATTTATGATACCCATGCCAATCTTTGGACATTGGCTAAAACGCGGTTGGGGACAATACTGTCGTTTATCAAAACTAGGAAAAATCCCAAGAATCCCCGGGATGTGAGTTCGCCATTAAAAACGAGAACTGCTTCTTGTTTTGGCGAACGAAACCAGAGGTGATGTCGCTCACGACCACCGTCGGCTTAAGATAAAAAAAGAGCGAAGCAATACATCTGATAAAGTAATCCCTACTGCTGGGGCTTACTCCGAACGAAACCAAAGCTGTTGTTTACGAAGTAAACAAGCGACGGCTAACATAATAAATAGCGTAGCGAATAAACTGAAAAATAAATACTACTATATAATAAACTATATAGTAGTTAAAGAAACATTTCTTCGAAACTCCAATCCAACTTTTTAAAATTCTCATCTTCTCACCTCTGTGAATAAATCTCTACTTTCAAGGCCAAAAGAAGTTTCATTGTTATTCAGCTAAAGTATGTCATTATTCTGTCTACAAAACAAAGGAAAAAATATGACTAAAACTGAAGAACTGATTAAAATTTTAAATGAAGAGATTATTCCTGAGATCGAAAATATAATTGATGAAATGTGTGAAGATATCGCTGATAATAAAAATGCAACAGACGAAGACAAGGCTGAGTTTAAAGAAGCTCAGGCTATGAAGAAAGAGTTCAAAGAGATGGCTTTTGAAGCTGAGACAGGTGAAATGGACGAAGAAGAGTGTGCTGAAAACCTTATTGAATGTAAAGAGATCTTAAAAGAGATCCAATCTCTAGAAGAAGAGTGATGGACTTAGCCCTAGACTCTCTATTCTTTCCTTCTAAAAATACTTCAAACAAATTGATGATCATTTTGCATGGAAGAGGGGACTCGGCTGAAGGCTTTCGTTTCTTTCCCGAAGAACTTGGCTTAGATGATATGAACTATCTACTTCTAAATGCCCCTTTTGAGTACTATACCGGTTTCTCATGGTATGACCTTCCTCCTCATCAACTTGCGGGAATTGAATATTCACAAAAGGTCTTAACAGAGATCTTAGACACTCTTTTTAAAGACAAGTATGAGCCTTCACAGACTATACTCTTTGGATTTTCTCAGGGTTCATTATTGAGCTTTGAGTTTGGTTCACGTTATAAAGAGAGCTTGGCAGGGTATATTGCTGTAAGCGGTTATATTTATGATGCTGATAAGATCCTGCTTGAGATGAACAAAGAGACGAATATGGGGAATTGGCTCTGTACACACGGATATGAAGATGATGTCCTTCCTTTTACTCAGAGTGAATCACAGATACAAACCCTTCAAGAAGGTGGCTTTGAGATTGACTTCAGGGCTTATCACAAGACCCATACTATAGATATGGGTGAGTTAAATGAGATACGTGAGTGGATAGCTAAAAGACTTAGCTGATACTCTTGACTACGCACTGATCTCGAGCCCTCTTCTTGGACTGATAAAGCGGCTCGTCCGAGCGCGTTATCATATTAAAGAGTATGATCTAAGACCTCAGGCAGGTGGATAAATATTTCATCTTTGCACTGTTAATAGACTGTGATATGATTCATTTATGCGAGTTCTTATGATCATTAGCATCTCTGTTAGTTGCATCTAATCAGTCATTCTCAAAATCAAAAAAAGTATTAAAGGCTGGGCTGGCAGGCTAGGTCAAAGCTGAAAGCTAAGATTAGAGATGCTGAGCAATTGGCTTTAAAATGGTCTTATTCTATGATGCGACATCAATGAAGATCATAGATATATCTCGTTTATTGGGACATACATCTACTCGGATCTTACTCACCGAAAACGAATTTAATTTGGTGATGGAACATCCCAGTGTTGCCTACAACATTCTCAAGGATCTTGAGTTTCCATGGGATATCGCCCGTATGGTACACGAGCATCATGAAAAACTGGACGGATCGGGTTATCCACAGAAGCTGGCGGGGGAGGAGATTCTTCTTGAATCCATGATACTGGCCGTGGCGGATGTGGTAGAGGCCATGGCCACACACCGACCTTACCGACCGGCCTTGGGGATCGAGAAGGCCTTAGAGGAGATTTCCCTGCACAGGGGCGAACTTTTCCATCCTGACGTAGTGGACGCATGTGTTCGTCTCTTTAGAGACAAATAATATACTTTCGAGTGATAATGCTGGGCTGTAAGGCTTTTAAGATTGTGATAACATTTATAAATATATACTGTTATATTTTAAGTTTTATATTAAGCTTAATAATAGTATCGTTAGGAAATAAGGGACAAGGATTGGGTATCCACTTTTAATTATAGCCTTGCCGACTTGTCTAGTAAGAGGGAAAACATATTAGGTGTGTGATCCCTTTCATCTTTTCTCTAACGCTTCAAGGGGATTTAATGCTGAATAGCCTTTTAAAGAGATCGAGAATCATTCTGATTATTTTGGCAATTATCATGGGTGTGTTAGCGTATGTACTGACGCAGGTTCGCCAGCCGGATCTTCCTGAAAGCTTTGCGTGGGGAAATGGACGCACCGAGGCCATTGAGGTCGACATCACAACAAAATACGGTGGGCGGCTTGAGCAGGTCCTCGTCAAAGAGGGCGATAAGGTCGAGATCGCTCAAGAGTTGGTCCGGTTCGATACCCAAGAACTGGCAGCCCAATTGCGCCGTGCCCAAGCGGAGGTTCGCCGCACTGAGCAGGCGAAGAATTTCTCAATCGCGGTGATTACCCAGCGCAAGAGCGAACTTTCTCTCGCTAAGAAAGATATGGAACGTTCGAAAGGGCTCTACGAAAACGACAGTATCTCTCTGGAACAGCTACAGCGTGATGAAACCGCAGTGGAAACTGCTATGGCGACATTGGCAGCGGCACAAGCCCAGCTATTTAACGCCATAGCGGCCATCGAAGCCGCCATCGCCAACACCGAACTGATTAAGACCCAGCTCGACGATAGCACACTTAAGGCGCCTATTAACGGTCGGGTGCTGTACCGTTTGGCCGAACCCGGCGAAGTCCTACCCGGCGGGGGTAAGGTGCTTACCGTGCTAGATCCAACGGATATCTACATGACCCTCTTTCTACCCACTCAAAAGGCTGCTAAGGTGGCGGTCGGTGCCGAGGCCCGTATTGTACTCAACGGTATAGCAGGGATTGTTATCCCCGCCAAGGTTTCCTTTGTCGCTCCCAGGGCCCAGTTTACGCCCAAAGAGGTTGAGACCCGTACTGAGCGTGAAAAACTGATGTTTCGCCTCAAAGTCCAGCTCGATGCAGGATTCCTTGAGGCCCATGCCGCCCTGGCCAAGACCGGCATCCCCGGCATAGCGTATATTCGACTCGATGAAACTTCCCAATGGCCGGTGTTGTTGCAGATAGCGGAGCGTCCATAATGTACAGTACGTTACAGAGATACAGGATTTAAGCTGTGAATCAGGTAGCAAGGCTTAGTGATCTTACACATTGCTATAAAAAAATTGTAGCGCTTGATGGAATAAATATGGAGATTCCTGCCGGCAAGATGGTTGGCTTGATCGGTCCCGATGGTGTTGGTAAGTCCAGCCTGCTTGCGTTGATAGCCGGGGTCCGAAAGATTCAAACAGGGACCGTAGAGGTGCTCAACCACGACATGAGCAGCGCTCATTTGCGTCGGGCTATTTGCCCACGCATTGCCTACATGCCTCAGGGTCTGGGACAGAACCTTTACATGTCGCTGTCGGTATTTGAGAACATCGATTTTTTCGGCCGTCTGTTCGGGCAGCCCCAGGATGAGCGTTTAATACGTATTAAGGAGCTACTCGAGAGCACCGGTTTGGCTCCCTTCGCTGGTCGTCCTGCTGGTAAGCTCTCCGGCGGTATGAAACAAAAACTCGGTTTGTGTTGTGCGCTGATCCATGATCCTGCATTGTTGATTTTAGATGAACCAACCACCGGTGTCGATCCTTTGTCACGACGGCAATTCTGGCAGCTGATTGACCGCATTTGTGTACGGCGTAAAGATATGAGCGTTATTGTAGCTACTGCCTATATGGATGAGGCTGAATGCTTCGACTGGTTGGTGGCCATGGATGCGGGCAGGGTACTATCCTGCGGCAGCCCGACAGAGCTAAAAAACCGCACGGGTGCTGAGAGCTTAGAAATGGCTTTTATCAAACTACTTCCCGAGCATAAGCGTCATAATCATCAAACACTCAGTATACCCCCTCGCAAGTCAACTAATGGACTACCGGCGATCGAGGCGAAGGGGCTCACCTGTCGTTTTGGTGATTTTATTGCCGTTGATCAGGTAAGTTTTACAATCGAAGTCGGTGAAATCTTCGGTTTTCTCGGCTCAAATGGTTGCGGCAAAACCACAACTATGAAAATGCTCACTGGTTTGCTACCCAGTTCCGAAGGCGAGGCACGACTCTTTGGCCGTTTGGTAGATGCCCGGGATATCGACTTGAGAAAGCGGGTCGGTTATATGTCTCAATCCTTCTCACTTTACGGTGAACTGACGGTGCGTCAGAATCTGATGTTACACGCGCGTATTTTCCAGCTGTCCAGTGAGCGAATTGAAGAGCATGTAGAAGAGATGATAGAACGTTTCGGCTTGGGCGTTATGACCGATGAATTGACGGATAAGCTGCCCCTTGGTATGCAACAAAGGCTTTCTCTGGCCGTTGCAGTGATTCACTCTCCGGAAATACTAATTCTAGATGAGCCAACTTCGGGGGTGGATCCGGTAGCAAGGGATCAGTTCTGGACGTTGCTGATACGGCTTTCGCGTGATGATGGTGTCACCATC
>CBFDAB010000023.1:0-23934 GCA_965602745.1 uncultured Campylobacterales bacterium
ATGTAATTTTCCATGAAATCCTATCCGGTTGTTAGTTAACATGCGCGTGTTACCTGATTTTGCTGTGAAAACAGCAAATCAACGGACACAAATTGCAAATATACTGAAAGAGATCCAATTTTATGGTCCATTTTATTAACAGGCAAAATGTTTTTGTAACCAAGCTTATTGTTTTATGCAATGATGGATATTTATAAGAGAAATATTATGCTGATAAGTGCTTTAAATAGAGGTCGAGATCATCGAGTTTAGAATACTCAATCTACAACAAAAAACAATCTGGCAAGCTATTGCTAAGCACTTTTATAAATAAAGATTTAACTAGACTTCCTGCATAAAAATATTTTCAACAAAGCTTTTAGGTGTATATTGATAAAATATAATTAGATTTTATCAATTTTGGAGTTCGTATAACGTGAGTACAAAGAAAAACATATTAACTACTGCAGTCAGCGCTGCATTTGAAGAACACAATTTAAACAGTGACAAGATAATGATGTATCTTATTGTCCTGCACTGGTTAATTGCTACTGCAGTGACATCAATTCAGTATGGGACCTATCAGCTTGGTTTTTTCTGTGGTGGGCTTATTTTTCTTATTGCACTTTTTGCATATACTTTTTATCGCGGGAAAAAAGAGTTCCGTATCGTAGTCGGTATAGTTCTCATGCTCTTCTCCACTCTCTATATACAACAGCATCTTGGACGAATCGAGATGCACTTTCATATCTTTGTCGCTATCTCTTTTTTAACAATTTACAAAGATTTTTATGCGGTGATGTCAGCGGCTATAACAACTACGGTTTATCATATTGTGTTTAACTATATGCAAGATCATCAGATGACACTTTTTGCAGAGCCGGTCTATATTTTCAACTATGGCTGCGGCTATGATATTGTCTTCCTGCATATAGTTTTTGTTCTTTTTGAGGCACTTCTGATTGTTTATTTTATTTCTATTGCCAGGAACCGTTTTATTAAGCTGGTATCTGCGCAAAACAGCTACAAAGAGATAGCTGAAAACCTTGAGAAGCTTGTGAAAGAGCGTACATCTGAACTGACTAAATTAAATAAAATATATGATGAAGCGCAAAAAATAACACGCCTTGGAAACTGGGAATGGAACATCCTTGACAATTCATTGCATTGGAGCGATGAGATCTACCGTATCTTTGGGATCGAACCGCAGTCGACTTTGCCTACCTATGAAAAGTTTAGCTCTTTTATCCATCCTGATGATAGAACCTATGTCAGTGATAACATCGATTTAGCTCTCAGAGGCATCGCACCTTATCATGTAGTTCATCGTATCCTTACCCCTAATAATGAGCTTAAACATGTACGTGAACTCGGTCACATAGACTATGACGAGGAAGGGAATCCGATACGTATGATGGGAACAGTTCAGGATGTCACCAGCGAGATAAATATTCAGATTGATCTGAAAAAGAGTGAAGATAAGTTTAAGATTTTGACGGAAAACAGCTATATGGGTGTGCTTGTACATAATGAAGAGATTTACTATGCAAACCCTCAGCTCACAAGGATGACAGGCTTTAGCCGTGATGAACTTCTGGAAATGGATATTAGCGAACTCTTTGTCGTTGAGAACAGGGAGAAGCTCCGAAATATTTTAAGACGGCGTGCAGAAGGTGAAAAGTTTACCAAGCAGCATGATGATATTTTGATGCGCTGTTTTAATGGTTCTGTAAAGACTGTGAGTATTTACTCAATGACTATAGAATATGAGGAGAGGTTTGTTGCACTCAGCAATATCATCGATGTAACAGATATCAGAAAAGCCGAAGAGCAGATCCAGACTCTCTCGCAGATCGTTGAACAGACAGATGATATCATCAAGATGACCGATAAAGAGGGCGTTGTAACCTACGTCAATGATGCCTTCGTAGCGAACAGTGGCTATACCCGACGTGAAGCAATAGGAAAAAAACCAAATATCCTGAAATCAGGAAAACATGAGAATTCATTTTACAAGAAGCTTTGGGAGGCAATCACCCAAGGTCTTGTCTTTAAAGCGGTGATTATCAACCGTAAAAAAGATGGTGCTCTCTATCATGAAGAACAGACTATCACCCCTATCCTCAATAAGGCCAATGAGACCATCGGTTATGTCTCTACCGGTAAAGACATCAGCGAGCGTATTAAGATGGAAGAAAAGCTCTCTTTGCTTGCTTCAACGGACAAACTCACCGGTATCAATAACCGCCATCGATTTGAAGAACTTTTTAGTGCGGAAACAAGCCGTTGCGAACGCTACAAAACACCTATGGCTTTGATTATGTTTGACGTAGATCATTTTAAAAGTATAAACGACACCTATGGACATGACATTGGAGATAATATTTTACGAAGTATCAGCGATGTGATTCAATTTAACATCCGTAATAATGATATATTCGCACGATGGGGAGGAGAAGAGTTTATTATTCTTGCTCCTGAAACGACAGGAGAAAATGCGGAGAATCTGGCTAAGAAGTTGTGTAATGCAATAGAACAGTACGATTTCGATGTTGTCGGAACCGTAACTGCAAGTTTTGGTATCACAATGCATCACAGTGGTGATACAAACGAAGAGATTATAAAGCGTGCTGATAAGGCGATGTATCAGGCCAAAGAGAATGGACGAAACCAGGTTGTGATACTATTATAGTAAAACATATTTGCTTGAAGTAAAGCTTGTACGCCAGGGTTCAAATCCCTCCGTTCGCACCATCTCTTAAACTCCCTAAACAACGAACTTTCAAGTAATATAATTATTTTAATAAATCAAAAAATACTTTTTAACTTTACACAAAGCTACTTTACAACTATAGTAATGAACTTAGATAGGGGGACATAATTTGAGTTTTATCACGGGGTGATAAAAGTAAAGCTGTGTCTCCCATTAAGGATAGCCACCCAGGTTCAAAACTTAAACAAAAGCAAGCCTTTGAAGTTTAAATATCTAAGATGTGTTTTTTTTTATTTTTAACGTTTATTTAACACCGAATCTATATAATGGTCTCTTATAAAGTCATATAAGGAGAAGTTATGCCTTTAGAAGCTCAGGAAGCATGGATCAAGTACATAAACTCTCTAGAGGATACTTCTGTGAAATTATCCGAGCTTATTAGCCTTGGATACAGCTATAAGGAAGCGAAAGAGATCTTTACAGAAGCTATAGAGAGTGGCGAGGCCGTAGATATAGAGAGATTAAAGGCCAAGGCTTCTTCTTAGGGACTCTTTTCTAGGATCTGTATTGAGCGTATACTTAAGACAGGCAAATGTAAAAGAGAAGTATCATGATCTCTTCTTTTAGGAACTCGATTCGGCCGTAGATCCTTGAAGTCAAAGCACCATTCATATTAAATTATTATCTTAAAATCGCTTATAAGTATGTTTATATTTTGACTACTGTAAAATTTGTAAATGCCACTTTTTAAGGGGTTTAAGATGACAGGCATATTTTTTTGGTTCTTTCATATCATTTATGCTCTTATCTTGACTTATCTGGTCTTGGGTTTTATTATCTCATTTGAGGTGACGGCTGCAATGAGCGGCGGAAAATTCGCTGTTAAATGGATAAAAGAACACTTCACTTATCAGGAATTCTACTGGTCTGTCATCATCTTTTATCCCATGCTTCGCCTTGCTTACTTCTTTTTGGAATATATACCCTCACTTTTTACACATGAGATTAGATGTCAATTCAACTTAGACTCTCTATTTGACGACTTGTATAATTATAAATAATTTTTTGTGTTACAATTTAGTAATTATTTAAAAATTCAGGAGTCCGTTATAGAAACTGTGAAAGATATAGAGATCGCCTGGCCCAGTGATGATGCTGTGCGCTTGGCAAATGCGATTTATCACACCTATAAAACAGATGAGTATAAAGACCCAAATATAGAAGTTCCTATGACAGCAGTGTGTAAGATGTTTCAGATAGAAGATAATCCAAAATCAGCTGATTATATTTCTAAACTTCTTGATGAGATCTTAGATGAGCCTGTGGCTGTCATTAACAAAGAGCTTGACCGTAAGCTGATAGAGTGGAAAACTTATACTCTTTTTACACTTTTACAGCCCCTACAGATGAGCGGTGGTCTTATTAAACTAAAGATTAATCTAGATTATCTTAGAATAACAAAAGAATTTGTAGTTAATCCTTATCTCGAATTTTAATCCCCTTCTTTATATTGGAAACTCATGGCAAAATATATTATATTAGACACAGAAACAACAGGTATAGGTGAGAATGATAAGATCATCCAATTAGGATATATGGTCTTAGGCAAGCCAAGTGAAAAAGTAGAAGTACATAATGAATTTTGTTCTTGTGATGCTGAAATTGGTCTTGGTGCGATGGAAACCCACCATATCACGCCTGAGATGATTTCGGGAAAACCATTATGTACCGATATGCAAGCCTATAAACGTCTGGTTGAACTTAATTCAGATGACAATTATATGATTATTCATAATGCTCCTTTTGATCTGGGTATGCTAGAGAAAGAGGGATTTAAAAATCAGATGCAGCTCATTGATACCCTTCGTTGTGCTAAACATCTTTATACAGCTGAAGATTATCATAGACTTCAGTACCTTCGTTATTCACTAGAACTTTATAAAGAAGAAGAAGCTGAAGCGCAAAAGCTCGGTGTTGTTATCAAGGCGCATGACGCCATCGGTGATGTTCTAATCTTGAAACTTTTTATGTCGGCATTGACGAAAAAAGTAAAAGAGACTTATCCTAATGATAACCCTATGCATAAGTTAGTAGAATTGACAAAAGAACCGGTCTATATGAACAAGCCTTTACGTTTTGGTAAGAATAAGGGTAAGAGCATAGAAGACTTAGTTGTCAGTGACAGAGGTTATATAGACTGGATGCGAAAGAACATGGATTTAGACGAAGATATGCAGTACACCATCAAGCGTGCTCTTGGAGAAGTTTAAGGGAGCAAAGAGATATACTAAGTACTTCTCTTGCGCTGAATCCTTTTTTGATTATGAATATGATAAAAAAAACTTTTTAAAAATCAAAAATCATTACTGTATTTAGCGGTAAACCCCTCTTCACAAGAAAAAGATATTTTAAAACGGCTGGCTTCAAATATAAAGGTGCCTCAGAAAATATTAGAAGCCTTATATAAAGAAAACTTTAGGCACGACTCATTGGCAGGAAACAGATAGTCGTGGCAATTGATAGTTCTGGTTCTGTAGATGAGAAGCTTCTTGGGAAGTTTATAGCCGAGTTCGAATGTATATTTCTTAGTTCCACAAGTTTTGAGATTGAGCTGCTTATCTGTGATGATAAGATACATTCACATACACACTTCTCCTAGGGAGACAAGTTGGAGTACGGCTTATAAAGGGAAGCAGAGGAACAGATTTTAGGTCGGTGTTTAAGTATATAGAGAAACATCTTTATGATGCGAGTCTACTGCTGTATTTTACCGACTTAGAGGGAAAGTTCGCTGAGATAGAATCCCAACTAGATACGATATGGATAAGTACTTCTGGATCAGATGTGCCTTTTGAAAATAAATAGAGATATAGAGAGAGAATTGGAAAATTTAGAAGAACTTCAGACCTTGATAAACGAGGGTAAAAATGTATTTGTAACGGGTGGAGCCGGGGTTGGTAAGAGCTTTTTATTGCGCGCACTGATTGCGCAATACGAACTTAAGGGTAAGAAGATAGCCAAGCTTGCCTCAACGGGGATGGCAGCTTCCTTGATAGGTGGCCAGACGCTTCACAGTTTTTTCTCTTTGGGGATATGTTCTCACACTTATGAGTTGGAGCGTGCGGGAAAGATCAATATTGATAAAAAACTTTTCAAGCTGCTTCAAAAGATAGATCTTATTATTATTGATGAGATATCTATGGTCAGTTCGGGTGTTATGGATATGATCCGGCTTCGTCTTTTACAGGCGGAGTCTAAGGCACAGCTTATAGTCAGTGGTGACTTTTTACAGCTTCCTCCTGTTGTTAGAGAAAGCGAAAGACAGCAGTTTATGTTTTCCCATCCTGATATCCCGGTATCTAGGGTTTACGGTTTTGCCTTTGAGTCAGAAGCATGGGGACGTTTTAACTTTGCTATTTATAATCTATCTGAGGTTAAGCGAAGCAGTGATGAGGAGTTCATCTATATCTTAGACAAGATACGACACGGAAACAGAGACAGTGAGGTCATTCAATATCTTCATTCTCTTATCAAACCTATGCCCAATGATATGCAAAACAACACCTTGCTCTTTGGAAAAAATGCTTCTGTAGATAGACATAATGCCAAAGAACTTCAGGCATTAGATGGTGAACTTTATACCTTTGATACCACAGTGGAAAAGTATGAAAAGACAGTTAAAGATAATGAGATAGAGAGGTTTATGAATGACTCTCGTCTGCCAAGGTCGTTAGAGCTAAAAATAGGTGCACCTGTACTCTTTATGCGAAACTCATGGAACTATTTTAATGGTGAAAAGGGAATAGTTGAACGTATAAATGAGGAAGAAGGCTTTATTCATGTGCTTAAAGATGATGGAAAGCTGGTACGTGTCGAAAAAGAGAGGTATTCAAAAAAACAGTGGAAAGAGCAGACTATAGAAGGTAAGAAGCAAGAAGTTGAGGTAAGCCGGTTTGATCTCTTCCAGTACCCCCTAAGTCTTGCTTATGCTATCACTATTCATAAGTCACAAGGCATGAGTCTTTTAGACCTTGTTATCAGCCTTGATGAGATTTTTGCACCTTCTCAGTTTTATGTGGGTCTGTCACGGGCTATTTCTCCACAGAGATTAACCCTTCTGCCGACAAGACGTTCTTTAGAGAGTTTTATTTATGCCTCACCCAATGCTATAGAGTTTTATCGACAATAGACTGGAATATCCTGCTCACAATCACAATCACAAAATTTAAAATTTAATGTGATAAAAATATATATCATATGTAAACCTTAAGCAAATGTAGTAATATAGGGATTTAAAGAAAAATATATGTGATAACAGTGTGATAATTAACATAAACAAATAATAAACATAAGATAACATTAATAAATATTAAAATTTACTTAAGCCATTCGCTGATACCATTATTAACCTTAACATTCTTGTTAATACACATCTTGTTCTTAAAGGGTTAATTATGGCAATATCTCGTAGAAGTGCATTGAAATTTTCAGGTGTAGCGGCAGCAGCAATTGCAGTAGCCGGTTGTACAACTAAATCTTCTCCGGCAGGATCTGGAACAGGTTCAGCAAGCGCGGCAGTTGGTTTAGGCAGTAAAGCAGCAGTTGGTGATGCAAAAGGTCCTCGTGTTGTTGTTGTTGGTGGTGGATGGTCTGGATTGACTGTTGCTAAATACACTAAGAAATTTGCTCCGAATGCAGATGTTGTTTTAATTGAGCAGCGTAAAAGCTTTATATCCGGACCAGTGAGTAATCTATGGATTGTGGGTGCGACTAATCTAGAGTTTATCTCACATGATTATCTTCAAGCAGCACGTGAAAACAAATATACGCATTTCAATGCAACGGTTGTTGGTGTAGATAAGTCCAATAAAGTCGTTCAAACAAGTGACGGTGATATGAATTATGATTATCTAGTATTAGCACCGGGTATTGATTATGATTATTCCGGTTGGACAACTGATCCGGTAGAAGAGCTTCGTTTAAAAACTGAATATCCTGCAGGTTTTATCCCGGGTTCAGAAACGATGACACTAAAATCTAAACTGGAAAACTTTGAAGGCGGTATATTTATCCAGACTGTTCCTGGCGGAAACTACCGTTGTCTTCCGGCACCGTATGAGCGTACATGTCTGATAGCCGACTACTTCAAGCGCGAAGGTGTCGAAGGCAAGATCTTATTACTGGATGAAAATTCTGGTATCACGATCAAGGCTGAAGGTTTTGGTTCAGCATTTAAAGAGATGTATGGTGATTATGTAGATTACCGTCCAAGTACGACTATTTCAAAGATTGATATGGATAAAAAAGTTGTCATCACAGACTTTGATGAAGAGATAGCTTTTGATGATGCATCATTTTATCCACATATACGTGGTGGAAAGCTTCTTGAGATCGCCGGCGTAGCAAAAGACAGTCCTTTTAATAAGAAAGAGGCAAACATCGATCCGTTTACGTATGAAGTAGTAGGCGAGAAAGATATCTGGTGTAGTGGAGATGTCCGTCCTATGGGATTCTCTAAATCAGGTAATACAGCAAACTCCGAAGCACACTATGTTGCGAAGCGTGTTGCTGGCCGTATTAATGGAAAAGATACAAAGTGGGAATCTCCACTGACAGTATGTTACTCAGCAGTTGCTGCTGATCCTACATTAGCGATCTCTGTAAATGCGGGTTATGCCTATAATGAAAAGACAAAAGCATTTGGTTTTGCCAATGCATCAACGAATGAGATTTGGAAGGGCAAGGCCGGAGAGAATAACGGTAAAGCACTTTTCGAGTGGGCCAAAGGTATGTACCGAGATATGTTATCTTAGAGTCTACCCTTACAAGCTTGCTTGTGAACTAACCCCGAGTGAGATGTCTCGTTTCATCGGGGTTTTTGCAGCTTCGGCTGTGAAATACCTAAAGACAAGTAAATTTTGTAGTTTATTTTTCTTTATATATTTAGATATTAGGAGTTGAGGATGCAGAGACGTGATTTTTTGCGTGTTGTAGGCACGGGAGCAGCGGTGATAGCAGTTTACCCTTCAATGATAGGGCAGACTCTCTATGCTGACAATGCTCAGTTATATAAGGCTTATGAAAAGGTTCAGCTGGTAGATACAGACGGAAAGCCGATCAAGGCTTCTTCTTTAGAAAAAGAGAAGACTTATGTCTTTAACTATCCGCAGGCAGCTGTCCCGTGTTTCTTGATCAATCTTCCTGAAAAAGCAGATAATGAAGTCAAGCTTAAAACTGAAGACGGAGTTGAATATATTTGGAGTGGCGCGGTTGGTAAAGACAGCAGTATTGTGGCTTATACTGCGATCTGCCCTCATCAATTGACTCATGTAAACAAAGCAGACAGCTTTATGTCGTACGTTCCAAAGGCAGCAAAGACTATGGCCTATACTGAAGGCGGTGTTATTATATGTGCATCACACCTTTCAGCATTTGATCCTAGGCGCGGTGCAGCAAATCTCAGCGGTCCTGCCCCTCAGCCACTTGCTTCTATCGTCTTGGAACATGCTAAAGATGACACCTTATGGGCGGTAGCCGTACTGGGTCAAGACAAGTTCCACGACTACTTCAAAAGTTTCAACTCTGAGTTTAAAGAGCAGTGGGGCGGAAAGCGTAAAGCAAAAAAATTCGTTTCTTTCAGCGTACCGACTGTCGCTATTAGCGAATATACAAAAGAAGTAATTGCATATTAAGGAGAAGACAATGATAAAAACTAAAATAATGGCTCTGCTGATGTTGTTTGCATTATCAAGTACATCTTTTGCGGCAGAACAAGAAGAGCGTATCAGTGATATGAAGCATATGGCTGATGGTATGGGTCTGATCATGAACGGTTTGCTGTATAACTATCTGGATAATATCAATGCGGGTGTGAAATATATCCAAGAAGGTGTAAACAGCATCAATAAAAAAGGTGACCTCAAGACTTACTTGCCCGAAGATACTGCTTATGCCTATAAGTTTGGCGAAAAAAGTCTGCGCCGTATAATGGAGTACTCCAATGAACTCGATGAAGCAATGAAAGCTAAAGATTATGATGGGGCACTTGAAAGTGCTTCACTGCTCATGCGTCAATGTAACTCTTGCCACTCCCGCGTTCGCGGCTGGTAAGTCTGTGGGCACTTTTGTGCCTAAAACCTCTTTTTTCTTCCTACTCCAATGATTGTAAAATAAACTTGAATTTATACTCACTCTTGCCCTCAATACTGACATCCACTAAGATGGTAGACTGTTTAAAGTCTTTATCCAGTTTAGGCAATGCTATACGGAAAATAGTTCCTTTAGTCTGCTTGGAAGGGATATCAAGACTTTTTAGATAAAGCTCGGTATCTTTAAAAGGGTACTTTTTATGTTTATCCCATACCCATGCCTGAGAAGTATTAAAAGCCTCTTCTTGTATATTGTCCTTAGTGTTTGATGCCGCACAGCCATAGGCTTGCATCTTTGGCGCCAGTGTATCAAAGCCTTCAGGTCTTATGTATTCTCTGCCTTGTGCATATGTTTTACTGGAGAGAATTTCAAGCTCTCCGACGGCACGCATTTTGATGATAAAGTCTTTCTTGCTTAGATGAATAGTATGATCACCGTTGTTGGTAATAGCCAAAGCAAAGTCGGCAAACCCCCCGTTTTCAACAGGTTTGGATAGTACGAGGATAGAGGCGGTAGAATAAAGGTTTGAGGATAAAAACCAGTATCCATGAATGTGCAGGACCTCTTGCTTGCTGGCTGCAATTGGATAAAGAAGATGATACTCCTTCTCTTCAAAATATGCGTTAAGGGAAAAGACGAGAAGGATAATAAAAGGTAAAAATTTCAAACTTCAATCCTGATGATATTGATATACAAGACTATAGCGGAATTTTTTTATATCATCATAATAGAAGTGAGGAAATAGAGTCCTGAGCCGTTTCTATAATAACATTTGCCCCGGGTAAGAAGGAGACTAGACCAGTTCCTATCCCTCCCCATAAAACGGCAAGGGCTACAATGCCGATAAAAACAGGGGTAAAACTAAAGGCCAAGGTGCGCTTTTTTTCTTGAGGATAGAAGTACATCATAGAAATGACTTTAAAATAGTAATAGATAGAGACAAAGGCTGCAAAAACACCGATGAGTGCCAACCATGTCAGACCTGACTCAACAGCGGAGGTAAAGATATAAAACTTTCCTAGAAACCCGATAGTAGAAGGAAAACCGGCAAAAGAGAGCATGAAGACAGACATCATAGCTGCAAGTAAAGGATGGGTATGGGCAAAGCCTTTAAAATCATCATAGGTCGTACGTTCCGTATCCCACTGTCTGAGGTAAGAGAGCATTCCAAAAGCACCGATAGCAGAGAGAAAATAGGCCACAAGATAAAAGATGATAGCCGGTGCGGCTGAGGTGTTCATGGTCCCGCTTGCGGCGAGAGCAATTAAGAGATAACCGCTGTGCACGATAGAAGAAGCAGCCAGCATACGTTTGATGTTTTGCTGTGCCAGAGTAAGAAGAGATCCTCCGATAATAGTAATAATAGCTGTAAAGATAATAAGAGGCTCAAAGACAGAACTTAGACTTTGATAATCCACCAAGAAGATACGAAGGGCAATAGAAAAGATAGCGATCTTGAAGGTCCCCGCCATAAATGCGGTAATAGGCAAGGCTGCTCCATCATATACATCTAAGGTCCAGGCCTGAAAAGGGACGGCTGAGATTTTGAACATAATGGTGATCATCATCAAGATCCCTCCTACGGTCACAAGCTCATAATGCTCATGCAGGTCAAGATAGGCCTTTATGTCTCCAAGATGGGTGGAACCGACTTGCGCATAGACGAAGGCGATGCCCAGAAGAAAAAAAGCACCTGAAAATGAGCCGAGCAGGAGGTACTTGAAGAGGGCTTCAGAAGCTCTTATATTGTATCGGTTCAGACCTACCAAGATATAGACAGCAACTGAGGCCGACTCCAAGGCAATAAATGCTGTCAATAGCTCATTTGCCATTGATAGGAGCATCATTGAAAACAGAGCAAAAAGTATTAAGCAGAAGGTCTCAGGGATAAAAAACTTTGTGGCATGCATAAAGGCACGTCCCGTTGCTATCATCAAAAATGCACCTACGAGAAAGATCACATTAAACAGGGATGCAAAGGTGTCAAAGCGGAGCATATGATTAAAAAGCTCTGATTGAATATCTATGGCAAAGAGGTTTCCAAGATAAGGGATCTGAAAGATAAGGGCAAGAAGTATAATCCCCATAGTTATAAAACTAAGAGTCAGACTGCTAAGACGCGTAAAGACAGCTACCAACATCATTATAACTGCACCGCCTCCGATAATAAGAAGGGAGTATATAATGTCACTGCCTTGCATGATGTATCTCCTCTTTAGTGTGTTTTTGAGCAGTGGGTTTAATCTTGTCTATAAAATATGAAGGGAAAATACCCATAGCCAAAATGAGCAGGGCCAGTGGAATAAGGGAAAATAGTTCATATATACGCAAGTCCTCAAACTTTTTTAACCTTATTGGTCCGTACAAAACCTTTTGCATGATATTAAAGATAAAGAGTATGGCGATAAGAAGGGTTAATGCAGTAAAAAAGCCAAAGGTCATATTGTATTTAAAGGCACCGATAATTAGTAAAAGCTCAGAAACAAATCCTCCCGTAAGTGGGATTCCTACAATACTTAGGGCAAAAAAAGCAAAAAATACAGAAAAAATAGGAGCCTGATGAACAATACCTCCCAGGGCATCTATATGAAGGTTTTGTGTACGTTTAAATATCATTCCCAGCATCATAAAAATAGCCGCAGAACTAAGAGCATGTGAGGCGATCATATAAAATGCGCCCAAATGAGCATAATAATTAAAGGCAAAGATACCCATTACAACCAAGGAAAGATGAGAGGCAGAAGAGTAGGCAAAAAGCTTTTTAAGCTCTGTCTGTTTAATAGCCGCAATCCCAAAGTAAATCATCCCAAAAAGTCCCAGACTCACAAAAAAACCGGATAGCTCTATAGAAAGATCTTCAAAAATAGTGAAAAGAAAACGCCAAATCGCATAGACTCCAAGCTTTGCCATCAGTGCAGACATAATAACAATGGCACCGATAGGCGCGCTCGCATAGGTCTGCGGTAGCCATGTATGAAAAGGAAAGAGAGGTATCTTGATAGAAAAGGCAAAGATAAAGGCTGAAAACAGCAAAAGCGAAGTGGTCTTATCAAGGTGGAGAATCTGAAGTTCGAAGATAGAAAAACTCCATACCTGAGACTGCTCATAAGATGAATAACCAAGATAGAGTATAGATATAAGCATAAGAAGTGAACCAAAGATGGTGTAGAGGGTAAACTTCATACTCATAAAATTTTTATTACCCCCCCCAAAAAGACCGATAAGAAAAAATATAGGAAGAAGCATAGTCTCCCAAAAAAGATAAAACAAGATAAGGTCTTGTGCCAGTACTGCACCTGTTAGCCCACCATGAGCGATTAAAATATTTAGCCAATATCCTTTTCTGTTAAGGTGCCAAAATGAGAGATACAGAAGTGGTATGATGAGGTTTGTCATCATCAAAATGATAAGAGAGATCCCATCAATACCAATATGATAAGAAATTCCATAAGCTTTTATCCATTCATACTGTTCAATAAACTGCATCTGCTCTGCGGCTTCAAAATTCTTATACATCCAAAGACTTAAGCCCGCAGTTAAAAGAGTGACACTAAAACTTGCATATCTGGTGATCTTAACATTAAAAGGGAAAAGGTATAAAAATACGGCAGACAAGATAGGGATAAAGATCAATAAAGAGAGGACATTTTCCATTCTAATGTGCTCCTATAAGAAGATAAACAAAGATACCTACGATGCCCACAGTCATATACAAGGCATAATAACGAACATTTCCATTTTGAACATAATCACTGTAATACGAAAGTCTTTGATAAGAAGAACTAAGCATATGGATAAAACCGTCAATGAGCTTTTCATCAAGAGTCTTGGAAATGAAATCGCTCATCCAGGCAAGAGGTCTTACAAAAAGAGCATATAAGATCTCATCTACATAAAACTTATTGCGAATCAAGCGGTCTAAACTTCCAAGTGAGGGGTCGATTGAGCTATTCTTATAGTGTGAGAAGGCAAAAAATATTCCTAAAATAGCAATAAAGATGTTCAGTCCCAATAAGATGAACTCATTTGAGTGTGAGATTGGATAACGTATATCAGGCAGGTTTATCCATATTGAGTAGTCCTCACTTCCTCCAAAAAAGGCAGGAATATTTAGAAGGCCCGCAAGTACGGCACCTATACTTAATACAAAGAGAGTGAGCTTGATGAGCTTACTCTCTTCTAGCAGATGATGCTCCTTCTTTGATGGAGAGATAAAAACAAGTATGAGAAGTCTAAACATATAATAACTTGTCAGTCCTGCCGTTAAAAGTGCCATAGCAAAGATAAGGTAGTTTCCACTGGCAAAGAGATGATTCAAGATAGCATCCTTAGAGAAGAAACCGCTAAAAGGCGGTATGCCCGATATGGAAAGGGTAGCTATAAGCATCATTATAAAAATAAAAGGCATTTTTTCTCTTAGTGCGCCCATATTCTTAATATTTTGCTCATGATGCAGAGCTAAGATAATAGCCCCTGCACCCATAAACAGCAGGGCCTTAAAAAAGGCATGGGTAAAGACATGAAAAATCCCCGATGAGTAAGCACCTAGACCCACTGCCATAAACATATATCCCAGCTGTGACATAGTGGAGTAGGCAAGGATCTTTTTTATATCATCTTGACGCATAGCAATAAGCGCGGCAAGAAGGGCGGAAAAGGCACCTACATAAGAGATAAACAGACCAATCTCTTCAGTCATGGCATATAAGAAGTGAAATCGTGTCACCATATAAACGCCGGCGGTAACCATAGTAGCCGCATGTATAAGAGCAGAAACAGGAGTCGGTCCGGCCATTGCGTCAGGAAGCCAGATATACAGAGGGATCTGGGCTGATTTCCCCATAGCCCCTACAAAGAGTAATAAGCCAATAAGGTTCAGTATAGGATAGGGAATAAGATGTATATGTTCTTCTAAAGAGACAAAGTCAAGACCTCCGTCTCCTATATAAACAAAGAGAATTGCTAAACCGGAGATAAAGCCAAAGTCGCCTATGCGGTTAAGAATAAAGGCCTTATTACCTGCTTCTACATTCTCCTCACTCTCAAAGTAAAAACTGATAAGAAGATAAGAGCATAGACCAACGCCTTCCCATCCGATAAAGAGCATAAAAGGGTTGTCTGCCAGGATGAGTAAAAACATGGACGCCATAAAAAGATTGAACCAGCTGAAAAAACGGGCATAAGAGGGATCCTCTTGCATATAAGCATGAGCATAAATATGGATGATAAAACCAACAAAACTTACAAAGCTGAGCATCGCCATACTTAAGGTATCAAGAAGTAAGGAAGCAGGAATAACAAAGCCTTCTATATCTAACCAAGTAAATACATGATAGTGTATCTTTAATCCCGTATCTAAAAACATAGAGATAAGGTAAAGAGAAAAAATAAGACTTAAAAATGGCCCACCTAGACCCAGTATGGTGTAAATACTTTGAGGGATATTGGCATCATGTTTTTGATACAGGCTTATTAGCATAATGAGTATAGAAGAGAAAAAGACAGAAGCTATAATCCAGCCAAGCAGTGAAGACTCAAGCATTATGCTTCTCCTGCTTTAGAAGTTCAAAGAAATTCGCATCTAAGGAACGGGCATTTTTAAAGAGCATAACAAAGAGGGCTAAAAATATAGAAGCCTCAGCCGCAGCAATAGCAATAATCATAATAGCCATGACCTGTGCGCCAAGGTCTGCGTAATGATGAGAAAGTGCGACAAAGCTGAGGTTGATAGCATTTAACATAAGCTCAACAGACATATACATCACAAAGATATTTCGCCGACTTATGACACCGACCATACCTATAGAAAAAAGCAAGATGGCTAAAATGAAAAAATCACCTACATCAATCATGACTTTTCTCCCGTTTTGCAAGTACAACTACTCCGATGAGGGAGATGAGTAGAAGTATAGATACCATCTCAAAAGGCAGAACCCACCTTGTAAAAAGTTCCATTCCAACAGCCTTGATAGAACCGAAACCTTTAAGGTGCAAGGGGGTAAATTCCATACTATTTATCGTTGATATCAACAAAGCAGTAAAGGGGGATACTAAAAGGGACATAAAAAGTATCCATTTTCCCTTATACGGCTCATGGGGTAGGTGTTCATCTTTGATGTTTAAGAACATGATGATAAACAAGATAAGGGTGACTATCGCGCCGGCATAGATGATGATCTGTACTAAAAAGAGAAAGCTTCCGCCCAGTAAGGCAAAAAGACCTGCAATGCTTAAGAGGGTGATGATGAAACTCAAAGCAGAGTTGATAGGTTGGCGAAAATATATCATAGCAAATGCGCTTGCCACGCCGCTAGAGGCAAGGATAAAAAAGATGATATTACTAAGCAAGAGAATTCTCCTTTCCAAATGCACCTCTGTTTTTTAGGAGTTGTTCTTTATTCACCATAAAGTCTTTTCTCTCTTTTGCGACAATGGAAAAGATACCTGTATCCATACGAATAGCGTCACAAGGGCAGGCCTCCACACAGTATCCGCAAAAGATACACTCTAAAAGATCAATATCAAAACGGCTCGGTTGTTTTTCATCTACCCCGTCAAGACGTTCTTCTGCTTCTATAAAGATACAGTCCGCCGGACAGGCTGTTGCACACATAAAACAAGCAACACATCTGACACTATCATCATCCCTATGCGTTAGTCTATGCATCCCCCTGTACCTAGGTGTAATATCTTCAGGCTGCACCTCAGGATATTCGCAGGTCGGGATACAAGTCGTGTCAAAAAGGTTTGCAGTAAACTTCTTAAGAGTGACTCTCATTCCTGAAAAAACAGCCCAAAGATAGGTCTTGTCTTTAAAAGATTTTCCATATCTCGCAACGACTTTAATACCCATCTTAAACTCCTAAGATAACGACAAATATTGCCGTTATAAAGATATTGAACAAGGCAAGAGGAAGTAATATATTCCATCCTAGATGCTGAGTCTGATCATATCTGAAACGCGGAAAAGTCCAACGAATCCAGACAAAAACGAAGTTCATCATCATTACCTTAAAGGCAAAACTGCTTATCTGCAAGATCATTATAAAAATAGAATTCTGCTCCGTACTCATCTGTGAGGCAAGCAGGTAGAAGAAGAAGCCTTCTAAGATAAGAACAAAAACAGCAATAAATATTGTCGCAAAACCTGTCTCTCTTAGTCTTGAAGCATCACAACTGTTGTTTCTTTTCATCCAAGAAATAAAACTCAGGCTTAAAAGAGGAAGAATAAGCATCAGTACCATGATGATGGCATCCATATGTTCGTGCATACTTTGTGTGTTTAGCCATGGGATCTGGTATCCCCCAAAAAAGATAGTCACGATTAAGGCACTCGCCGCTGACATGGCAATATATTCACCCATAAAGAAGAGAGCAAATTTCATGGCAGAATATTCTGTGTGATATCCCGCAACAATCTCGCTCTCCCCTTCAGCCGCATCAAAAGGAGCCCTGTTTGTTTCGGCAAAGGCGGTCACGATAAAGATAATACCCGCTAGTGGCTGCAGTAAGATTCCCCATGCGGGAATAAACCCAAAGATCAGCCCCCCTTGAAATTGAACCATCTCATTTAAAGAGGTTGATCCATAAGTGATAAGCATAGAGACAATAGACAGACCCATAGCAATCTCATAAGAGATAACCTGAGAAGAGGCACGAAGCGCCCCTAAGATAGAGTACTTGTTATTACTTGACCAGCCTGCGATGATAATCCCATACACGCCCAAGCCTGCAAAGGCAAATACCCATAATACGCCAAGCTCGATAGGCAGAGCCTGTATTTGGTAGGTATAGTCGTTTAAGATGACATCATCAGCATAAGGAATGACCATAAAGCTTAAAAATGAAGCTGCAAAGACAATTCCCGGAGCTAGAATATAGTAAATTTTGTGTTTAACATTCTTAGGATAGAACTCTTCTTTGAAGAGAAGCTTTAACATATCTGCAAGAGGTTGAACGATACCGCCTAGGCGCACGCCTTTGATATTACACCTATTGGGTCCCAGTCGGTCTTGAATAAATGCAGCCACACGTCTTTCCATCCAAACAAGAAGAGGTATAGTCACCAGAGTGAATAAGAGCGTTAATATAATCGGAAAAATAATCATAAAATTATGCACTATAGTTGTTTCCCTTCTGTAGGGATATCTTTATAATCAAGGCCGAAAATATCACCTAAACTCTCTTCCCAGATCTCTTTTACAGTAGCAGAACCCATGATGAAAGTGCTTAAAATATTGATAAGGCTCTTTTTCTCATTATGAAGTCCTGCCTCATATCTTTGCAAGATACCGTCTTCATTAATAATCGTCCCTTCATGTTCACTATATGAACTTATAGGGATAAGAAGTTCTTTATGCTTACAGTTTTCAAAAAGATGGGATACAAAATGAATCTCTTTTTTACTTACTAAAAGACCTTCTGTTGTAGGACTGCGCTGGGATAAGGCCTTATGATTAAAATTAATGATGACATTTGTCTTATTAAGAGATTGTATAAGCTCCTCTTTTGAACTTTTTATATCCAGTTTTTTGACACCGCTAAGGTTAGCTGCCCTATCATTAGAACAGAGCCAATCATCACCGAAATCTACATCTATATAAGCCTCATGATAGGCATTTATATCAAGATCAAAACGTTTAGCCAAGGATTTAAGGACGGATAACTCTTCTAAGCTAAGAGAGGGTGAAACGATTAATAAAGGTTTCTCATCATTAAGAAAACGAAGCAGGTACGATAATGCACTTTCTTGAGAAATCACTCTGTTGTGATGATAAAACTCATCCAGACGCTCCCTGTTCTCATCTTTATAAGAGAGTCGTCCCGCATCACAGATAAAATGCCCGTTGATGCTTTTATTGATACGGGGACGAAAACGAAAGATTGTATCGCTTTTATATTTTTCTTGGTTGTGGTCAAGATAGATATTGCATCCCTTGGCACAGCCATGACAGATTGTCTTAGCCGTATTCATAAACCAGACTCTTTGGCGAAAACGAAAGTCTTTAGAGGTAAGTGCTCCAACGGGGCAAAGGTCTATAATATTCATGGCATAGGGGGTTTGCATCTCTTGACCGGGCAGGGTTGAGACCCGTGCATCATTTCCACGTCCGATAATGACCAGTTCATTCGTATGTGTTATCTCTTGAGTAAAGCGTGTACAACGTGCACACAATACACAACGCTCTTGATCAAGGATAATATTCTTGCCGATATAGAGCTTCTTGTTCTTATGTGTCTTCTCTTCCTTGGGTCGGCGAGTCTCATTAAGTCCAAACTCCATATAATAGTCTTGAAGACTGCACTCTCCTGCTTGATCACAGATAGGACAATCCACGGGATGCGAAAGAAGTTCAAGCTCCAATATCTTACGTTTCACATCATTTATACTCTCATCTTTAGTATAAACGACCATCTCCTTTTTTATAAAAGTATCGCAGGCAATTTGAGGGCGTTTTTGTCCCTCAATGGAAACCATACACATACGACAGTTCCCATCAGGACCGAGAGCATCATGATAGCAAAAATGAGGAACAGGGATACCGTGTTGCAAAAGCACAGGAAGGAGCAAGTCACCCTCTTTTGCCTGAATCTTCTCCCCATCTACAATCAGATTGACCATCTCAGACATGCACTTCTCCTAGACTTTTTTCTATATAGGCCTCAAATTCTTCTCTAAAGCGTAAGATAAAACCGTCTATGACCATGGCAACGGCAGGGGCAAAAACACAGATAGTCTTTCCGTTCATGGTCTGGGCAATATCGCTTAAAAGAGAAATGTCATCTTTTTTTGCTTTTTTATTGAGCATATTCGCAATAATCCCATCTACCCAGGCGGTACCTTCTCTGCAGGGGGTACATTGACCGCATGACTCATGATGATAAAAAGAGAGTAAGTTCTTAAGGGCTGAAACCATACAAGTGTCTTCATCCATAATGATCATACCCCCCGTACCAAGGGCGGAACCATGATCTTTCATAGACTCATAATCAAGTCTTGCCGTTTTGACCTGCTCGGCGGTCAAGACAGGCGTAGAAGCACCGCCGGGGATAACAGCCTTAAGCTTTTTGCCATTCTTTATGCCTCCGCCGATCTTGTTTATGAACTCCTGCATAGACTCACCAAAGGCCATCTCATAAATACCGGGATTATTGATATGTCCGCTCATTCCAAAGAGTAGTGTTCCCGGGCTTTTTTCCGTTCCATATGCACGATATGCATCTGCTCCCTTATTGATGATAAAGGGTACGGTCGCAATAGTCTCTACATTATTAACCAGAGTCGGCTTGCCAAAATAATATTCAGCAGATGGTTTATACGGTTTAAGACGGGGTTGACCGCGATTACCTTCTAGGGATTCAAGCAAGGCAGACTTTTCTCCGCAGATATAAGCCCCCGCTCCTCTGTGTACAGTAATATCAACTCTATAATCAAAGCCTTTTACCTTATCTCCCAAGATCTCATCTGCATAGGCTTCGGCAATGGCTTCATTTAATCTCTGGGCAAAAAACTTGTATTCTCCGCGTATATAAATATATGCCGCATTCGCACCGATAGCGTAGCAGGTCAGAATGATTCCCTCGAGCAGAAGATGGGGGTCAAACTCCAATATCTGCCTGTCCTTAAATGTCCCGGGTTCACTCTCATCAGCATTAACGACTAAATAGGAGGCAGTAGTAAGGTTGTCCATCTCTCTTGCCCTTGTTGCCAAACACCATTTAGCACCAGCAGGTGCACCCCCTCCGCCTTTTCCACGAAGACCGCTGTTTTCAATCTCCGTCTCTATGAGATAGGATGGTTTATTAAAGGCCTTATCAATGCTTTGATAGGCGCCGTTTTTCTTGGCAACTTCGAGAGTATGTGAATTCTCTATCCCAAAGTTTTTACTGACGATTTTTGTAATCATTTACAGAGCCTTTGAATAAGGGCTTTTGTTCTTTGAGGGCTAAGATTTTCATGATACTCTTCATTTATCGCAAGCATAGGAGCTCCACTACAGGCACCTAAACACTCTACTTCGCTCAGTTTAAAAAGCTCGTTTTTTTCATTTACCTTGATACAAATCTCTTCTTCTATTGCCTTAATAATATCAGCCTTTCCGCAAAGCTCGCAGGAGAGAGTCTTGCAGACTTGTATGTGATATTTAGGCATTAACTCCAGATTGAACATAGTATAAAAGGTGGCCACGCCATACAGATGGGCTTGAGGAACATCGAGTCTAGAAGCAAGATAGGCCATAGCCTCGGCTGAGATATATCCCTCTTGATACTGAATCATCCATAAACAAGGCAATACGAGAGCCTTTGGATGGGGATAGCGCGGAAGAAGGTCCTGAAACTGAGCCTCATGCATCTCATTAAAAACAAAACTCATCTGTCCATCTCCCCCGCAATAATATTGATACTTCCAAGATTGAGTACAGCGTCCGCTAACATGGTGCCCTCAACCATTGAAGTATACGCACCCATAGCAAGAAAGCTGGGTGCACGGACCTTAACCTTGTGAGGATAGCCCGTCCCGTTTGAGACGATATAAAAACCAAGCTCTCCATTTGTTGCTTCTATAGAACTGTAATACTCTGCAGTAGGTACTTTTACCCCTTCATAAATAAGCTTGAAGTGGTTCATTGTCCCTTCTATGCTTCCATATACATCTTTTTTCTCAGGCAAGATGATAGAAGGGTTATTAACACAGATAGGTCCGTCAGGGATATTTCCAAGTACCTGTTTCATAATGCGAAGACTCTGCTTTATCTCTTCAAAGCGCACCATCACTCTGTCATAAATATCGCCGACCGAACCCAGAGCAACATCGAAGTCAAGCTGGTCGTAATAATAATAGGGATTGGTGACACGCATGTCGTAATTGACGCCAGAAGCTCTCAAGTTTGGTCCGGTAAGACCTCTTGCTATAGCATCTTTGGCGGAGATGGAGCAGACATCTTGAGTCCTGTCTTGGAAGATACGGTTATGTTCGACAAGGCTGAGGGCTGAACCGACCCCGTCCTCAATCTCCTTCATGATCTGCTTCAAGTCTTTTTCATATCCTTCGTACAGGTCATAAGACATCCCGCCAATGCGCATATAGGAATTGGTAAGACGTGCCCCTGTAAGCTTGGAAAAGAAGGTATAGGCAGATTCTCTTGGATTATAGAGGTACCAGTAGTTTGTCAAGGCTCCCATATCTACAAGCTGGGCTGCCAGACAGACAAGATGGTTGATGATGCGTGAAAGTTCCATCATCAAGATACGCACTGTGATAGCTCGCTCGGGTAGTTCGATTCCGAGCATCTCTTCAACCGTTTTTGCAAAGGCTACATTGTTGGTCGTGGCTGAACAGTAGTCCAGTCTATCTGTGTAGGGGATGATCTGGTTATAGCTGTGGTTTTCACAACTTTTTTCAAAGCCTCTGTGAAGATATCCGATCTCCGTGACATTAGCGATGAGTGTCTCCCCATCCATGGCACAAAAGTTTCGGATAGTGCCGTGAGTCGCAGGATGAGAAGGCCCAATGTTGATAAACATGAGATCCATGTTCGGCTCAGAGTAGTTCCCCTCTTCATCTTGGGTAACGATACCTTTTTCTAAAAGCCTTGCATTCATAGCCGGCATAAGGTCAACCGCGTCCGTACAGAGTTGGCCCTTGGTGATAGGATAATCCTTGCGCAGAGGATATCCTTCAAACTGCCAATGGTTCAGTATCCTTGAGAGGTTTGGATGGTTTTCAAAGATGATGCCGTATTGATCATAAGCTTCTCTCTCCAGCCAGTCTGCCGCCTTATAGATAGAAGAGATACTTAGACATTTTGGTTCACTCAAAAAGCATTTTAAGATAAGGTACTCTTTGAAGTTCTTGTGACGTATGATATAGACAAGGGCAAAACGTGAAGACTGGGGAAGAACATAATCAAGATAGTCGATAATGGTGATATCCAAAAGAAGCTCTCCTCCGTTTTCATAGGCAAGCTGCACCGCATCAAAGATATCTTTTTCATCTAGAACAAGCGTCTTTGATTTTTCAATAAACTCTGCCTTGGGATAGGCTTTTTGAACCTCTTTAAGCATTATCAAGTCTGCCTGTAAAGTCTTGTTTTTCTTCTTTGGAAAGTGACTCTTTTTTTAGCTCACGCTGTATCATCATCAGTGCATCCAAGACAGACTCTGGACGGGGAGGACATCCTGCAACATATACATCAACAGGAATGATCTCATCTATGCCTTGAAGGGTTGTGTAGTTATCATAAAAACCACCTGAACAGGCACAAGCACCCATAGATATGACCCATTTTGGCTCGGGCATCTGGTCATATATCTGTTTTAAGATAGGGGCCTGTTTGTAGGATATGGTTCCGGCGACGATTAGAAGGTCGGCTTGTCTGGGTGAGAATCGCACCACCTCCGCACCAAATCGAGAGATGTCATGTTTACTCGCGGCAGTTGACATAAACTCGATGGCGCAACAGGCTGTTCCAAAGACAAAGGGCCATAATGAAGACTCTCTTGCCCAGTTAACAGCCTCATCCAAACGTGTTGTCACAACCGTATCACCTAAAAGTTCTACTCCCATTTCAACGCCCCTTTCTTATACACATACAAAAGTCCCGCAAGTAAAAGCCCCATAAAGGTGAACATCTCAAAAAGCCCGAAATAACCAAGTTCACGTAGGTTTACGGCCCAAGGAAACATAAAGAAGGTCTCCACATCAAATAAGATAAATAAGATAGCAACAAGATAATACTTCACGTTAAAACGTTCAAAGCTGTCTTTTTCGATAAAGCGTACACCGCTCTCATAAACCTCGTTCTTCGCTTTTCCTTCACTCTTTTGATGTCCAAGTTTGTGTGTCAGATGAATCATAAAGGGAATGAAAAGGACTAAAAAAAGAATGATTCCTGAAGCCAGTGCAAGTTCTGTTGACATTATTTACCTACTTGAAAATATATAAGATTTATCTATATCTTAGTGGGCATACGGTTAATATATGTTTAAAAAAATTATTAAGTTAACAAAAAGAGGAGTTTGTAATCTATTTAGGGAAGGTATATCTTATCAAGCATCTCTTGGTATTCTGACTTGGCACTGCTGTCTAGAGT
>CBFDAB010000024.1:0-23835 GCA_965602745.1 uncultured Campylobacterales bacterium
TTTTCACCAAGATGGCTGCCATTAGGCTGCCGAAACAATAATCTCTAAAAAACCAACCTCAGTGAAACCCCTCATAAACAAAGGCTTCGAAGCAGGTCTAAGCTGCTAACTTTCCGTGCATGCAAGCTTCAGGCTGATAATAATCATAATACGAGATTAAATATTCAACATGGTTCTTAGGAAAGAAACCCTTGAACTCAGAATAGAGCTGAGCAGCCAGAGTCTTGTTATGGGTCATGATAAGCGTTGGCATCTGCATAGCCTGTATAACCTGCGCCATAGTAAAGGTCTTACCGCTACCTGTGACACCTTCTAAGGTCTGATAACGGTTCTTTGCTTTAAGACTGTTGGTCAGTACTTTGATAGCCTCAGGCTGGTCACCTGCGGGTTGATAGTCTGAGTTTAGTTCAAAGCAAGCAGATACGGTTTTCTTGATGAAAATGCTTCTTTAGTAAATAAGTTAGTTTTTTTCATTATCAAAATATGAGGATTTAACGAAGATGGCTGCCTATAGGCCACCGAGAATATTAATATTTAAAATGAGTATTGTGCTGAGTTCTTTACAAACAAAGTATTTTTTATGTCTTCCAGACTTAAAAGGCTTGGAGCTTGTGAATTGACAGATGAGAGTAGACATATTATTATGTGATGCATCCTGATGTTATTCCTGTGTGGCAAGTTTCACACTATGTGAGACAATTACTATAGTATTTAGCATTTTGAATCTAACATATTTGATGAGAAGAGCTATTCTCTCATCGAACTCTTTTGCTCAAGAACATAATAGCAATAAGCGTTGTCAATGCTCCGGTAAAAACAATGCTATATCCTGTTGGAAGGTCTGAGAAGTAAGAGATCACTATAGCACTTAGACTAAATACCCATCCGTAAACGAAGGCAAAAATCATAGGATTATATCGAGTTTGCATAGATGCCAAGAGTGCGGGTGCGACCAGGAGTATAAAAACAACAAAGACTCCTGCCAACTGTACTGAGGAAGTGACGGTAATGGCCAGCATCACAAAGAAAAGAAGCTCTTTTACAAATCCCTTCAGTCTTGGATAAAGTTTCCAGATCAAGATTCCAATACATAGATAAATGATACTGCTAAAGAAGATCTGCTCTAAAGAGGTGAAAAGAATATCACAGGCAAGCAGGGCTTTAAAATGTTCAACGCCTTCTGCAGAGTCAGCAAGTACCATCATGATACCACTGGCACCCAACACATACAATATACCTATAAATGCCTCTAAATGGATAGTTCTGCGTGTTGCTATTGATATCAAGAAGGCGCTTAAGAGAGAGAACCCCAAGGTGAAGGCATACATATACTCACTATGAAAATATCCCAGACTTATGGCACTTCCCAAGGCGGCAAATTGTGCAATAGCTAAATCTGTAAATATGACACCGCGTTCTATTACTCCCTTTCCAAACCAGGCATGAATCATGACGAGGATAATCACTAGAAATACAGGAGGCAAGAAAATATCAATCATTATGCACCGCCTCTACCAGATGATCAAAAAGTTCTGACAAAGAAGTTATCGATTCCAAGGCATCAATATCATGTGGCATAAGAATAATCTTTATTCCTGTTTTGCTGCTGATGTATTCGGCTGTTTTGGTGGAGTGATAGACATCATGCAAGATACAAGAAGGCTTATCTCTTCTGATCTTATTGATCAGTGCTAGAGTGTGTCGGGAAGATGGGGATATTCCGGGTAAAGGTTCTATCGTTGAAATTGTTTTTAATCCGTAGGCTTGGTTAAAATAAGCAAGATTATCATGAAATTGTATGATTTTCATCCCCTTTTTGTCCTGCATTATCAGATCCCAACGCTTTAGACGCTCTTTCCACTCTTGTGCAAACCTTTGCAGATTGTTTTTATAGTGATCTGAATTTTGCGGGTCTAAACGGATGAAAAACTCGCTGATGCTCTCTGCCAAGACCAAGATATTATGGGGGTCAAGATGGAAATGAGGGTTTCCTGCAGGGTGGACATCGCCTAAAGACCTGTCAACACTTTCGGGTTTTTGAATAAGGGATACATGGTAAGAGAGGTTCAAAAATGAAGCGGAGTTGGGCATCACAGAACGATTGGAAGCACGCTTTATCAATGGTGGAAGCCAGCCTATCTCCAACTGGGCGCCATTCATGATAAGTGCATCTGATTGGCGGAGCTTAGAGATGAGCGAAGGGCGGGGTACAATAAAATGCGGATCCCAGTTTCCTTTTGATAATACAATCACCTTTATATGCTCCGCACCGATCTCTTTGGCAAGTGAACCTATATAAGGATAGGAGACGGCGACCTTCAGTTGAGCAAAGAGAGCCAGGGGCAGAAGAAGTAATATAATGATCTTATTCATAGGCATCTTTTAAAAGTTGTGTGCAGCATGTGCACCGATAGAAAGGTTGAATGAAAGGATCAAAGACTGCACATCAGCTTGCTGATATCCGCTAAGTGTCTCACCGTACAAGGAACTGTTGTAGTTATATTGTAAACGCAATCGGCTGAACTCACTAAAATGATATTCTAGCATGGCACTATAACGTTCATAAGGTGTTGTAGGAAGAGGTTCTTCAACAAATAAAGCCTCATTTGTATAGATAGTGTCATAACGTGCCCCCATACGCCAGTTCTGGTCTGGCGCATAGACAAGTTGTGTATACAATCCTTCTTGCGTTTTACTCTGCTCTTGTATATCGGTAATGGCATTTTCATAATGTGTGCCGTCTTGTTCTTTGCGCATCCACTCACTCTGCCATGACAAAAAGCTATAAGAATCAAAATAGTGTTTTAGTGTAAACTCGGCATTATAAAGTCTGCTCGTGCCGCTGAAGATCTCTTCAACGCCTTCATGCTCATGATAACTTCGGCTTTTTCCATAAACGTAGGAGAGACCCGGCATAAGAGTTGTATTTCCAATATCAAAAGATGTTTTAAGATAGATAGCAAAAAGCGAAGGGGCATCTGCTCCTTTGATCGTATCATTGTTCTCAAAGCCTTGTGTCTTATTACCAAATGTCGTCTCATTCTCACCTTGCATGATCTCTAAACCTAGCATAAGGTAGGATGAGAGTTCTGGTGTATATTGTAATTGAACTCCTTTTTCATTAAGCGCACCGCCCAAGAAACCTTGATAAATAAGAGGTGCATCGCTAAAGTCCCATATATGATGGTGCTGAAGATTATGACGACCAAACCCGCTTAAGAGCTTGCCTCCGCGGATTCTTATGCCATTTTCCAAAGCCGTTGTAGTAAAATAAGCTTCTTCGATCTCTACGCCTTCTTCACCAAAATGAAAAACAGCATCCAGACTGAGAAAAGGATCAACATTTGAAGAGAGGACAAGTTCGGCATAGTTAAGATTGAAACCGTTATCTGCGTTATAGGCCCCATGACTATGCTCTTCATCAGCATCTCCAAAAAATGCTTCTGTGATGCCCGGAATACTCAAGCCTGTTAACTCATCTTGAGTCTTGTTTCTGCTGACAAAAGCAGTGTCCGCGATCAAGGATATGTCTGGCATATATTGTGACTGTACAAATGTACGTTCTTCAAGGGGTTTTAGAGCAGGCGCTTCTGCCCACAGTAGTGCACTAGCATACATAGCTAGATAAATAGAATTTTTCATCTTTTTCCTAAATAATAATAAATTTTTTGTTAAGTAAGTTTAGAAAAAAGAGGGAGGTGCCCTGGAAGCAAAGCTGAGAATAGGTTTTAAAGAGAAATATCTTTGTCTTGCACAAAGAGGAAGCAAAACGAAGAAGAGCACTTCAGCCAATATGAAATGCTCAGGGATGTCTGCAGCAGTAAATAGATGCTGTATGATACATACAGGGCAGTCTTCGCTCGTCTGCATATCTTCATGATGGTGAAAACTCGCAAGAAGGATGCCCACAAAAACGAGTGTAAATATTAAAAGTCGATATTTTTTCTTAATCACACCCGTCCTTCATTTTTTTATTATTTATCTACTTTGTCTAACTGAATGAGTTTATATCCTAGTTTCAATCTCTAGGGAGTCCGTCTCAAGGCTATTAGCTTTAGTTAACTCTGTCTTGAATGAGCTTTTTGTGCAGTTCTTCACTGTTAAGTGCAAGAATCTGTATAGCCAGGTAAGCTGAGTTGATTGCTCCAGCCTTTTCAATGGCAACTGTGGCAACAGGAACTTTTTCTGGAATTTATTCCACTTTTTAGTAACACTGTTTTTTAGTAAAGACATTTTAGTCTATTTCTAAAAAAAAACAAAGCATCTGTTGAATCACTATACATGTTTGCATTTAAAAAGTTTCAAATAGTATCTAGTATACTAATTATTTATTTTAATTATTAGTACATCTTTGTGACAAAGTTTAAATAGAATATTTACGCTAATATTATAAACAAATACTAGTGAAAGTTTATTCGAAATAGACTTATTATAAAAATGAGGCGGTTGTTATGTTTGGACAGGGTGCAAAAATAAAAGAGTTAGAGAATAAGCATAAAAATGAGATTGAAAGATTAGAGTCTCAAAACAGTGATCTAAGGGCAAAAATAGCCCATTTAGAAACACCTGTACACACGGTAGATAAAAAGAGAGATGAGTTAGTTGAGACCCTGCTAGACAGTTATGAAAAGGGAAATCAGTTCTTACAAAAAACGGTAGACTCTCCCCTTGGTATGCTAGAAGAGATCAATACCTTAAATACGACTAACACAAAGAGTATGGTTGACGTTGAGAGTGAAACAGGTAAAATAGCGGGGAAAATAAATAAGATCCAAGAGTTTTCACATACTCTTGGAAATGACGCAAACTCTCTTAATGAGAGCGTTATGTCAATTGCCCAAATTATCAATCTTATTAAAGATATTTCAGACCAGACAAATCTTCTTGCCCTAAATGCAGCTATTGAAGCTGCCCGTGCGGGCGAACATGGACGGGGCTTTGCTGTTGTTGCAGATGAAGTTAGAAAATTGGCTGAAAGAACTCAAAAAGCGACTCAAGAAGTCGAAATAAACATTAACGGGCTAAAACAAAACTCAAACTCTATGATGGAGATCAGTACGACATTTGAAGAAGAGACGGCTGAGGTTATAGGCATACTTGATATCTTTAACAGCAGTATTAAAAATGTTGTGCAAAATTCAAATACGATAAAGAACAAAACCCAATATGTAACAGATGAACTGCAGGTAAATGTTGGTAAGATTGATCATATCTCCTTAAAGGTAGAAGGATATAAGGCACTGTTAAACTCTTCGCCTGTAGATATAATAGATGCGGGGAGTTGTAGATTTGGAAAATGGTATGCTCAGGCTACAAGTACATTTCTTCGTGGAAACCCTAGCTTATCAATAATCACCAAGCAGCATGCAAATGTTCATAAAGGTCTAAGAGACGCTATAAATTTAGAACAAGAGTCTAAATATGCAGATGCTCTAACCCGTATGCAAGATGTAGAGAAATCTAGTGAAGATGGGTTTAACGACCTCTTTGCTGCGGTGAAAGCTTCTCAGCTAAGTACTAAAGACTCGTATTAACTCACATTACCCTTCTCCCTGCGCTTAATGGCGCATTGGAAAAATAACTTCACTCTCTTTCTTCTTCTTTTCTTTGGAACTAACTTCTTGTGTAGATATAATATAATTTAAAGAGCACAAAGAGTAGAATATTTAAGGTATCAAAAGGGGAGCAGATGCGCAATATCTTAGTCTTGATTCTTATGTGCAGAGTGATTTTATGTGCAGATGAAGCAGAAGAGATCATGCAAAAGCTAGATAATAATATACGCGGTAAAAATATCTACATGAAAATAAGTATGAGAATCGTCTCTTTGGGGCATGAAAGAAGTATGCAGATGGAGAACTGGTCACAGGGAAGCAAAAAAAGCTTTGTAAAGGTTCTCTACCCACCCAAAGATAAGGGCATCACTTTTTTAAGTCTTGACAACCAGATGTGGCAGTATGTGCCGAAAATTGAGAGAACTATAAAAATCCCGCCATCTATGATGCTTCAAAACTGGATGGGAAGTGACATAACCAATGATGACATGGTCAAACAGAGCTCTATTGTAGATGATTATACCCCACGAATTATCAAAAAAGAGGGTAATCTTGTGAGCATTGAACTTATACCCAAAGAGGATGCTGCCGTAGTATGGGGAAAAGTGATTGTCAATATTGACACAGTGACATATACGTCAAAAAAAGATATATTTTATGATGAAGATGGCAAAGAGGTGAGGTTTTTTCTATACGACAAGGTGAAAAAGTTTGGAGAGTATTATCTCCCTACCTACTGGAGAGTACAGGCAAGCGATAAAGAGAATAGGTTTACTGAAATAATCCTGGAAGAGGTTGTATATGACAGAGATATCTCTGAACAGTATTTTAAAAAAAGTGCACTAAAAAGGTTCTCAAGATGAGGGTAAAGGATGTTTAATTTTGCTCTGAAAAACATCCTCTTTTACAGGGGCCGTTCCATCACGACATTTATCTTGACCTTTATATCCACAATGCTTTTTGTAGTCTTTATATCATGGCAAGACGGTTCACATAACTCAATGCTTGAGAATGCTCTGAAAGTCTATACAGGAGCTATTGAGATCTATCATAAGCAGTACCGTGATATTGGCGGAAATGAGTATCTCATTCGAAATGTCAACAGAGTTACGGACAGACTCTCCAACATTAAGGGTATTGAGGCTTTTGGTACAAGATATGAGACCTACGGCCTGCTCTCAAGCAAAGAGTACTCGGCGGCATCTATGATAGCGGGAGTAGAACCCGATAAAGAAAAGGTTTTAAGTTCCATCTCTTTAGCATTGAGAGAGGGTGAGTTTTTAGACGAAGAATCAGGAAACTGTCTCTATATGGGTTCGGAATTGGTAAGAAAACTAAAGCTCAAGCTAGGTGAAGAGGTGAGTTTTGTCGGAGGCGCCAGTGATGACTCGTTTGCCGCTGATATCTTCAGGTTATGCGGGACATTTAAAACAGGTTCATTTGAATTCGATTCAAGTGCCTCATTTGTCAGCAGGTCGTATTTTGACGAGTTGATGTATGCAGATAACATAGCCTCGTACATAACGATCAAGGTAAAGAACTTAGACGATGTAGATAGAGTGAACAGTGACATTATAAAAGCTTTGGACGATGAGAACTTGGAGTCGCTTACCTGGAAGACCTTGATGAAGAGTATGGTTGAAGCGATGGAGGTGGACAATGTTTTTGGATATATCTCTCTATCCCTGTTTTTAGTGGTCATCTTTTTTGTCATCATGATCTACGGTTTTATCAATGTGAGCTCGCGTATAAGAGAGTTTGGTGTCCTTCGATGTATAGGGCTAAACAGAGCAGATATATTCTCACTCCTTGTTTATGAGATACTCATACTCTCTACTGTGGCTGTTATCTTTGCCGGACCAATAGCCGCTTCTATCTGCTACTACTATAGTATCAACCCGGTTGTTATAGAGGGAATGGCTGAGATGTACAAGGAGTACGGCATCGTCTCGGATGAGATACCCTTTGATTTTAACCTGTTGACTGTATTTTGGAATATCGGGGTTATCTATATATTGAACTTTTTAAGTGCGATATATCCCTACTTCTATATCAACTCGTTCAGACCTATAGAGGCGACAAGACATGTATAGATTAATACTCAAAATGGCATGGAAAAACTCATTTTTAAGACCTGCACGTACACTTCTTGTCATCACGATGATAGCGGTCAGTATGAGTATGATGCTAGGTCTTCAAGGCCTCTATGACGGAATGGTCAACAATATGATAGACAAAAACAGAAGAAGTGCGAGCGGAGATATCAGTCTTTACGCAAAAGAGTATAGGATAGAGAAAGAACTGAAGCACAGGATAAAAAACGGTGAGGCAATCAAAGCAGAGATCAAAAAGATGCAAGGTGTTAAAGCTGTTATACTGAGAGTGAAAGCAGATGGTCTTATCTCAACAGCCAGAAAATCATCCTTTTCTTCTGTCTACGGGATTGATCTGAAAGAAGAAGAGCATTTTGGAAAGTTCAGTGAGTTTTTAAAAGATGGTGAGATAAATCTGAAAAAACGAGGTGCTCTTATAGGGCTGGAACTGGCAAAGACGCTTAAGGTACGTATAGGTTCTAAGCTTGTCTTTTCCACTCAAGACAGTTCGGGTGAGATAAACTCTATAGCACTTAGAATCAGGGGTATTGTGCAGACAACAAATATCGGACTTGATAACAGTGCGATATTTGTTGATGTTAAAATGGTCCATAATCTTTTGGGTACGACCTTTGGCGAAGCAACGCAGATAGCTGTCATGAGTGAAGATAAAAAGATATATAATACACTCAAAACCAAATACCCGGACCTTGATGTCAAGAGCTTTTTAGAATTGCAGCCCATGATAAAACAGATGCAGGATATGATGGTTATATTTAACTCTATTACCTTTATGATAGTCATGAGTGTAGTCTTTATAGGGATACTAGGTGTTATGTACGTATCTATTCTGGACAGGATTCGCGAATTCGGTATTCTCCTTGGCATCGGGATGCAGTACAGATATATAAGGTTGCAGATATTTATGGAGGCAATATTTGTCGGTCTGCTTGGATATCTTGGCGGAGCTGTTTTAGGCGCTGTTCTTTTAATCTATCTAAGAGATTATGGACTGGACCTGAGCTCTTTTTCTGATGCTTTAGAGATGTGGGGCTATGAGGCAATTATAACAGGTACTATCAAAGTCTCATATTTCACTACTACCTTTGGTGCAATAATCACTGCCTCATGTCTAAGCACACTGATACCACTGAGAAAAATAAAAAGACTAAACCCTATTGAAGTAATCAAGGCTGAAAAATGATAAGATTGGAAAATGTAAATAAATATTTTTATAAAGACGAGCCAAGAGAGGTACATGCCCTTCGTGATATTAATCTAAGCATAGAAGAGGGAGAATTCTCACTGTTAAGCGGACCATCAGGGTGTGGAAAGACAACGCTTCTCAATGCTATAGGCGCTCTTGATACTGTAGACAGCGGTGAAATCTACTTAGGTGAGAAAGAGATAGGCTCTTTGGATGAGGATGAGAGAACCAGTATAAGACTCAATGATATGGGGTTTGTATTTCAGGCCTATAATCTAGTGCCCGTATTGAATGTTGAAGAAAATATCGGTTTTGTTATGAGGCTTCGCGGTTTTAGTGATGAAGAGATAAACAGAAGAGTTTTGGAAGTTGCAAGTATGTTGGAGATAGACAACAAGTTAAAATCGCTTCCAAACGCGCTAAGCGGCGGACAACAGCAAAGAGTCGCAGTGGCTCGTGCGGTGGCTGCCAAACCTAGAATCATTTTGGCAGATGAGCCAACGGCGAATCTTGACTCTCAAAACTCAAAAGCACTGATGGATATGATGAAAGAGCTTAACGAGAAAGAGGGTGTCAGCATTCTGTTTGCTTCACACGATGAGTATGTATTAGAGAGCGTCAGACGTGTGATAAGACTCAATGATGGTGAAATAGTAGATGCTTGAAAAGATTGTTATTGTTCTGCTTCTGTTTCTATCATCTGTGTATGGCGGTTTTGAATACAAAGTTGACAATACCAACTTTACTATTTCACAAGACTCCATATTTCCAAATGAAGATGAGACCTATCTGTATAACTATGACAGACTACGTTTTCGCGGTGATTATACAGATGAGAACGTGTTTGCTACGATAATAGCTGACGGGGTAAACTATCTTGGGCATGAGTATGTCAGTTCAAACTCATTTAGGTATGTGAAGTTACCTGAGGCTGATACTCCCTTTAAGACACAAACAACTTTTCATGACTATTATGAAGGTTCTGTATATTCCAAGTTATACAGACTTTATGGAGGTTATGAGGATGATGAGAATCGAGTCGTTCTTGGACTGCAAAACATTTCTCTTGGAGTAGGGCGGATCTGGACACCTACAAACCTGTTCAATCCTAAAAACACCTATGCACTGGAACCTGATGAGGTGTTTGGTGTGGCAGCTCTGGCTTATACGAGACATCTTAATGAGACCTCATATATCACCATTGTAGCCAGCCAGAAGGCTGATTATAGTTTCAAGTACGCTGCGGGGTATAAGGCTTTTTTAGAGTTTGCAGATATCGGCGTCAATCTGATAAGTTCGGATGAGACTGAGATGGTAGGGTATGAGATAGAGGGAGACCTAGCTGATACGGGAGTTGAACTTAGAAGTGAGGGTGCCTACATAAAAAGTACGCTTAAAAGTCTGACAAGTGAGGAAGAGAAAGAATTTTTCCAAGGAATATTAGGAGCTGATTATGGGTTTGAAAACGGGGTGACGATAGTGGCAGAAGCACTCTATAGTTCAGAAAAGTTCACCTATCAGGAGATCCTTCTAAATCTTGATTCAGATATCGCATCTGACCTTGTTTCCTCAAATCTATATACAGGGCTTACCCTCTCATACAGTTTTAATATATTTTTGGATGCATCATTTCTTTATATAAAGAGTCTTGATGATAAAAAGAGCCATTTTATCTCCCCCTCTCTCACATACACCCTTAATGACAATAATGCGTTTATGATAGCTGCGATGATGCAAGAGGGTGAGGGAGAGAAGGGATTTGAAAGCTCATCCAAGACCTGCTATCTGAAATATACCCTCTCGTTTTAGAGAACTCTGTGCAGCACTTATTTTAAACAGCCCTTCATTCTGTAAAGATATTCAAACTCATTTGCCAAAAGAGGTTTGTCATAGTAGTAGCCCTGACCCTCGTCACATCCCTGTTCACGCAGATAATCGAGCTGTTCGATTGTCTCTACTCCCTCGGCGATGGTATTAAGGCCAAGACTATCTGCCATATGGATGATAGCATCGACTATGGCCTTGTCTTCAGGATCGGTGCTGATGTCGCGGATAAAGGACTTGTCTATTTTGAGCCTATAGATCTTGAATTTTTTTAGATAACTCAGGCTTGAATATCCGGTGCCAAAATCATCTATGGACATTCGAACACCTCGTTTACTAAGATCATTCATAATATCGACAGCGCCTTGAGGATTGTGAATGGTCACACCTTCTGTAAGTTCTAGTTCAAGATATTCAGGTTTCAAACCGGTACTCTCTAGTATCTGCGTGACCAATTTCGGAAGGGTTGGATGAGAAAATTGCAAGGAAGAGAGATTAACAGAGATTACTATCGGTTTCATACCTCTTTGCATCCAATCTTTAAGCTGTTGAGTAGCAGTACGGATAACCCACTCTCCTATCGGGAGTATCAGGCCGTTGTTTTCGGCAATGGGGATGAACTCTTCGGGATTGATGATGCCAAGCTCTGGATGTTCCCAGCGAAGCAGGGCCTCTACTCCGATAAGATAGCCTGTTTTAAGAGAGAGTTGCGGTTGATAAACGAGATGTAACTCATTGTTTTTGAGGGCCTGATGCAGGGCATTGCTAAGTTCCTGGTTGCGTCTGGAAATCGTTTGCATCTCTTGGGTAAAGAAAGAGTAACTGTTGCGTCCCTCGTCTTTCGCTCGGTACATAGAGATATCGGCATTTTTAAAGAGTGTCTCCTTATCCAAACCGTCTGCGGGATAGAGTGCTATTCCTATAGAGGCACTGACTGTGAGATTATGCTGTTGAAGCGTAAAAGGATTCTGGATGATTTCTAAGAGTTTTTGTGCTACTTCCTGAGCTCCATTCGTATCCGTATTAGGTAAGAGAAGTATAAATTCGTCTCCTCCCAAACGTGCTACTGTGTCTTCTTCGCGCAGAAGGGACTGAATACGTCGACTCAGCTCAATAAGTAAGTCATCCCCAACATCATGTCCCAGTGTGTCATTAATATTTTTAAAATGGTCAAGGTCTAGGAACATCAAAGCAAAACCCCATTGGTTTCGTTTAGCCAGATGAAGGATATATCTTAGCTTTTCATCTAACTTTGCACGGTTAGGCAAGCCTGTTAATGCATCATAATTTGCCATATATTCAATACGTTTTTCTGATTTTTTACGCTGGGTAATATCTCTTGATATACCTAGCATCATGGTGACATTATCATCTGAGTCGCGCATGGGAACAGCATGTATATCAAGCCAGCGACGTTCTCCTTTTAAACCTTGAACCTCAAACTCTAAGGCTCCGCTATTTCCCTTCATTACCTCTTTGTGCAAGGCCATAAAAGCTTCATACCACTGAGTAAGTACATAGGTTAAAAATGGATATTCTAGGGCTTGTTTAAGGGTATCAGCCTGTAATATTTCCAAACCGGCCGGATTTATATCTATAAGTCTGCACCCTCTATCCATAAGTGTGACAGATTCGGGTTCATTCTCGATAATAGCCTGCAGCTGGGCCTGGCTATCTTTCAGGGCAGTCTCTGCACGTTTATGTTTGGTAATATCTTCATAAACACCCAAAATCCCGATTGGCTCATTTTGATCATTATAAAGAGGGACCTTTGAGACACGTAAACATATCTCTTTTCCATCAACTCCTGTTCGTGGCTCTTCATAAAAAAGTTTAGAAGTGTTAGAATCAATAACGCTTCGGTCATCACTGCGGTAGATCTCTGCTTGATCCTTCCAAACCAAGTCATAATCACTTTTACCGATGATATCTCCAGGAGTACTCTTTCCGGCATCTTTGGCAAAGAGAGTATTACATCCAAGATAATTTAAACTTCTGTCTTTCCAAAAGATTCTCAGAGGAACTGTATTGATGATAGTCGTGAGTAGATTATAGGAGTTTGTGAGTGCCACATCCGCTTTTTTCCTATCAGATATATCCTTCCATACCGCATGCAAAACTTTTTTATCATTCACTATTATAGGTGTTAAAACAACCTCCACCCAGAAGGCTTCGCCTGTTTTATCCAAGTGCTCCCACTCAAAGGTATGTGAGCCATTTTGTACAGCAAGAACATTCATCTCATCTGATTTTTCACTACTTCGTCTTCCGTCAGCTTGGAATTCAGGAGAGATCTGCGCCGGATGTAAGCCTAAAACATCAGCTTTTGAGTCGTACTTAAGTATATCTATTGCAGCCTCATTACAGTCTATACAGGTATTGGACTCAATATCAATGATAAGCACAGAGTTAGAACTGTTTTTAAAGACCAGTTCATAAAGCTCTTTTTGGTCTTCTAATGCTATTTTTTGCTGTAAGTTTCTGTATATGAAGATGAGTATTATCAAGGTAGTAAAAAAAATAGCTAAATTAAGTAAGAAATAGTTCTTATTAATATTAAATATTTCCGGACTCTCTTGATAAGAGACTAAATATGCGACAGGCGTACTCTCTTTGAAGTCTGATATTGCCAAAAAAGTAATAGCGACGGCACCGTTTGAACCAATATAAGGGAGTGCAAAATCTTTTTTCGATTGCATCTTTGATGAAATCATATCTTTTAAAGAGCTTGTTATATTAGAGTATTCATCTGCCTCAGTATGATCTTTTTCATCTGATGTGAAGAGTAGATACTCCTTATACTCAGGACTTTGCACATATACTGATGCTCCTGCAACATCAAAGATCGTATCTTCGACTAGATTCTTGTCGATTAAAAAATGACTATGAATTTTTAGAGATTCATTTAAAACCTTTTCCATGTATTTTGAGGAAAACCCCACTCCTAAGGCCCCGATATAGCTTTTGTTCTTATCAAAAATTGGATAGCTGTTCCTAAAGGCATGGAGTAATCTTCCCTGCTCAAAGCCACGAGCAGGTTTGTGAGTTTTATTCGTATACTCATAGGTATACCGTATGCCAAGCAGGCTGTCACTGTGAATATTTGGCTTATGCAGCCTTAAAAACACATCTGTTTGAGGTGTCATAAAATTAAAATTAGCCAATCCAAGCTCTGTCAATTCTAAAAATTTCGGCCTAAGAAGAGTATTCAGTTCATCTCTCAACCTGTCCCGATCTTTGCCGTTTGCCTTTAACCCTTTTGAAAAGAGTTCAATTACCTTGGCATCATTTTGAATAATTTTATAAGTAGTATCAGCTCTTCTTTCGTACTCATGCAAGATGAAGCTGTAGAGGATATTTACGCTTTTGAGTTCATGTTGCAAAAGAGTTTGAATGCGGCTCTCTTTTTCGGCAGTAGTCATATAAAGAAGAGAACTAAAAATGAGTGCAAATAGTAAAAAAAAGATTATCTGTAATTTTAAATTTTTCTTGCTCATTTTATCTCTCTTATCTTTAGTCTGTACATTCTACACATTATTAGATGAAACATACTACAAAATATGATTGTAATATTATGTTAAAGATAGTTTTTATTTGGTGTTTATTTATTAAAATAATTATTGCCAATTAATTAAAAAGATATATGGAAATGTTGTTTTATGTTTTGATTGCTTTTATTAACATATGTCTGTTTTTTAGGCTTAAAACGGCTCTTGTATTACTTGAAGCTAAAGGGAATGAGTGCTTGACAGCGTTAGAGATCACTCTTAAGAGTTCGGAAAAACAGGACTAAAAATCCTTTATGTAAATAATACTTGCCCCCTGGCCGGTTTCGTGGCTGTCTACATCGATTCGTATTTCTCTGCTAAGGCTGTACTGCAGGATAAGGCTGGAGACGGTGTCGTTCTTATAAACGACTCTGACCTGCTTGTTGAAACGCGCGCCTATCTCATAACCCAAAGTCCCTTCTTCATTTGTCAGTATATTAAAGGTGTCTATATTAAGGCTAGTAGTGTCATTAAGCATCTGTTTGAGTCCGGTCGCCAAAAGCAAAGAGCTGAGGGCTTGGGAATTTTTGCTCTCAGTCGAACCCTCAAAGGTGGAAGATGCCGGTTCTCCAAAGAGGAGGTAGGACATGATGTCATTTTGGCTCAATGCCGGATTAGAGCTTAAGATGATAAGAGGCGAGGCCATGGTGTTGGTAATGAATATCTTTATATTGATATAGTCTAGGGTCTGGTGGTGCAGGTTTAGATTCAAGTAGGGATTGACGGGAGTGGCTCCCTTGAAATGGATCTCGCTTTTTTTAAACTCGAAGAGCCTTCCGCCTCCTATGACTTCTCCGTCGAGGATTGTCAGTGTACCCAAGGGGATTAGGGGGGTGTTGGGTTCTTGCCTGAGGGTAAGATCGGGCATTAAACGCAGTTCCATCTCCTTAGTCTTGTAAAAGATGGGCCTTTTGGCATTGATATGTAGGTTTATTGAGCGTTTTACTTCTGCAAGAGGAGGGATGTCTTGTATGATGATGATATCATCTGAGATGGTGCGCTTACGGCTTGGCTCATAAGAGATGAGGCCGCTAAGAAGGGTAAGGTTCCCTTCTATATTCTGCCTTCCCCCTCTCTCAAACTCAGCCCTGATATCTGCCTTGAGCGTGAGATTCCCCTCTTTTCCCTCATAATGGAAAAAATCACTTTTCAGACTCAGTTTTCCTTGCATCTGTGCAGGATTGATCTTACCGCTTAAGAGAAGAGTGTCATATAGCCAAAACTCTTTAAAGTCTATAGTCCCGTTTGTGTCAAAGCCGATCTTTGAAGAACGATCTGAGTAAACGCGATGGTCCATAAGGTCTATACTGTATCTCTCAACGGTCAGTTCCTGATCTTTCAGCCTTGACTCGATAATAGACTCCTCTCCTGTGTAGCTTGTCTGCGAATCGGGTCTGATGAGGTACCAGGGAAGATGAATACGGCTTGTGATCTCCATCTTCTCTGATAGCCTGAGGGTAGAGTTGAGATCGACTTCAGCATCAAAAAACAGCTTCTGCTCAGGATCATCCGCAGCTAATTCAGATATAAGGGAGTGGAGGGAGGGTATATGCGAAGAGAGTCTTATCACCGTCTCATTTTTATCTTCAATACGGCTACGGATCTTAAAGTCGACAGAACCCAGATTTCCCCAGCCGCTGATCTCTCTCTCTTTTTTAAATAGGCTGAGGTTTGACATATTGGCATCAACATTTAAAAGAGCCGTTTCGCCTTTATCGTAATAGACAAGGTTAAGGGGATAGAACCTGTCTAGGAAATAGCTCTTCCCTATCTGGGTCTTAGGTTTGGGATGCAGTTGTGCCTGAAAGAGCCAGGCCTCCTCGCCAAGCTCAAAACTTCCTTTAATACCGGAGTATAAACCTTCTGATGTAAAGTCTCCTGTAAGAGAAAAGGGAGAAGTGTCAAGGATAGCATCTGCCTTGAGTCTGAGTATGTTCTTTTTGAGTGCTTCTGGAATATCGGTGATAAAAGAGAGGGGGAGACTTTCGCTTTTAGCGTGCAGGACAAAGTTCTTATACCTCTTCGAGGAGATGTCAAACTGCAGGGGCTCGGCCTGTATGTGAGCGCTCATGCCACGGCTGTCGCCGCTTATCTCGGCATGCAGGTCATTAAAAGGAAGTTCTATAGGATGCCTGCTCAGGCTGACGTTTAACTCGGTTGTATACGCACCCAAAGGCGTAAAGAGAGCCTTTTGCCTTATCTTGGCTTCAAATCCGTCATACCCTAATAGATAAGAGGCAGAAGCAGTAAAAGAGTCCTCTTTAACAAGATAGCTAAGGTTGAGATCCGTATTTTGTATACTGACATTATTTTCTGTATTGAAGATGTCGAGATGTGTATGCATCTGTACTTTTTCTAAGCTGGCATCAAGATCGAAAGCATAGGTTTGAGGGGGGTCCTGCAAAAAACTCAGATGCTCTTTAAAAAGTGATTCCTTCGGGTTAATCGAAGCCTTCGCATGCAAGAGGTCTGATGTAATCTTCCCCTCTATCTTTACCCTTCCGTAAGCTCCGTAGAGCTGCAAAAGAACTTTTTTTACATCAAGACGGCTCTTATAAGATATATCCGAAGCCCTCAGATCAAAAACAAGAGTCTCTTTATCAATAATTATCTTTACCCTGCTTAAATCCAGTTCGCAAAGGAAAAAGGCAGGCATAAGGAATTCGCTTGCATTTTCATCCTCTCTGCCAAGAAAGGCTTGGGGAGAAATCAAAAGTTCCGTGGCCTTGAGCTTTTTTATATGGGGTCTTGGATTTAGAAGCATGAGAATGTCGTACTCTATTCTCAGGCTCTTTATCACAAGGGCATCCGTATATCTGAGATCATAGATGGTGAAGCCCCAAAGAAGAGAACCTTCGATTCGACTGTACTCTATGCCATTGGCTTTTAAAAACTTCTGGGCAAGATACTGCGTCGTCCTCGGATGGGCGGCAAGGAGCGCTAGAAGAGTGATAAGTATGATAATCGAGCCGATTAACACAGATCTCTTCTTTATCAAAAGAGTTCTCCTATATGGAAATGAAAGGCGTGCTGTCTTTTTGGGTCTTGAGTGTCAAATCCCATATCTATAGCGATGGGTCCGATGGGCGTAAGATAACGGATTCCGAGGCCTGCGCTGTAGTAGCCCTGAGTATAATCCGGGGTCTGCTTATTTCCTAAGAAGGTGTTGTCGCTAAAGAGCACCCCCCTGAAGTTTCCGTATATGTCAAAGCGGTATTCGGCAGTCATCTCCATGATGGAATATGATCCCGCAGCCTCACCCTTATCATTTACCGGACCCAGCTTACGATAGGCGTATGCCCGGTTACTCTTCATCCCTCCCGCGTAAAAACGATAAGAGGCAGGGACTTTTCCCTCATAAAGCCGAAGTGAACCGAAGTCGGCCTTAAGCGCCACTACGGAAGGCAGGAAGGGGATGATATAAGCACCGGAGAGTCTGTACTTATAATACGAAGCATCAGATATATCTGATTTTAATGAGCCCATCACTTTGGGCTTGAGGAAGTAACCCTCTCTTGGATCAAGGAGATTGTCTCTCGTATCATAGACCCACTCCAACTTTGGCGAAAGTACAAAGAGCTCCCCCTGGGGGAAAAGGAGTTTGTCCTCACTCTCATAGGTGATGGTATTATCAAATATGAGACTTTCCTGAAAGAGATGAGGTGTCTCTCTTTGCTTCAGATAGAGAGTACCAAAGTGTCTCTCCTCTTTAAAACCCGGGAACTTCTCATTTTCAAAGCCAATCTCTGCACCCGTTGAGTTTCGGTTGGCAAGAGGCATGTCGAAATTTATTTTAATACTCTCTTCTATCTGCGTAAAGCGCGTGTTTATACTCAGTGTCTTCAAGTTCTTAAAGAGGTTTCTGTGTTTTAGTCCAAGAGAAAACATCAGCCCCTCATCACTGCTTGCGCCTAAGCCGGCTTGAAAACGGATGGGTTTTTCAGTCTCGGTGACCGAGACACTCGCGGATGCCTTCTTATTCTCATGCAGATCAGTATTGATGATCGCCTTGCTGATACCCTCATGTCCATAAAGGCTCTGATAACTTCGGCGTATGGCTTCGGGAGAGAAGGGTTCATCCTCTTTGATATACAAAAGAGAGCTGATGGTCTCTTCGTCTATGTGCTTTGGCGGGTAGATCTTAATAGGGCCGAATCTGCACAACTCCTTGGGCATCGCTTCATACATCAGATAAGCCTTGTCTCTTTTTATGTCTATCCATGTCTTGGCTTCAAGCTCCATATTACAATACCCCGCATTGGCATAAAAGAGTTTGATCTCCTTTTTGCTCTGCTCAAATTTTTCGGGATCAAAGATCTCTCCCTTTTCAAAGGGGATCAGGGAGATAATATCCAGCTGTGAGATTGTTGAAATATCAGAGATGAGAATAGGGGAATTCTCGCGAATAATGATATAAATCCCTGACTCTTTTTCATCGTGGCTGACAGAAGTGTGAAAAAAACCCCTTGACCTGTAAAAATTTTTAATACTCTCGCTCAGGAGGGTGGCTGTCTTGGGATTGACGGCAGGCTCTTCTTTCCAAAACTCATAGGCATAAGGTTTATACAGATCAAGCGCGCCGTAGAGTTCAGTTTCTTTTATCTGCTTATTTCCCTGAAAAAGAAGAGGAAGAGACTCTGCTTGTATAAGTGAGAAGAAAAAAAGAAAAAAAATTTGTTTCACCTTCTCTCCTTTTATCGAAATAAGCGGCATATTTTAATTTTAGCATAGTATTTGTGATATTTATGAGGTGTAGAGGTACAAGAGTCTTGAAATGGGGGTTTAGAGCTTTATTCTTAGGCCAAGAGCACCCTCGAAAGAGGGTGCTGCTTAAGCAGAGAAGAGATAAACAGCAGTAAAGGCCGTAGCCGATGCTCCCATGAAAATTGATCCAAACATGAAAGATGAGATCAGTTTTATGACAGGTTGGTAGGTCCATTTTACAAGTAATATAATTCCAGAACCTATTAATGAGGTCGCAAAAGTATAAGAGATTATCTCAAGTAAACCAAACTCATTTGGAAGATAAACAAAGTTTGCTATCAAGGTGTCAAATATCAGCAAGATCGCAAAATAAACGGCAAGATATCGAATAGTCTGAAACTGCTCAAAACATTGAGATACCTTGACCTCTTCTTTGATAAGACATTTCATATCAGAAAAGTTTGCATCTTTAAGTGATTTTTCTTCACAAACAAAAAAGACAAAAAGACTAAAGATAAGTCCTCCACCTATTAATAACATTACTGTACCCATTAGTAGATCCTTGTGTGAAATTTATATAACAAATTATTATATCATAAAAGAAAAATCATATATCATGAAATGAAGGTAATTGCTGGATTAATTGTCTTGTTTATTATTCCAACAGTTTGGGTTGTTTTACTTCAAAATCAGATTTTAAAAAGAAAACTTGTGGAAAAAGAGCTTCAAGAAGCTGTGAAAAAGAGAACTAGGCTGTCTATAACGGATACTCTTACGGGAATTAATAAGCGCTTATATATAGACCAGTTCTTAGAAGAAGAGATACAAAGATGACAAAGCTAGGGAAATGAACTGAACATTATTATATAAGTCCGTCTTAAAAGAATTTTCAGGCGCTCAAAAATTCTCTATATCTGATGAGAATTCGCTTTTAAGTATTGTGTAAACTCTTCAGCAGGGATTGGTCTGCTGAAATAATATCCCTGTACTTCGTTACATCCATGCAGACGTAAAAAGGCCAATTGTTCAGAGGTTTCTACCCCTTCTGCTATCGTGCGCATACCCATGTTATTTGCCATATCGATTATGGCGCTTATGATAGAACGATCATCTTCATTATCTTTGATGTCACGTACAAATGACTGATCTATCTTCAATTTATAGACCTTAAACTGCTTGAGATAACTCAGAGATGAATACCCTGTCCCAAAATCATCGATGGACATACGAATACCTTGGTCATGAAGTCCATTCATGATCTCTATTGCCGCATGGGGGTCCTGCATCGTTACCGCTTCGGTCAATTCCAGTTCTAGATACTCATGCGGAAGCTGTGCTTCGCTGAGGATGTCTGTGATAAGTCTGTTCAAACCTGGCTGTCTAAATTGGATAGCGGATAGGTTTACGGCCATTACCATCGGTTTGAATCCGCTGTCGATCCACTCTTTCATCTGATTCACAGCTGTTTTCATCACCCACTCTCCGATCTCAATGATCTGACCGCTGTCTTCGGCTATAGGGATAAATTCAGCAGGAGATATGGCTCCAAGGGTAGGATGATTCCATCGCAGCAGTGCCTCTGCCCCTATAATATGTCCATCATCTATGCAAAGCTGCGGTTGATAGTGTAATTGTAGTTCATTTCGATTTAGTGCATTTACAAGTTGCAAGTCACGGGCCAGATTCAGCTGCATCTCCTGAGTAAAAAACTGAAAGCCGTTGCGGGTATTGTTTTTGACCTTGTACATAGCCGTATCGGCGTGTTTCAACAGGGTCTCAAAATCTTCACCATCATTTGGATAAAGGGCAATTCCTATTGAAGGTGTGATGCTAAGTTCATGTCCATCAAAGTTAGATGGCTTTGAAACAGCATGGATTAGTTTTGTCGCGATGTGCATAGCGGTATTTGAATCCGTATTTGGAAAGAGCATGATAAACTCATCACCTCCCAACCGTGAGACAGTATCTTCATCCCTAATAGTATCTTTGAGCCGTTGTGCAATTTCTATGAGCAGCTGATCACCAATTGTATGACCCAGTGTGTCATTGATATTTTTAAAATGGTCTATATCAAGAAACATCAGCGTCAGCGGTTCATTATTGCGCTGGGACATATTGAGTAGATATTTGATCCTGTCGTTTAGCATAATGCGGTTTGGTAAGCCCGTAAGCTGATCAAAATGCGCAAGATACTGAATATGTTCCTGATCTCTCTTTTTCTCTGTGATATCTTCTTTTATCGCGACATAGTTTGTTATCGTCCCATCAGACTGCTTTACCGGAGAGATAATCGCCAGTTCAACATAAATACTTTTGTCTTTTCGACGGTTGATAAGTTCTCCCTGCCATACCTTTCCACGCATCAGACATGCCCACATCTCTTCATAAGTCGTGTCAGGCGTCTCATTTGATTTTAGGATTTTAGGATTTTCACCTTGAACTTCATCAAAACTGTATCCAGTCACCTTTGTAAACATTGAATTGACATACTCGATATTTCCATCAATATCAGTGATAATAATGGAATTCGGACTCTGTTCGACAGCCAGGGAAAGTTTGAGCAAGTTTTTTGTGGCTGCTTTTTTTTCAGTGATGTCTTCTGATATCCCCAACAGATAATTTGGATTTCCGTTTTCATCTTTGAGGACAAGCTTTTTGGTGTGAAGCGTGCGAATTCCGTAAGGAGTTTGGATCTCTTCTTCTGGTATGTCGATAAGGGTGTCCGATTCTACTACTTCTGTGTCTTTTTGGATAAAAAAATCAGCCTCTTCTTTTGGAAAAAAGTCATAATCATTATGCCCAATAAGTTTGTCACGGCTAAGACCGGTCAGGTTCTCGCCAGCCTTGTTAAATAGAGAATATCGAAAATCAGAGGTGTCTTTTAAGAAAATCATATGGGGAATATTCTCAATTATACTGTCAAGTAAAAGGTTTTTCTCATGCAGTTTTTTTTGAGAGAGGTCTAGTTCTTTATATGGCTTTTCAATGGCAGTGACAAAAATCGCACGGTATATAAACAGATATGCAATGACCTTGTATATATGGCCAAAAAAATTGTAGATATCAGTTGTATTGGTATAAAGGGTAAATAAAAACTCACTCATTGCCATCATCACAACCGCTCCGAAAAGCGAGGAAACTTGGTAGGACTGCTTCTTTTGCATACTCTTCCACAGCAGTATGGCCGTGATAAGATTGAGTGAGATGATGAAATATTCAGTAAAGATCTTCAGATTTGTCAGTCCCTTGCCGGGTATGAAGAAAAGATCTATTATCCAATCAGGATGAAAGAATAAAGGCCAGTGAAGGATACCTGTCAGTGTCAATATCGATGTCAGCAAGATATAACGAGATGTATTAGAAGTGATAAAGGAGAAAGAAAAGATCGAAAAGACAAGAAGTCCTATTGTAGAGAGTAATCGGGCGCAAAGCCAAAAATAAATGGACTTGTCAGCACTGTTTGGTGTGAAAAACTCAGGCATCCCACCATAGGAGAGAAGGTGGGATAAGTCAAGTATTCCAACGCCGAGAAATATACACGATAGTAAGACAATATTTCCAAAAGCATTATGCTTGAGTGAATTCCAACCGACGCCTACAACCTGCATGGAAATGATAATAGCGATAGTCTCAAGTACGATATGAAGCACTAAGAAGTGTTTGAACCCATGTTCTTGATGAAAGGCGGGTACGAGCCAAAGTATTATTGATAGAACGAGAAACAGCATAAGAATACGCATGACACTCGTTATTGAATTGAGATGGCTTTGATGGATCTGAAAAAAGTTTTTAATCATTCTGTGTCCTCTTGATCCTTATAGATCGAAATTTAGCAAAGGCAAGCGACTTCGTAAAATTATATCTCTCATTATAGTGTTTTTTGATTAAAATATGATATATAGAAGGTGAAAACTATCTTTGGATTTGCATATTGATAGAGTGAAAAGTGTCCTTTAATGGCCATATTCGTCACTTATCTCCTGTCCTATAAGGGCTTCAAGAACATCTTCCATGGTTACAATCCCGACCCATCCCAGTTGACCTGTGATAACTGCTATATGGACCTTTCCTTTGATCATTTTACGCAGCATATCGTCAGCCCTGGCATCAGTCCTTGTATGCACGAACCTGTTTGCCGTACTGAAATCTTCTACTTTACCGGAGCCTAATTCAACACCGACAAGATCTTTTATATTCAAAACACCGATAATACGGTCGTCCTGAAGTACGGGGAAACGTGTATAACCGCTTATCTTGAGTTCTTTGATCATGGTCCTTGTGAGAAAGTCTTTGTATCCGACAGTATGAACCTCTTCAATCGATGTCATGATCTGTTCTGCTGTCTTGTCCTGAAGGGAAAGCGTACCAAGAAGCAGATCACGGTCAAGCGTATCGATATCACTCTCAGTTGATCTATGGTGCGCCTCGATGACGTGCTGAAGCTCACGGCGGTCAAGCATTGTTGGAAGTTCTTTTCCCAAAACGCGATCCAGTACGAGGGCCACAGGCCCGGACACAGGATAAAAGATAAAGATAAGTACCCTTACAAGACCTGCGACACGAGCACCGACAAAGAGAGCGTGACGTGTTAGTATCGCGGCGGGAAGGATCTCTCCAAAGATGAGGATCAGCGCTGTAGAAAGCACACCGGCAGTGATTCCTTCACCTACCAAACCGCCTAAAAAGATAGACAGAGTAGCATTTGTGGCTGTATTTCCTAAGAGTAATGTTACTAAAAGAAGATTTCCTTTTCTGATAATAGGCAGTACTAAAATGGCATTTTTATCACCAAGGTCGGATGAGCGCTGCACTTCATCGACAGAAAGACCTAGCAAGCCTATTGTCAGGCCTGAAAACATACCCGACGCACCGATCAATGCTATAACAAACAATATATCCATAAT
>CBFDAB010000025.1:0-23623 GCA_965602745.1 uncultured Campylobacterales bacterium
ATTCATAACCTTCAACATCTCTAAAAAATTCTGGATTTGCATAAGGATCTTTTAGGATATTTTCTTTGAAGTGTTCCCAGTTTTTTGTTCTAGTTTTGATAAAGTCTTTGTGGTATAACTCTTCCGTGATGATGGTATAAGCTATCATATTTAAAACAAGTAGGTTTGACTCGTGTGGTGTAATAGCCTTGTATTTTGAAAATTTATGAAGCTTGATCTCACGTACATCAAAACATGCTATACCTGTACCATTTTGCGCCGCTTTAATCATACGGTTACCAACAATTGGATGTGCTTCAGTAGTGTTTGAACCCATAACTATCATGAACTCTGTTTTATAGATATCATCAAATGGATTTGAGGCTGCACCTTCACCAATAGTAAGTCTCATACCCTTAAGTGATGGTGAGTGACAAACTCTTGCACAGTTATCAACATGTGGAGAGTCTAGTGTGAAACGAGTAAATTTTTGGAAGTAGTATGCAGACTCACAAGAACTTCTCGCTCCACCAAGTGAACATACAGATTTTTTACCATATTTTGCTTGGATGTCTTTAAGTTTCATAGCACCTGCAGTAGTAGCTGCTTCTACATCAGTTTCATACCATGTATCGTCAAGGTCTGTTAAGGTATCAGATATCTCTTCTTTAATATGAGGGTTTTTGTCTAAGAAACTTTTACGAATTCTAGGTACTCTGATTCTTTCTTTAGAATCAACGAAGTCAAATCCATATTTACCCTTAACACAAAGCTGACCTTCAGAGGTAGCTCCATCTGGGTGTGCAAAAATCTTTTTAATTTTGTTTTCTTTTACGTCTACATGAGCAGCAATATCACAGCCAACTCCACAGTATGCACAAACACTATCAATAACTTCCACAAAAATACCTTACGAGTATAGAGAATACTCTTTAAAAATTAATTGTGACATGTTATCTTTTTTCTCTTAAATATAGAGCAATTTGTATAAGACAGAAAATGATTAAAGTGTATCTAAGATGAGGGAATAGTTGCTTGATATTTTTATGTTGATTAAGATTTATTATTATGGAAATATGAAGAGAGTGTACTTATAATATTTTGGTATTTACATAGCCTTATAAGTACAAATTTAAATAAAATCACTTAGTAAATATTATTAGACATGCTTTGTGAGTGAAGAAAAAAGTTAAAAAAATAAAATTAATTTGAGGTAGCGATTGAAGCATTAAGCTTCAATACGGATCATAGTTGGAGTGGATATAACGAAAGAAGCTGCATCAAGTTCTTTAATGATACTTTGAATATTTTTTTCAACAGCTTCATGTGTTGCAAAAAGAAGATTAGCATTTCCATTTTCACATGGACGTTGAAGAACAGTTTCAATAGAGATGTCATGATCTGCAAACATCTTAGTCACTGAAGAGAGAACACCCGGTTTGTCTTCAACACCCATTCGCAGATAATACTTGGAAATGATATCATCCTTGGACTTGAGCTTTAGCCCTTTTTCAAGAGGTGTCTTAAACCCAAGCATCGGAGAGTGTTTGCCCGAACGTGCTATATCTATGATATTCGCTACTACTGCAGAAGCAGTTGCATTTCCCCCTGCTCCTGGACCATAATAGAGTGTTTCACCGACCATATCACCGATAACAGATACACCATTCATAACACCATCTATCTTCGCTATCATCTCTTCCGTTTTGACAAGAGCAGCATGTGTACGAAGTTCTACCTCATTACCTGTCTTCTTCGCAATCGTTAAAAGCTTGATAACATATCCGAATTCTTTTGCAAATGAAATATCTTCTTGAGTGATATTTTCAATACCCTCGATCAGAATATCTTCAGGTTTAGCATCTATTCCGTAAGCAATAGATGCCAAGATAAGAAGCTTATGTGCCGCATCAAAACCGCCGATATCAAAGGTCGGATCTGCTTCTGCATATCCCAAGGCCTGAGCTTCATCCAAGATTGGTTGAAAATCAACGCCTTCATTCATCATCTTGGTCAGCATATAGTTACACGTACCGTTCATAATACCTTTGATAGATTCAATATGGTTAGCCGAAAGCCCATCACGAAGAGCATTAATGATAGGGATGCCACCTGCAACAGAAGCCTCATATTCAAAGGCTATATCGCCTGCCAGTGTTTGAAGTTCATATCTGTGATACGCAAGTAAAGCCTTGTTGGCCGTTACAACAGCCTTACCATTTGCAAGTGCAGCTTTTACAACTTCAAAGGCGTCATCAACACCGCCCATTAACTCAACAACAACATCAATCTCAGGGTCGTTGATAATATCCATAGGGTCTGTTGAAAGTTTTATATCTACTCCACGGTCCTTACTTAGATTGCTGACAACACCACTTTTTACAGTGATCTCTTGTCCGGCACGTGCCGTGATAATATCAGCATTATCTTTTAAGATATTAACAACCGAAGTTCCAACGGTTCCAACACCGATAACACCAATTTTCATCATTATTTATTTTCCTCAAACTGTTTTAAAAATTCTTTAATATTACGTGCGGCTTGACGTATACGATTTTCATTTTCAATCAATGCAATACGCACATAACCTTCACCATATTCACCAAAACCGATTCCCGGAGCAACGGCAACTTGAGCTTCAACAAGAAGGCGCTTTGAAAATTCCAAAGAACCCAGGTGAGCTACGCAGTCTGGTATCTTTGCCCAGACAAACATCGTTGCTTGATTTTTTCGGATTTTCCAGCCAGCCCGCTCAAAGGCTTCAAGCAAGATATCCTGTCGTGTGTCATATTTATTAATAATATCTTTAACACAGGTCTGATCACCATTAAGTGCAACAGTCGCTGCCACTTGAATAGGTGTAAACATCCCATAATCCAACCATGACTTAATCTTTTGAAGAGCGCCGATAAGTTTTTTATTTCCGACAAAGAAACCTACACGCCATCCGGCCATGTTATACGATTTAGAAAGTGTAAACGACTCAACTGCTACATCTTTTGCACCTGGAACTGACATGATCGACGGTGTAACATAACCGTCAAAAGTAATGTCACCATAGGCGATGTCAGAGATAATGTAAAAACGCTCTTTCTTTGCCATAGCAACAAGACGCACATAAAACTCTGGGGTAACTGTCGCCGTCGAAGGATTGTGCGGAAAATTAACTAGCACATACTTTGGACGAGGTGAAGTCTCTTTAAAGACACGGTCTAAGTCTATAAAAAACTGATCTTCATTGATCTCATAATCTTCGTTAAACTCTAAGCCGAACTTAACAACATTTCCACCTGCCAAGATAAAGGCATAAGAGTGGATAGGATAGGTCGGGTCAGGAACAACAGCAACATCACCTGGATTGGTAATAGCGTAGGCTAAGTGGGCATAACCCTCTTTTGAACCCATAGTTGCAACAGCTTCTGTTACAGGATCAATATCCGCATCATAACGGCGTTTATACCAGTCACAAATCGCTTGACGAAGTTTGATGATTCCTTTTGAGTCTGAATAACCATGTGTTTTCGTTTTTTGGGCTGATTCAATCAGTTTTTCACGAATATGCTCTGGCGTATCACCATCAGGATTTCCCATCGAAAAATCGATAACATCAGCACCTGCACGGCGCTCTTGCATTTTCAACTCGTTTACTTCTGCAAACACATACTTTGGTAGTCTTTGTATACGACCAAACTGTATCTCGTCGAACATCTTTTTCACCTTATTAGAACTACTTAGTGCCTTGGGCTTGAACGCGTAGTCCCTCTTTAATATTTTTTAAACTGTATAAATCTGCTATTTTAACATAAACTGTGTCTTCAGGAAGTTCAAGCTTGATCTTATAGGTTTTTCGATCACGTTTAAACACTTTTAAAAGATGCAGTTCATTATCATAAATTGATATGTAAGGATACCAACTATTTCCTTTTAAAGACCATAGCGTTAATGATTTTGCCGACTTTACATTTAACCAATGCTCATAAAGTGACTTTTTGAGCACTGTTTCCGTATATGGACGGAGTTCTTCAAGCATTAAATAGGCTTTTTTCATATCTATATGATAAGACCAGTCTGTTTGTGTCTTTCGGTTAATGTCAACAATATCACAGCCTCGTTTTTGCAGTGCCATTTTGAGTAAAACAGGATCAATAGCATACTCACCTGTTAATCTTATCGTCCAAAAAAATCCGCTTTCATCTTGCTTAGATCTATCTGTTATAAAACGGTAATATCCCATAGACTGCAAGGTGTCACTCATGATTTTGACAAAGAAAAGAGGATATCCGCTAGATTGAAAGGTTAGATGCATCTCTTGGGGCTTTTTAAAGAAAAGGTCTAAGAGGCCATTATCTTTCAAGGTCTGAATAACCTTTGCAACATCTACACGTTCTTTCGTATAATAAGATTCCTCATCAGAAAAAATAATCTTAATAAATTTAATATGACGGGCATAGGCTTTCTCACCGATGAGTGCCTTGATCTTCTCTTGCAAAAGGTCAATAGTCTGTTCTTGGGGGTTTTGTGAAGTTTTTACTTCTAAGATAGTGGTTTCAGCATATAGAAGATTAAAATATAGCAAAAAAACAAGAAAAAGTCGTTTTACCAAGCTTTACCTCTATTTTTTTCTTTAAACTCACTTCGGCTGATTTTGTTCAAAATACCATTTTCATAGCTAAACCAAACCTTATTCTCATCCTTAAAAGTTTGTTCTTTTCCATTTACCTCAAAGTTTACAAAGCCGTGTCCCATAACTAAGAGCCACTCTTTATCCTTGTCTAACTCGAAAGGTGTAGAACCTAGTTTTTGTGTTCGCGCAAAGGTCTCAAGATCTACAATTCCAATCCATAGATTACTTCTTGGAATGATCTCAAACTTACTTCTATGTGCAGGTTCTACACTTGTTTCAGCTACAAGTTCAGTCGTCTTAAGCTTTTGCGTTTCATTTCCAAGGTTGCTTAGGTTTAATCTTGCTTCTTCAATTGTTGTATTATTTAATTCATTTTTTACAGGTGTAACTTCGACTAAAACAGGCTTCACAGTAGAAAGTTCTTCTTGTGAAGAAGGATTTAAGATATAGATTACAAGAGCCACGGCAGCAAGACCTATAAAAACATATAGACCCTTGCTCTTACCTTGATCTCCACCCTCATGCTGGTTTTCAGCAAAGAGTTCATATTCTTCTTCAGTATCTAGCTTAAGTTCAGTAGCATACGCCGCACTTAGTTCATGCAAATCAACGCTATATTCACGTTCAAGGATTGAAAGAAATCCTGCAAACTGGATCTTGTTCATAGAAGTATATTTTTGATTTAAAATATCTTCTACAAACTTTTTAGCTATATGTGTTCTCTCATAAATCTTATGTGCGCCAATCTCTTGAAGCTTGTCTAGACCTGTCATTTTTACCTCATTCTGTCCATCAAAATCGCACTGGCTACACTTACGTTTAAAGAATCAAACTCATTTTCCATCTTTATTGAGACTTTAACATCAAGTTTATTCTCTGCTCTTGCAGGTATCCCTAGTGCTTCGTTACCCATAATCAAAGCTCGTTTTCCTTCACACTTTACCGTACGGATATCAGTTCCATCCATTGTTGCACCATAAAGAGTAAAGCCGTCAAGCTTTAATTCATTCATTACATCATATAAGTTATGCTCATGGACTATAGGAATATCATAAGCCGCACCAGCACTACTTCTAACTACATTTTCAGCATTAAACTGTTTTACACCTGTCACTATAACAGCATCTATACCAAGACCATAGGCAGAACGCATTATCGCGCCCATATTTCCCATATCTGTGATTCCTGCTAAAACGACAATGAACTGAGGCTTTGAGAGATCTTTAAGATCAAACAGCTCAAGATCATCAACCTCGGCTAAAAAGCCTTGATGGTTTCCTGTCTTACTCATAGACTGAGCAGCGTTATCAGGGATTCTCTTTAGTTCAAAGTCCATACGCATTAAGCGTGAATACTCTTTTTTATCGAGTTCTTTTGAGACAAATAATGTCTTAACTTTTTGCGGATGTTTGTCTATTAGGTAATAAACCGGTTGTTTTCCATAAATAATCATAGTACGGAGTTTATCTAAAACTCTCTTAAGTATATGATATTATAGTAAAAATTAAGTAAACAGAAAAAAAAAGCGAATGAATTTATTGTCTATGTTACATTATGTATAGCTTTTTAGATGCGGAAAGAATTATTGAGTTTATTTATGTGTTTTATTATTATTTAGTGTCGAGAAGCCGTTGATAACAGGCTTTTGTATTTTCGCCCGTTATCTTTGAGATCAATTTGGCTGCTGATTTTTTTGGGATATCAAGTTCAAGTACATCATTTTCACTTAGACTGCTTTGTCTGGCCGCACCGGCTTCTATAACAACCACCCATTCACCCTTAATTGCTGACTTAGAAAGTTCTTTAAGTATATCAGCTGCTTTTCCATGAAAATAGTTCTGGTATTTTTTAGTCAACTCTTTTGCACAAAATATTCTGCGTTCAGGGACTTCATCTGACAGCTCTTTTAAAAGTTTATCCAAGCGATGTGGCGCTTCATATAGTATCGTTGTAAAGCCGTTATGCAAGGCACCTTGAAGTGCCTGAGACCTATCTTTTCCCTTATGGGGCAAGAAACCGAAAAATAGCATCTGCGTATTGACAAAACCACTCGCTACAAAGGCCGTTAAAAGAGCATTCGCCCCTGGTAAAATATCATACTCAATATTTTCGTCTTGGCAATGCCGGACTAAGAGTTGGCCTGGATCAGAGATACCGGGCATACCTGCATCTGAGACATAAACAACATTTGATTCAAAAAAAGAAGGCGTCGTTTTTTCAATAAAAGCTTGCTCATTATGTGAGTGTAAAGAGATGAATTGCTGTTCTTTGCGTTCCAGATTATAACGTTCTTGAAGAATATGTAAAAGCTTCTTTGTTACACGAGTATCTTCGCATAATAAAATATCGGCACTTTGTAGTGCATCCATAGCTCGTAATGAGATGTCAGCAATGTTTCCGATCGGTGTTGGAACTAAAGTCAGCATTTAAAATCTTAGATTTGGTTTTTGTGAGAAAGAAAGGTTTGACAGCATAAATGCTGCCAAGGTTATAACTAGTCGATGTTGTAACGTTTTTTGAATTTATCAATACGTCCAGCAGTATCAACCATACGCTCAGAACCTGTGAAGAATGGGTGACATTCATTACAAATTTCAACACGGATAGTGTCTTTTACGCTTCTTGTTTCAAATGTGTTACCACATGCACAAGATACAGCACAGTTATGTAGTTCTGGGTGAAGATCTTTTTTCATCTAAGTTTCCTTATGTGTCACGCTATGTACGTAATCACGGTATATTTTTTTAAAATCCGTACGGGTGCGGATTTGTAATGACGGGATTGTAGCTAAGTTATTCTTATTTTTCAATTAGACAATTGCCTAAGAACTATTTTAATGCATACTTTTTCATTTTTTGCATATTATGGAATGAAGTTTGCATAATAGAGTTTATATCTAGTATTGTCATATTTCTTACATAATGATTTTTTTGATGATACTGTTTTAACTAATCTATATATAAAAAGCACTAGCTTTGAATAGGATAATATAATGAAAATAAGTGATTGGATTAATGATCTGTGCTGGGACTATCGGTCTAAACGGCGTAAGCCTATAAATAAAAGATAGTTGCTTGCTCTTAACAGACAACCGGTACATCTAGTTAGATATACCGACCCTTGACCTCTATGTACTAGATCAAGACCTTCGATGCAATTGCCATCGCCGCTGACTCAGAACGCAGTATCATTGGAGTGTCTAAACGAAATCGTTTTAGTTTTTCAACTTTTTGGCGTTCTTCTTGTGAAAATCCACCCTCACATCCAATCAACACTGTCTGTACCTCATCATCACAAGAGAGTACCCTGTCGCAAAAATCAAGCACTACTGTTTCGGGATGAGATTGCAAAAAATTGTCCAGAGTTTTAAAGACTTCAAATTCTATATTCTTGCTTCGTCCGCATTGTTGAGAAGATGTCTCTAAGATGCGTTCATATCTTTGCAGGTCTGGTTTGAAGTTCTTTTGGCTTCTTGCACAGTAGATAAAACTTATCTTACTCACACCGATCTCATTTAGACTCGGAAGCACTTTTTCAACAGACTTAGGATCAACAACACACCAAGCTATGTGAAGTTCTTTATCAGACTTTATCTCTTTTATCTGCGAACTCATATGTTCTAAGCTAGCCGATCGTCCATCTAAAGAGATGACCTTATATAAATGTAACTCTTTACTCTTGTTTCTACTTCTAAAATAAAGAGTATCATCAATCTCATGACGGCGTACCTTAAAAAGGTATTTATACTCCTCCCCCTTAATCTTCAAAGAACTTTCACCTGCTTTATCACTAAAAAGAAATTGCATCAGAGATCCCCGAAAAAGCACTTACTGCCAAGAGTAGAAAAAGTTCTATACTCTGGAACTTAAAGCCTAGCTTTTTATATCTCTCTTCATCCATCATCTTAAATCTTATCACCTTTGAAAGAGCCTTGTTTCGTTTTATCTCTAAGGCAGATATTATAAATACGGCCACTACCATCAGAAGGTTTGCAGGTGTAAAACTCAGATGTTGACTTGCCATCATAATCGCGCCTGTCATCACAATAAAACCAAGCAGACTTAGATTGAATATCATTAATATTTTTATATTTTTTACAAACTTTTTAAAATCACCCTTGGCCTTGTGAAAGCCCATCATAATCAACAATACCAGTATCAATCCGATTACAGAATAGATATGGATACTTTGACTCATCTCATACATTTCGTTCATTATAAGCCTTTAAAAGTAAGATTTTACCCTAGTTAACTTATATTGTAAAATACACTCCCCTGTTAATAGTATTTTTATTATTGCGATTTGGCCTATCAAGTTTTATAAACATTCAGTTCTTGATTAAGCTTTTGTGAATTTTCCACTAAATCATTAATCGTATTTACAATCTCTTGAATACTAGAGAAACTACTTGTAGTCAAGGCTTCCACATCATTAATTGTCTTGACAAGTATTTCAAGTTTTAGAATGTTTTCACTGAAATTTTTTGATGACTTTTCTGATAGGTTAGCTGTCTCATTCATTATCTCTATTGTATTTTCTAAGCTTGTACGAACCTCAGTAGAATCCGAGCTTAGTTGTGTGATATTTTCTGCATTAGAATTCATATTATCGCTGGTATCATTAATAGCCTGCACAACTATGTTAACTGTACCATGTATCTCATTAAGTGACTTTTGTGTGCGTTCTGCTAATTTTCTCACCTCATCAGCTACAACAGCGAATCCTCTTCCATGTTCTCCGGCTCGAGCAGCTTCTATAGCAGCATTTAAAGCCAGTAAATTTGTCTGGTCAGCGATATCTGAAATGACTGTTAATATATTTTTGATCTCTTCAGCAGATTGAGTCAATTCATGAAGTCTTCCTGACATACTGTTTTCAACTTCAGCAGTCTGTTCAATACTTTGTGTGAACTTTATAATTCTTTCTCCGATACCCTGCAAGTTATTATTCACTTCATCAATCCTATCTTTTGCATAAGAAGTATCTTTACTCGTTTGATAAAGTTCTTCTTGCATCAGATTACTGTCTTCTGTTATTTTACTCATCGATAATTGTTGTCTGCTTGAGCTCTCACTTAATGATGTCGTGATAGTGTGCACTTTTTCCGTTATGTTTGTTGTCTGATTTGCCGAAGTCTTGGCCGTATTTAAAACATTACGCAGTGAACTGATAAAATTATGAAATGCTTCTTCTTGAACTGTCTCTTTGTCTAGTCTTATTGTAAAGTCATGACTTTCAGTGATCTCATCAACTTTTTCAACAATTTTCATCGAACTAAGATATTGATTCGTTATCATGTAGATCATATAGATCAATACCGCGGCTTCCACAATAACAAATGACGCATGCAAAAATGCTATATCCCAGCCACAGGCATAATTAAATATTATAATTTCTGTATCCCCAAACGAGATACCATTTAACTGTAAATACGTAAAGAGCAGATGATGAACAGCAATAGTAAGCGCACTTGCAATAACGGGCAATACATCTTTATAAAGAGACAGGAAAGCTAAAACAACAAATATATGAAAATGCATTTCAATGCGGCCCAAATGCTGTTGGATCATAATAATAGGAAAAACCATAATTAACATTCCGATGACAATCCGTGAGATAGACGTACCCGGGAAAAGCCTATATACGGCAAAAGCCAAGCCTGTGGCCAAGCCACCCCCTACTATCCCTAATGCATAGGTGCCATAGGTCAATGAACTTATAAATGAAACAATCACCCAATTCATTGCAAAAATATACATAAATGCCTTGTCCGCATTTTTGGCTTCATCACCTAGGTTCATTTCTATAAGAGATGATAGCCCATCATATTTTCCAAATAAGACTTCTATTTTCATTTTAATTCCTCTTTTAATATCTCCACCAACAGCAAAACCTGTCAATTATATTACTTGCTCCATAATATATATGAGCTGAAATAATGGAACTACGTTTACACTATTATTTAACGGGAAGATTTAGCCAAATAATATTATCATATCAACTGTTACCTATATTAGGGAACTTAAAAGTTTGGTTTTACTCTACTTAACTTATAATACAAAATATACTTAGTAAAGGCTTAGAACATGGCAATATTAATAGAAGATGCACTCAAACAGATAGATGAATGGGTCGAACCTCTTCATTGTGAAATAGTCTCACTTGAGGCCTCTTTAGGACGCATACTTTCTAATGAAGTCATTGCTGTGTATAACCTCCCCGCCTTTAATAATTCTGCCATGGACGGATATGCTATTAAGCATGCTGATGCCGGAAAAGAAGTCGTTGTCGGCGAGACTATCTTCGCCGGTGATGATTCTCACACTACTGTTCAGCAAAGCTGTGCCCTAAAGATCATGACGGGCGCACGTATTCCTCTTGGAGCAGATGCCATTGTTCCTATTGAGGAGATAGAGACTGTATCGGACAATGTCATCTCTCTTCCTTCGCATATCAGAGAAGCCCAACATATCCGTTATGCAGGAGAGGATATCAGAGCCGGTGATCTGCTTTTAAAAGAAGGCATTAAACTCCATGCTCACCATATAACTATGCTTGCCTCTCAGGGTATCTCTCATGTGTATGTTAGCAAACGTCCACGTGTCGCCGTTTTTGCCTCGGGCAAAGAGCTAAAGATGCATTTTGAAAAAGTTGAAGAGCATCAGATCCATAATACAAATACACCGACTTTTTTGGCACGGGCAGAAGAACTTGGCTGTGATGTTGTCTTTATAGGAACAGCCGAAGACACACTTCAAGACATCAAAGATCATATTGCTTCTGCTCTTGAAGGAAGTGATCTTATCATCACCTCAGGGGGAGTAAGTGTTGGAGATGCTGACTTCACCAAAGAGGCCTTCGCATCATTCGATTATGAGGCTTATTTTTCTCAGGTTGATATCAAACCGGGCAAACCGACGACCTTTGGACGCATTGGCAGGACCTATGTCCTAAACCTTCCGGGAAACCCTCTTGCTGCAGCGGTAAACTTTGAGATCTTTGCTCAAAGTATTATCCTGAAACTTCATCATGCGCGAAGACCTTATCTTGGAAGCTTCAAGGCAAAGATGAAAGAAGACTTTGCTCAACGCGCGGGTAAATATACGGTAGTCCCGGGGTATTATGATGGAGAGTTTTTTTCTCCTATAGAAAAAAGAAGTCCTGGAATGATCTCGCCTCTGGCTCAATCCAATGCCTTTATGATTACAGATGATAAGATATCTGAGATAAAAAAAGGTGAAACGGTCTTATTGATCCCGACACGATGGCAGATGTGTACAAAAGAAAAGAGCGCGATTATTACGAAACTTTAGTCTCTTCAAGATCAACTTAGCTCTTTCTCTTCCCTTATCTGATAATAATATATACTTTTTTTTCTAAGCTTCTTTTGCTCTTGGGTTTTAAACTTTAGTGGTTTATACTAGTAGGATAAAGAGGGTTAAATACCCTGTCATTAGGAGGTGTGTTATGCTATTAACGAGATTTCATCCTTTCACAGAACTACAAGCACTTGAAAGCCGTTTTGGTGATGTACTTAGTAGCTCTAAAAGAAGGGATATGCGTAGAAATTTTACTCCAACGGTAAACACTCGAGAAGGGAAATTCGCTTATCATATTGATGTTGACCTGCCAGGGGTTGAAAAAGAAGATATCCATATAGCAGTTGATGGAAAACTTTTAACTATCAAAGGAGAACGACATACTAAAGAGGAGATCGAAAAAGAAAACTATTACAGTATGGAGAGTAGCTTTGGAAAATATCAACTATATTTTACAATCCATTATAATATATATATCTAAAATTTTATTGCTGAGCACATTCAGGTTTTTTTATATAACACCCAACAAAAAATCGACTCTGTATCAGAGATGAGAACTATAGATGTCAAGTAAGTACATCAATAGAAGTTAAACGCTCTTTGGGTTCGTAAAGGCCTCGCCTTTTAGGACCTTCTGCCATAAATCTTTGTCATTCCAATCTTCTTTTACAGCTTTGGAAAAGAGGATATTTTCTGCCTTGATCGGACCCATATTCTCATTATAAGCATCATCTCTAAAGCCTTGGGCATATCCGGTTTTTGTTTCATGTACAATGATGGAGTGAAGTTTGACCTCTTTTTCCCCGTTTATCATCTTAGTACATGAGAGCATCTTATCAACCATGATAAAGATAACACGAGAGAACTGTTCGGCAGAGGGTGAAACAGGAAGTTGAACCCAGCGCTGTGAATGTTTTTTCATATCAGCAATATACTCTTTATCATCTCCATCCCATATCGTGATCGCATGATCAAAAGAGTCAATCAGATCCTTAATAGACTGCTTCATCAGACCAAAATCAAAGACCATTTGACCATGATCTAAAAAATTAGACTCAAAAAGCACTTCTATCTCGTATGAGTGCCCATGAAGTGAAGCACGGCAACGCTCAGTAGAACAGCCTCTTACTATGTGGGAGTTCTCAAATTTAAAAAGTTTACGAATTAACATAGTATTTGTACCTTAATATGACTTCGCCATGGGCATTTTCTGAAGAAACATCTCTTTGAGATCGCCACGGCTTGTTTTCAAATTTGAATTGTTTACGAATTAGCACCTATACACCTTTATTCTGATCCCATAAGCGAATATGCAGTCTATCACTATAGACATATCCCTTAAGTTTACAGTAGTCTATGACCGATTCAGCATGATATTCTAACTCAGCTTTACTTCCGCCTTTGGGCATACAGTACACAGAGATAGAGGGAGCAAACTTTATAATTTCACTTATCTCTTCATCCACACCTCTTAACAAAGACTCTTTGTCAACAGTGAATTTAAAAAAAGCATCCTGAGAGTAAGTAGCTATATTTTGTATGGCTTCAACATTAATGCGTTTACTCTCAGCTTCGCCGCTATTTGTTAGCTTGACCGAAAGAGCAAAGATACAGCGTTGATAAACGCGGAACTTCTCAAAATCTACATTAATCGCGCCATTTGTCTCAAAGGTAACACGGTGTCCCTTTCCCTGAAGAAACTCTATAAAGGCAACAAAGAGTTCATCATTAGCATAGATCAGGGGTTCACCTCCCGTTAGTACTATATCCGCTTTAATCGGAAGAGTATAGGAGTTATAAATGGAGATCAGTTCATTTAGAGACTCTATTGCACACCAGGTCGAGCCAAAATGCTTTTTATCCACAGCATAAACGGTATCACAACCAAGAACTTCAACCCCATTGGCAGAGGTCTCAGTACATCCAAAGCCTTCGCACTTCATATTACATCCGCCAAAACGGAAAAATAGAGACGGTGTACCCAGATACTTGCCTTCGCCTTGTATCGAGTAAAAGTGTTCAACGAGGTAAATCAAATATTTTCCTTTTATTAAGAGCCAACCCTCAGCATGATTACACAAACGACACGGATAAGAGTAAACTATTTATCTTTTCATTCTTTCTTTATAGTCGGCGCAATCCGTGTAATCACGCTGACAAAAAAAGTCAGCCGCCCGTCTCATAAAATGCTCGCGTTGACGCTTCGCCATCAGCTTCAGACCAGCGGTTCTTCTCAGGTTTTGTTCGGATGACTTCTTTAAGCACAAGAGCCGCTTCTTGGATGTCTCCGCGCTTGACTGCATCATGGATACTCATTGCCTCGTCAAAATACAGACATGGGATAAGATTTCCTTCTGCTGTTAGACGGATGCGGTTGCACTTTTTACAAAAATCATCTTTATAAGGTTCGATAATACCAAAACGGTAACCATCATCACAGCGATAATAATGAGAAGGCGAAGTCGCGTCAAAACCCTCATCTGTATGTGGGTATTTCATACCTATCAGGGATAAAAGTTCTTCGCTCTTCATCCCCTTGATATCAACTTCTGCATGTGTATTTTCCATATATTCTATGTAACGAACAGTGATATTTCTATCCTTACAATAGTCCATAACATCCAAGATCTCATTCTCATTCATCCCTATCATAGGGACCATGTTGACCTTCACCTTAAGTCCTACACGAAGTGCTTCTTCAAGACCTTCTAACACTTTTTTCAACACATCTTTTTTTGCAATCTTTTCTGCCACATCAGGTATAAGACTGTCCACCGAGATATTAATACGCTTTAGCCCGGCATCTTTAAGTTTTTGAGCAGATCCCCTAAGCAAATAGGCATTAGTTGTCATGGCAAGGTCTATCTCGGGACTGTAATCATATATCATCTTGATAAACTTATCCAAATCTTCGCGTAAAAGCGGTTCTCCACCTGTTATACGAATTTTCTTAACACCCTCATCAATAGCCACCTTCATAAACAAGAAGAGCTCTTCAAAACTAAGAAGATTTTCTTTTGGAACCCATGCAAAGGGCTTCTCCGGCATACAATACTGACATCTGAAATTACATCTTTCTGTCACCGAAACACGTAAGTAATCTACTGTTCGTCCATAACTGTCAATTAACATATTTTTTTCCTATTTCTGATGAAAAGACTATTTGAATAATATTTCATTTTTGAAAGATTAGCTAAATAGTATTAGCCTGCTTATTGTATCTATAATTATATTTGATTTTTATTATGCGCTTAAGAGAAATAGACCTTCTTATCCACGCCCGCTTCAAGGCGAAGGTAATTTTAAAGTTTTTGAGAATAGTAACTGCCCGAAGGCAGCTGGAGAACTAGATATTAGGAGGGTTGCTTGGGTCTTTGGGACTTACCTGTACAAGATACAGCGCCCAAGCTAGTCTTCACACCCTAGAATATAGATTCTCTATTCATCTTCTTTTGCATATTTTTCATATAAGAAACTAAGAATGGCTTCTCTACAGCGAATGTATTCAGGATCATGCTGCAAAGACACCCTGTCACGCGGATGTTGAAGATTTACCTCTAATATCTCACCGATAGTCGCTTCTGGACCGTTTGTCATCATAACAACTCTATCGCTTAAAAGCACAGCCTCATCCACATCATGTGTGATGATGATAACCGTGTTTTTCACCCTTTGCTGGATTCGCATCAAGTGTTCTTGCAGATTGGCTCGTGTCAGTGAGTCAAGCGCACCAAAAGGCTCATCCATCAGCAGTACCTTTGGCTCGATAGAAAGTGCACGTGCAATCCCGACACGCTGCTTCATACCTCCGCTTATCTCTGCTGGATATTTCTCTTTTGCTGCGTCCAGATTTACCATATTCACAAACTTTTCCACGCGCTCTCTCAGCTCTTTAGGACTAAGACCCGGCATTACTTTTTTAACTGCCAGTTCTATATTGTCATACACACTCAACCAGGGTAAAAGAGAGTGGTTTTGAAAGACAACGGCGCGTTCAGGCCCAGGCCCGGATAGGACCTCACCTTCTAAGGATAGCTCTCCCCCTGTAGCCATGTCTAAACCGGCTATCATATTTAACAGCGTTGATTTCCCGCAGCCTGAGTGGCCGATGATAGAGATGATCTCATTTTCTTTGATCTCAAGATTGACATCTGTGACCGCAACATACTTCTTTCCCTTTGGCAGTGGAAAAACTTTTTCAACATTTTTTAGATCTAAAAACTTTGTAGCCATAGTGCTTATCCTCTCTTCGTGTAATCAAAATAGTCTGCTATACGTCCCATAATGGCATCTAATATATATCCGACGATACCAACAATAAAGATACCGATGATGATGTTTGGATAGTTCAGGTTGTTATACTCATCCCAGATCCAAAACCCTATACCTATACCACCCGTAAGCATCTCGGCAGCAACGATAACCAGCCACGCTATCCCTAAGGACAGACGCATTCCTGTGAAGATATACGGAACGGCTACGGGTAAGATGATCTGATACACCTTCTCAAGAGGAGTAAACTGAAGCACCTTCGCGACATTGAGGTAATCTTCATTTACGCTTCGTACCCCAAGTGCCGTGTTGATAATAATAGGCCAGATAGATGTGATAAAAATAGTCGCGATAGCTGTCGCATTGATATCTTGAAATATCAACAGCAGCAGTGGCAGCCAAGCCAAAGGCGAGACCGGTTTTAATATCTGTATATAAGGATTGAGCGCCGTCATAAAGCTTTTACTCATCCCTATCAAAAGACCGACGGGGATACCCACTAAAATAGCCAAAGCAAAACCTGCAAAAACTCTTTGAAGAGAGTTGATTACCTGCCAAAAAACTCCCTTGTCATCTTCATTCTCAATGTAAAAAGGATCACTTAGTGAGCCTACAACCTCATCACCCTCACTATTTATACCTCCAAATGCTGCGACATAGGTGTCACTCGGTGTCGGAAAGTCATCAACCATACTTGCTACACTTATCCACGCCGGGATCAATACAAGTACGACCAACCATGGTAAAAATATTTTTTTAACCAACTCTATATTCATTATTTCTCCTTAAATTCCAAAACACATCTGCTTCGCTGTGTATTTCAGTTTATCTCATATCCTGTCTCCAAACAGATACAAAAATACCGAGGTAGTCTTGTATCTGTTTGTCAGCCCAATGGCTGACAAGGGTTTAACTATTTTGTCACATACTTAGGGTCTGCACATCCAGCCGGTCCATAAGGACATACATATGAAGGTTGTTCTGTTGCAACACTCCATTTATTGACTGCCTCAAGTTCTGCTTTTGTTACCTTAGGGTTTGTTACCTCAAAGCTATAGATATAATCAACAGCCTTGTTTGGATCCCATACTTTTTTATCCATAAACATATTGAACTCATCAACACCGTCTTTCTTCCATGCTGCAGGCGGAAGTGAATAACCGACTTCTTTAGCCGCTATTTCAAACAGGTCAGGTCTATATGTCTTTTCAATAACTTCTTTCATATTAACCGGCTTATCAAGTTGTCCCCAACGGTACATCTGCGTGATAAACCACATACCATGAGAGTAAAATGGATATGCTGCATAATAGTTGGCAAAGACATTAAACTGTGGGTTAGCTTCTGAGTCTTGACCTTTTAGGTACTGGAATGTTCCTGTCATAGACTTTTCTAACACAGATACAGGAGCTTTTACATAATTTGGCTTAGAAAGGATTACAGCTGCTTCTTTACGGTTATCCCATGAAGCATCAAGCCACATCTGCGCTTCAATAACCGCTTTCATCACTGCTTTTGTTGTTTCTGGATTTTTATCTACAAAGTCAGCACGAGCCTGCAGTACTTTTTCCGGATTATTGTTCCAGATGTCATAGTTTGTTACAAGAGTTGAACCTTTTTTCTTAAGTACAATACGCTCATTCCATGGCTCACCTACACAATATCCTTCAATATTTCCGGCAATAAGGTTTGACGGCATAGTCGGCGGAGGGAAAGGCTTGATCGTTGCATCTCTGTCAGGCTCAATTCCTGAAGTCGCCATCCAGTAACGTAACTCATAGTTATGCGTTGATACAGGGTGCACCATACCGAAGCTCAAAGGCTTATACTTTTCTCCCTCACTTGCATGTTTAGCATCGATATATTTTTTCAAAGACTCAGAGCCCAATGGCCTAGCGGTCTTATCCATGCCGTACTTTTCCATCTTATCAATGATATTGTTTCCGAAAGTGATACCGTTACCGTTAAAGTCAAGGCTTAGCAGTGCTTGCAGGTTTGCATTACCATTGATACCTAGAGTAGCCGCGATAGGCATACCTGCTAGGGCATGTGAAAAGTCATACTCTCCGCTGATGACTTTTTGCTGAATACCAGGCCAGCCGCCGCCTTCTTTAACAACATGTACATCTAAACCATATTTCTCAAAAAAGCCTTTCTCTTTGGCTATGACTAAAGGAGCACAATCCGTAAGGGCGATAAACCCTATAGTCAACTCTTTCTTCTCCAGTTCTGCCATCAATGAGCTTGTGATAATTGACAGTCCTAAACCAACCTTTAATACCTGTTTTACAAATGGAACTTTCATCATTTCTTCTCCTTGTATTTATAAGTATAAGTTTACAGTATAAGAAGTATTTTTAATCATATCAATGATTAATTTTTAACCATTGATATTATTATTTTTAAGCAGAAAATATGGAAGTCAAGTATAGGAATCAAGATTTGTGATGTGTGAGTAGTTTTGAAAGTAAAAAGAGATTACAAGGGGATAAATCCCTTGTAAAGAAGAGTAGAGAATAAAACTAGATAGAAAACTTATAGTCTAGCATTGCCCAGACAATTTGTCTATCAGTTGCTTTTGGATTTCCTGAAGCAGCTGAGTCATCTGCGCTGTAATTAGCATATTTCAACATACCTGTTACATTTTTTAAGCCTGGAATTGCTCTTTTGTAAAGTAGGTCAAGTTCTGTACCGTAATCTATACTTCCCTCATCACTTGAAAAATCATGGTAAACTGCTTTTAATAGACCAAGCTCTTTACTTTTGTATCCGACCATCAGGTTCATATCTACTAAACCATCCGCAGGTGTTCCTAAAAATACGTCAGCCCAACCGTTGAATTTATGTTTAGTCGCTAAAGGTGTTTGAAAAGCTATATAACCGGCCGTATCAGCCGCACCAAGAACCTCATAATTTACACCAAGTAAAAGACCGTCTAAATTTGCATTTACATCAAGGTTCATATAGTCTGAATCTCTTTTTGGCTTACCGGCATTCTTTGTCTCTAAGCTTGCATCTGTCTGCATAGCATACTCAGCTCGATAATTAAGCTTTACACCATCAGATACAGGCACTACACCTGTAAGAGATAGGCCGTAAGTATCACTGTGACTTCCCAGCATGTAGGCATAAGCTGTCAACTTGAGTGGATCAGAAACTTTATATGATGCATTTAACACAACTGATTCTGTTTCACCAGAAGTTGTTCCACCACCATAAATATCACCCTTAGTCTCATTACCGGCATCACCAATTGCATTTACGCCAAAGACATAGGCACCAATAAAACTAAAATCGTCTTTTGCATAGGCAACAGCACCTAGATCTAGTGTCTGAAAGTTTTGCTTCCAACCAACAGAACCAACAAAACGCTGGTTATCAAGATTTAGCGTCTTACGACCGACAATACCTGTTACATCACCTGTTTTATAAGAGATGTGTCCTTGAGACATCTTTGCAACATCTGCTTCTGCAGCCGTTTGGTGTCCAGTATGGTCTAAGGTACCAAAATCATTTACCGTGTTAAGCTCAAGAACTGCACGCAGACCATCAACTTCAAACAGTGCAGCATCAATGTTTAAATTGATTCTTTGTGTGTAAGTCTCGCCTGCGCTGCCAGCACCTTCAAAATCAGTATATTCAACTCTTGGACGTATTTGACCCTTAAGCTTAATGTCACTAAGAACATTTAGTCCATCTTCCGCCGCTTGTGCAGATACGCTTCCAACACTTATCATCATAGCTGCTGCCAAAGACATTTTTATTACGTTTTTCATTTCTTCTCCTAATAAATATTTCCATTAGTATAACAACCAATGAATATATTACAACCATTAAATGATTAAAAATTAATCATCACGCATTTCCTTGTTTATCTAAGACACCACCGCAGAACAATAAGGTCTCTTTGGATGGTAGCTCTAAGAATCCTTGGGCAAGGACTCAAAGAGACACCATTCAGCTTACTTCTCTTTTATAAGCGGTTCACCAAGTTTTTCTTCTATCTCGGCTTGTTGTCTGGCCATCTCTTCTCTTATCTGGTCCATGACATAAGGGGGAACGCTATCATCCTTATACCAATTAACACTGTCTATATTTCCACCATAGTCACTTCCAAGGTCTTCGATCTTTTGAGCATATTCATCCATATCTTTACAGATCTCAACTCTTTGATCGACCATATCTTTGAGTTCTATATACCAGGTCTGATCATCTTCCATCTTTATCGTTGATGTAAATATAACGCTCATATTTTTATCCTAATCTTTTAGCATCATCGGCAAATGCATCAAGGTCTTTTTTCTTTAAGTCCCCGTTATATACGATATCTCTTGCTGAGACAGTATCATCATTAAGCATCTTTGGCACTAGGTCAGCATTATTCAGAACTTCCATATTGGCATCAAGTTCATCTTCACTATATGCCATCTGCATATCGGCTGCTATAACATGAGGTATAGCCTCAATAATATGAAGTTTTTTAAGCTCTTCTGACACGCCTTCACCTTCAATAGTGATAATAATACGACCTTTTTCATCATGCATATGATAATCACATGCTTCACAATCCTTCAGACTTTGAACAACTTCATCTAAATACTTTGGTACGGTTTGAACTACTATGCTTGAAATATTCATTTTTTATCCTTGTTGATTTAATTATACTTTCTTTTTTATAGCTAGGGCTGGGGCTTGACCTGAAACAAGTTAGATGTCAAGCTCTCTATTATAATCGCTGATGTCGGGCAGCGACTTATACAAAAACCGCAGGCTGTACATTTTGATTCATCAATCACAGGCTTGAAAAGTCCTTGAAAGACAATCGCATTATCTAAGCAGGGATCCTTACATGAAAAGCACATGGTCTCATTCCAAGCTAAACAAGACGAGAGTGAGATATTAATAATAGCCGCAATATTCCTTTTGTTTTCTAAAGTGAGTACACCGAATTCGCAGGCACTGACGCAATCATCACAAAAGGTACATCCGCTCTTATCAAAACTGAGATAAGGAGTTTTATCTTCTGCTATCTTTATAATCTCTACTTCACAAACAGTGGCACATTTACCTTCGCAGTTTTTACACTCATTGTGAAAAAGAGATTCGTCACTGTTGTAAGGTGGTCTTAAAATAGTTTCCAACTTCTCTTCAGAATCAGTTCTGAAACCCGAAGTCAGAGAACCAAATAGTTCTCTTCTTTCCATGCCTCTAGTGACCACTTCCATTTAGACTACCCGCAGCCGAATCTTTATTATCAAGATCCTCTTTTGTTAGTTTAGAATCTTTACCAACAGTATCAAGATCATCTAAGACGACCTCATCCCAAGATGATTTAAACTCTCCCCCTTTTTTAGTGAAGTTCGCCTCAAACAGGTTCTCAACACTAGGGTTTCCTTGAGATTGGGGAGCATGACATTGAGAACAGTTGAAACGCGCTTGAGAAAGGTGAGTCAACTTCTTTACATCTGTCTCGTTTTTTGTATTATCAACTGTTTTTCTAAACTTGACGCCGTCACATAAATGCTTTGGTCTCATATCCAAAAAGTGAGAAGGAGGAATCGGTGTTGCGCCCATTGCCGGTGCAATATCCGGTGCATGACATCCGACACAGGCATTATTTTCTCTTGTAATCGGAAGAAAATCCGAAACATCATGAGGGATCATTGGAGGCGCATCTTGATAGGCTCTTTTGATCTTTGTACTTGTTCCGGCCTGAGCCCCTCTGTATTCTGTTTTTGCAGCAGTCGTATCATCTTCTTGATAGATGTCTGTTTTTCTTAAACCCAAAGACTCTTCCGAGATTGATGCTACAGGTTTTGCCTCACTTACTTCTGTAGCAGGAGTAGCATCACCGCCACATCCAACAAAAAGTAGTGTCGCCGTAGCCAAACCTAAGCTTATCTTACTAATTAATTTCATTTCTTACTCCTAATGTTTATCTAAATTCTTATATCTTTTGGGCAGAGCCCAAAACACACTCAAGCACTAAAGCTTTTCCTATCGGAAAGAATCAAACCTTGTGATTCTTTATATACCCTCTAATTGAAAAATTCAATGCATCATCTTCACACACTTCTATACATCGTGCGCAATTTGTGCACGCACCCATCTTTACTGTCTCAGAAAACTTAGCTACCATGTGCAGTACCTCTTTTTCCGGACAGACTTCTTTACACTTCATACACTCAGTACACTTATCCACATTATGTCTTACTCTAATAAGAGAAAACTTCCCTATAAGCGAATAAAACCCACCTAAGGGACAGATATAACCGCACCATCCGTTTTCATGGACCAATAGGTCAAAGAAAAAGATGATCAATACAACGACAAAGCCAAAGCCCATTCCAAATATCAGACCTCTATGCAAGATAGAGATCGGACTGACCAGTTCAAAGGCCGTCAGTCCCATCAAAAATGACAAGACTAAGGAGAGTCCTAATACCCAATGACGGATATTACGACTCATATAAACACGTCTTTGGATATGAGAAATACCCAATTTTCGGCGCAGCCAATTTGCCGCGTCCGTCACTATGTTAATGGGACAGACCCATGAACAAAACATTCGTCCGCCGATTACACCATAAAATAGCGTGATGATCAGCGCACCAATCAAAATATCCATCGTTATCATAGAACCCGCTGCAAACATTTGTAATACAGCGAAAGGATCACTCAAAGGAACGGTTCCTAAAAGAAGTGAAGAGCTAAGGTTTCCCTCCAGTATTTTCACTCCCCAAAGGTTTGCCGCTATATAAAGTGCAATAATACCTACTTGAGTAATTCGTCGGCTGATTAAATATCTCATTCAAACAACCCAGAATCATCACTTAGACTATCAAGTATAGACCTCTTGCTTAGCTCAGTTTTAGTCGTTCCGCCATGAGCATCTTTGACACGCTCTTGATCTTTTTTATCCCAACCTTTAACATAATGGTCACCTGCTCTACCCATGGCCACTTCTCTTGGAAGTACGATAATAGATGCTTTCTCCGTGATGCAGGCATGTTCACACATACCGCATCCCGTACACACATCCGGTACAACTACCGGTTTCAAAAAAGCATGCTTTCCGGTACGCTCATTTTTCTCATATTCCAAGAATATCGCTTTATCTAAGAGAGGACAAGCACGATAACATGCATCACACTGAATCCCCCAAAAAGCGATACAGGCATATGAATCAACAACCGCAACACCCATACGTGCAATATTAATATCGAGTACTCCGTCTGTACTTACGCTTGACTCGTCTAGAGCCCCCGAAGGACAGACCGGGACACAAGGAATATCAGTGCACATATAACACGGTATCTCTCTTGCATTATAAAATGGTGTCCCCATCGGTTTTTTATCGCCCGGGGCAGCCAACATTAAGGTGTCGTAAGGACAGGCTGATACACACAGACCGCATTTAATACAAGTA
>CBFDAB010000026.1:0-23313 GCA_965602745.1 uncultured Campylobacterales bacterium
TTTTGATTAATATGATTATATTCATGTAAGTATGTAAGCCTATTTTTAGAGTCATACTCTAATCTTGCATAGGAAAGAAGCTGCTCTTCATAATCCATAAATAAATCTTCATTCACTTCTGAGGCAAGAGCATAACTAGTATGTCCAACTCCATATACCAATCCGCCTACCGTTCCAACAATCGGTGCTCCAAGAAATAGTAAAAGAAACTCAGATCCATCACCTCTTCCTTTAGTAGAATTCGTCAAAGCATATGTTCCAACCATTCCTGCCATAAGACCAGTAAAGGTATCTTCATAAATAAACTTCATTTTATCCAAATATTCACCATCAGGTTCGGATGAGTTGACTAAAAAAAATGATGAAATATTGGAATTTTTATATTGAACTATATAGTAGCGTATATGTGCTTGAGTAGGTCGTAAGAACAATTCACCTTTTAAATGGGGTTGTCCAAAAATATCATATTCTAAACTGGTAAAGTACTTATATTTAGATTGTAGAACATCCCGTGTAAAATCTTTAAGTTCTACAGTTTTTGATGAGCAGGCCCCTAAAAAAATAGAGACAAGTATAGAAAATAAAAAAAGTTTTTTATTTTCCAGTTTTCAACTTTCGGATTGCACCTTCAACGTCATCTTGACGCATAAATGATTCACCGACTAAAAAGGCATCAACGCCTGCTTTTCTCATATCTTCCAGCTGTCCATGTTCATATATACCTGACTCTGCTACGATAATCTTGCCATTAGGAATAAGAGGGATCAGTTTATGGCATAGTTCCATATCCATCTCAAAGGTCTCTAAATTACGGTGGTTGATTCCTATAATATCTGCTCCGGCGAAGATTGCCTTAGTCAAGTCAGCCTTATCATGTATCTCAACAAGAGGCTCCATACCAAGATGGCGTGAGTAGTTAAGAAGCTCTTTTAGGTCTGCTCTTGTCAGTGCTTTGGCAATAAGAAGAATAAAGTCAGCTCCATATACAAGTGACTCAAGGATTTGATACTTACTGACTATGAAGTCTTTTCTTAGAAGTGGTGTACCTACATAACGGCGTATCCCAGCAAGATAGTCTAGGCTTCCTTGAAAAAAGTGTGGCTCAGTTAAAACAGAGATTGCATTGGCTCCACCTCTTTCATATGCCTGTGCAATAGCAAGAGGATCAAAGTCTTCACGTATAACACCCTTTGACGGACTCGCTTTTTTTACCTCAGCGATGATTCTGTATGGTTCATCGTCTGTAGATTTCAAATACTCGTGAATAGGTCTGGGCTGTCTTGCATTAAATGCAAGTGAACGGCCTAACCAGTCTAGTGTAAACTCTTTTTCTCTGATCTCTAAATCTTCTTTTGTCTTTTTTATAATATCATCTAAAATCATAAACTATCTCTTTCCTTTTTTAATACATTGTGTTATTGCTTTGACATGTGAAAGCACTTCATCATCTTCTTTACCCAAACCCTTTTGAACCTTTTTTATTAGCTTCAATGCTTTTTCACATTTCCCCTGTCTATAATATCCCCAAGCTAAAGAGTCTAAATAAAACAGTGAGTCTTTTTCACTCTCTAAGGCTTTTTTCACATAATCCAGTCCCACTTCGACATCAATATCATGATCAATCAGAAGGTAGCCAAGGTAATTCAGATAAACAGGGTCGTCCGACTCCTGTACAACACGTTTGAGCTTAGACATAACAGAGTTGACTATTTTCGGGTCTCTCTTATCCTTTGCGCCCTCATATTCGAAGATAGCACTCTGACCAAGATAGTAGGTATCGCCCTCTTGTTTATAAAGCTTGTTCCCCAGGTCAACTACGCGTGGATAATTTCTTGTGTTAATGTACATCTGCAATAATAGGATATCATCACTTCCGTTTTTTTCAAGAAACCGTATCAATGAGATAGTGTCTTTTTGGTAAGTATACAGCTTAATGATCGTTGCCGCATATTTCTCTTCTTTGGTGTTGTCATAAAGTCTAAGATAGATACGCAACATCCCATCTAGGTTGTTTTCTTCACTGTAAAAACTGGCTAATCTCAGACATATAGTTTCAGAACATCCATGAAGACGCATATGTGTCTCAAGGTAAGATACAGCCTCAGCCTTACGGCTAAGATTTACATATAAGACAATAGACATCTTATCAAGTATTTTCTCATTATAGTTGATCTTGTATGCACTTTGAAGATATTTCAAGGCAAACTCATATCTGCCTTGAATCACATATATAGATGCTATCTGCTGATACTCTTGCTCGGCCCTTGTATGTTCAAGCAAGGAAAGAGCCAACTCTTTTGCCTCTTCATATCTTTTAAGTTCCATAGTAGAAGCTATTTTAAAACGCTCTAATTCCAGGTCTATATCTTTTAACCCTTTTTTGTAATAGGCTATACGTTCTAAGGCTCTCTCGTTTTGAGAAGCTTGGATCATAGTAATAATCTCTTCATTTCTATACTCAAGCTTATCTGACTTTTCATATAATACTTGAAACAAGGATATGGTAGAGTTTGCATCTCCCCTGCTCTTGGCATATAAGGCAAAAATAGCCAGTTTATCTTCATCCTCAAAACTTTTCACGCTTTCGGAAGGATTAGCTTCGTGTGATGAACAAGCACTAAATAGAAGTATAAAAGTTGCTATAAATAGAGAAACAAATCTACTCATCATCTTCCTCTGTGACGTTTAACGTCGATATTTCCGTACTTAAAGCCTTAGTTGAGTGAAATATTATTCCGGGACACTCTGCCTTAAGTTCAGCCTCACTCTTTTTGAAATAGGGCCAAAAAGGAAAGGTTCTACATTGAGTCGGACGAACAGGATATATCCCGCATCCGTTTATCTTTCTGTCAAAAAAGATACAGTCATGCGACTCATCTACAATACGCTCTTTTATAGAATACTTATAGCCTTTTTTAAAGAGATATTCTTCTTTAAACTCTTGCATAGATAGTTCTAAATGTGAGGCAATGGCTTGCATCTCATTTGGATTTAAAAAAATATAACCGCTTTCCCCTGTACAACAGTTTCCACCGCAAGACTCGCAAGCGTTGGGATCAAAAGAGTAATTATAACCTGCTTCTTTCATTATAGGGTACATTTTATACTGTGAGTCCTTGCTTTTTTATAAATTTCCTGTGCTGTTTTAGAAAATTCATCTTTGTCAAATGCGATAAAAGGCTCTCTCGTCTTCATCAATGATTTTGAACCTTTTCGTGCTTGTACCATGACTAAAGAAGCTTTTCTGTCTACTTTTGGATGCACAAACTGCACTGTCTCTATGGTAAGCTTTGCAGCACTAAGGCTAGTACAAATACTCTGAAACTGTTGAGGGTCATAACAAAATATAAAGTGCCCGCGCGAACCTAATAGTTTAGATGCTTTTTTAAAGAACTTTTCCAGAGGCAGATGTGTATTATAACGCGCCGTATGGCGCATCTCATTTTCACTCTTAGAAGAGCCCTCATGATAAAAAGGCGGATTTGAGATAATGACATCAAAGCCTTTTTCATCGTCAAACTCTAAAAAATCACTCTGATGCATCTTATATTCAATACCGTTCACCTCAGCATTCTTTTTTGTATACTGACAAAATGCCCACTGCTTATCCACACCTTCGGCTTGGACCTTGTTGTCTCTAGCGACTAAGAGACCAAGTACTCCACAACCGCTTCCTACGTCCAGAAGACGTCCTTTAAGATTAAATGATGAGATGAAGTCATAAAGATAGATAGAGTCACTGTTGTAACAATATCCTTCTTGAGGTTGATATAAGAGCAGTTTTATTACCTTTTTAGTTATACTTTTAAAATTAAATTTATTATATCTTATTTCTATTATTTAAAGGTTAAAAATGATTATTATTCCTGCCAGACTGGCCTCTTCACGCTTTCCAAAAAAGGTATTAGCAGATATAGGTGGACTTCCAATGGTGATACGAACAGCTAAACAAGTTGAGCATTTGGATGAAGTAGCTATTGCTACAGATTCTCAAGAAGTAATCGACTTGTGTAAAGAGTATGGTTATAAAGCAATGATGACATCTGAGACGCATAAAAGCGGAACAGACCGTATCAATGAGGCGGCGCAACTTCTAAACCTTAAGGATGACGACATCATCGTAAACATCCAAGCAGATGAGCCTTTTATCGAACCCGGAGTCGTGGATGCAGTCATCAAGCGTCTTCATGAGCTCAAAGAGCAAAAAGAGTCTTTTATTATGGCCTCATGTTATAACGCCGTAAATAATGAGGTAGCCCAAGACCCTAATCTAGTCAAGGTCATCACAGATGTAAATCATAATGCTATCTATTTTTCACGTAACCCTATCCCTTTTAACCGAAGTGGCGCAGCGACGTATTTCGGACATATAGGGATTTATGGATTTACTAAAAAGAGTCTTCATGACTTTTGTGAGCTTGATAATGCTCCTCTTGAAGATATAGAAAAGCTGGAGCAACTTCGCGCAATTTACCACGGGAAAAAGATCTCTATGGTAAAAGTTGCCAGTACCGGATTTGGGATTGATACAGAAGAAGACCTTGCCAGAGCAAAACAGATATTTTTAGGGGAGTAACTCATATTTTCCCTATATGCGACTTCGTCTGAAACTTTTTTGCTTTGCAAAAACCGCCATGGCTAGTTTTGGGGAATAAATCAGTTTAATATCTTTCTAGCAAGAACATATAGATTATTACTTGGATGGCAGGCAGATTGAAAAAGCTCTTTAAGCTCTCTGTCATAGGTGATGATATAGATATCTGAATCTTTGGGATTGAGATCTTTAAAGTTTTGCAAAAGCACCCCGTCTGCCACATTTTTTCCATGATCACATTTTGTAAAGTTAAATGAGTTAAGTGTCTTTGAGAAGTCATAAAGATCAGCTTCCCACTCCGCTTTAAACAAGTATAAAGAGTCAGGATTACATGCAACATAAATATCTTCATCTTCTATCTCAAAGGGCTCGATAATATGGGAAAACATAGGAGAGACATTGGAAAAGTTTTCTATGTCCCAAAAGAGATACGCTTTTTTTGTCTCGGATACTTGTTTCTTATTTAAAAGCGTCAAGCGCTTAGAGATGTTGAGATTGACATAGGCATTATCATTAACAAGTTCTATATGCTGTTTCAAGTCACGGGCATCATCACAGGGACGTTTAAATATATCACACATCTCTATATACATCTCAAGTTCTGAGATCTCATTTCCTGCACCGCCGCTTTGGTAATGGTCAAAACTTTTGATCTTGTTTGGCATATATAAAAGGTTTACACTGAAGGTCTCATTTGCCTTGAAAGCACGTATTACTCGAACAAAGATATTATAGGCATTTCTCGTCTTGGAAAGTTCTATAGATCCATAATATTTTTTATTAATAATGATTTTTTTCATACCGGGATTATAACCCAAATCTTTTCTAAAGACACCTTATCTTTTTGAAGTACGATTTCTGCCACTTTCTTTAGCCTGATACAAAGCCGTATCCACTCTTTGACACAGGGAAGTAAAGTTTTCATTTTCATGCAGCTGACTTACACCAAAACTGCAGGTCATATGACCTATTTCAGAAAATTTAAAATCACTAATAGCTTCACGAAGTTTTTCTGCCAGAGCAAAGACAGAATCAAGATCTACTTCAGGGGTCAAGACCATAAACTCTTCCCCACCCCAGCGAGCCAACACATCAGATTGGCGTATATGTGATTCGACCAAACGACTTATCTCTTTTAAAGCACTATCGCCGATATCATGTCCGAAAGTGTCATTGATCTTTTTAAAATAATCAATATCAAACATAATAAGAGACAAAGACGTTTTATAACGATTACTTCTGATCAACTCTTCATTAAACAATTCTTCAAATTTGAAGCGATTTTTCAGACCTGTCAAATAATCCGTTGAAGCCAGTTCTTCCAGCTTTATCTCCATCTCAACACGTTCCGTGATATCTTTTCCTGTCGATACAAAGGAGGTTATATCTCCACGTTCATCCATTAGAGGTGTGATCGTTTTTTCTTCATAATAGAGTTCGCCATTTTTCTTTTTATTGATGATAATTCCACGATATACTCTTCCATCCAATATGATATCCCATAAGGCTTTTATCTCTGCAGTTGTGTGTTTATCTGACTTGTATAGCCTCGGTGTTGAACCCAGGGCCTCTTCTGTACTATATCCGGTAAATTTACAAAATGCCTTATTCACATAGGTAATGTAGCCTCTAGGATCTGTTATAGTAACTATGTCATCGATCTGTTCAATGACCTTAGAAAGTTTTTCAAGCTCTTTTTCTACTAGCTTTCTCTGGGTAATATCTCTAAACAGAGTAATAGAACCTTCATACTTATTGTTGACAGAAAACGGTGTCGTTGTATATTCGATATTGATCAATTTTCCACTTTTTGTCACAAAAGTATTATTATCCTCATGATATTTTTGCTGTGTCTTATTTACATTATGGATAGGACAGTTATCTGCTTCTATATACTTCCCATCTGCATCGCCGTGTTGCAAAAGCTGGTGGGTTTTTTCATGTAAAAGCTCATTAACAGAGTATCCAGAGAGTTCAACCGTCTTATTGTTGACATAAGTAGTCCTTTCATCTTTGTCTAAGATAAAGATACCATCACCAAGACTATCGATTATAGCGGACAAACGCGAGGAGAGATGCTCTATTTGACGGATGATGATCAGACCAAAGGGGAAGGTAATAAACATAACAAAGATCCCTATCAGCAAAGAAGTCTTTATCAGATCTTTTTTCTCATCATCAAGAAGTTCTTTATTGAGCTGTGCGATCAAATAATATTTTTCAGACTGTCCAAAATAAAGTTCTTTGGTAAAGACACCCTTATGCAGAGAACTGGGAGAACCGATAATCTTTGAAGCAATCTTTGGAAACTCATCAAAAAGTGTATAGTCGGTATTCAGGTATTTCGTCCAATGGTATCTTGAATTCGGGTGTAATAAAAAGTCTCCCTGATCATCACAAAGATAGAGCTGATAGTTTTTAGATCCTTGTAGCTTTTCAAATAAGGCTTGTATGAAGATATTTATCACAATCATACCCTGTCGTTCTTTGTCCACAAATACCGGTGTTCCTATTCTTAGTGTCGGCTGGTAAGGCACTTGAATCTTTTCATGTTCAATATTAAGGTCAATCTGTGAGTACCAGACAAGGCCTTCTTCTACAGCTAAGAGCTGTTTGTAGTAGTAACGGTCTTTTTTGTTTTGAAGTTTGAGAGATGGCACAAGTTTAGGTTCATCTCCTATATCTTTACGGTCAACACGGATGACTTCATTTCCATCATTACTGATATAACGTACTTGCATCATATTAGGATGGGCTTTGGCTAAGTCCAGAAAATAAGCTCTGCCTAGTTCCATCTGTTTTTGATAAGAATCTTGATGATTTTGTAGAATACTCGAGATAAAAGGACTTTTTGCAAGTGTCTCCAGCTCACGCTGATAATGAAAAATACGATCTTTCATAAAGAGCTCATTAAAGATGAGTGTCTTTTTCGAGTCATTTATGAAATCTTTTTCCACTTCACCCCTTTGCTCAAAATAGCTGATACCAAACCCTAATAGGATTATGGAAAAACCAAAAAGAAAGAATAAAGTATACACGTACTGCCTGCTAAGTCTTTTCATGTAAACAACCTTATCTGACTAGTATACTCCCACTTTTTTTAAATTTAACATAAAAAATAGTTAAAAATTCAAAGTCGGCAAAACCTATTTGATATTGGTCTAAATAAAGATACAATTTCAGATGAAAAAAAACAGTCCAAAAACCATTTCTATCATCGGTGCAGGCGCTTCAGGCCTAATGGCAGCGATCACTGCTTCATCAGCCGACACAAAAGTACATCTGTATGAGCAAAACACCAAACCGGCGAAAAAGATATTGGCCTCAGGAAACGGGCGCTGTAACATCTCAAACACTACCGTCTCATCTGAAGACTATTTTGGCCAGAAGCCGAAGTTCAGTGATTTTGCACTAAACAATTTCAACTTTTTGCAATTTCAGAAGTTTTGTAAGAGTATGGGTCTTATGCTTAATATTCTTGATGATGGACGGGCCTACCCTCTTTCAAATGAGGCTAAATCAGTAGCCCTTAGCCTTGAAACCGCTGCCAAAGAGTGTGGGGTGGAGATATTTAATGAGCATCCCATATCTCAGATCGAAAAAAAAGATGATAAGTTTTATCTGCACACCCCCCTTAATATCTCTGAGGCTTATGACATGGTGCTCATCTGTACAGGAAGTGAAGCGGCACCTCAACTGGGTGGTTCAGCTGTAGGATATGACTTAGCTGCTTCTTTGGGACATAGTATTCTTCCAACCTATCCCAGTTTAGTGCAACTGCATCTAAATTCAACTGTTCCTGAAAAAATGGCAGGTATTAAACTTGATGCCGAAGTATCTATATTTCTAAATTCCAAAAAAGAACAGAGTATCAAGGGTGACATCTTGTTTACCAAGTACGGCATCTCAGGCTTTGCTGTCTTAGATATTTCACAAATGGCTTCTGAAGCACTTCTAAACTATCAAAGTGTCGATATAGGTCTTGATCTTCTGCCAAAATTTGACAGACAGACTTTAAGCTCTCAACTCTTGCAAACAGCGCAGAGTCTGCCTTCTTATCCCATTGAGACTATACTTTCAGGACTACTTCCTATAAAACTGTGCAAGGTTCTTCTTGAAGATGCCAAGATCTCAGCCCAAACCCAGGGTAGAGATGTTCATACAAAGATGACGAAACAGATCATCTCGAAGATAAAAGACTGGCGATTTGAGGTTAATGATACACATGGATTTAAACATGCAGAAGTCAGCGGAGGAGGAGTCAATACAGATGAAGTCAATGAAAAAACTATGGAGTCTAAACTATGTGCAGGGCTTTACTTTGCAGGTGAAGTCTTAGATATAGTAGGACGACGAGGAGGCTTTAATTTCCACTTCGCCTGGGCAAGTGCTTATCTTGCAGGTAAAGAGATGCGTAGGTCTTAACGGACTTCAAACTCCCCTGTAAACTCTTCGTTACTTTGGAACTGTTCGATGTTATCTACTCTTGAACCTACCGATCCCTCTTCCAAAATAGAAATAAATTCAGCAAAATCATCATCTTCCAAGGCTGCACCCGCTTCAACACATCCGTCTTCAAGATTTTTCACATACCCTCTAAAACCTTTTTTCCGTGCATTTTCACATACCGATTTTCTGTACCAGACACCTTGAACTTTCCCTGAAATGACAAACTGATAATTTTCCATTTTAGATTCCTTTCGATTATGATAACATATCCTTATGATTAGAACAACACTTGGAATAGATTTAGGCGGATGGATGAGTGGAAACTCTGCCTATGCCCTTATCTTGGAAAGGAAATGAGTAAAGGTCATTGCGCTTGTGCAGTTTTTTTTCAAAAAGATGCTTTCAAAGCATAAGCTTGATGACATCTCTATTGATGCGCCCTTTTCTTTACCGAAGGCATTTCTTGAGCCCGGTTTTAAATCTGTAAAAAGAGAAGCCAAGTGCGAAATAGTAAATCCCTATCTATGAGGTCTATCCTAATCAGATTGCCTTAGTCTTGGGATATGTAAAATACAAGATCAAGAGTCAAGAGGTTTTAGAAGGCTTTGATATTCATGATATACAAGACGAGCATCTAGTAGATACCGTTTTGTGCTCTTTTTGTGCATATGAGACACTTAAAAGAAATACGATTTTGCTAGTGAATGAGGCAGAAGATGAGGGTTGGTGTTATCCACTATTGATAAAGGAATAATATGCTAATTTTTATAACAAATATAGGTTTACAGACCATCAATATTTTCAGCATTCTTTATGAAGCTGTATATTTCACTTTTCAATGTCTCTTCAAGCTTATACAAAGAAAATCCTATAACTCTGCGACCATAGATATTTTAATAAAACAGATCTACTTCACTGCCGTACAGGTCCTTCCTATTTTAGCTCTTATCGGCCTTACTTTTGGCCTTATTTTTATCTCTTTGATTGTCCATCTTGCCTTAGACTATGGCTTAAAAGACCATATAGGATCTCTTATTATCACCCTAGTCTTAAATGAGTTTGCTCCTTTAATGACAGTTCTTCTTATTGCGCTTCGCTCCGGCGCGGCTATAAATACGGAGATTGCTGTTATGAAGGTATCAAATGAATTAAACACCCTAAAAGCCTTTCATATTGATGTTATTGATTATCTGTTTCTGCCCCGTATTATTGCGGGAGTCATCTCCCTTGTTTTTCTTGCATCTTTGTTAAGTATTATCATGCTTTCTAGCGGATATATCTATCTTTTGCTTTTTTTTGAAACAGGTTATGATCTTTTCATCCGTGCGCTTATACATGCTATCAGTATTGAAAATTTTGTTCTGTTTTTTATAAAGACCCTGCTTTTTGGTTTTTTTGTTACACTTATTCCTATCTATTCAGGTCTTAAGACCAGTATGTCTTATACAGGCATTCCCATCGCTGTTTTAAACGGAATGGTCAAGATTATAATAGCAATTATGAGTATTGAGGTGATATTATTATTCATTCAATTCAAGTAAGACTCTTTTTAAATCGACATGATATTGCCCTCTTCCAGGAAGAGGCCTATGTAGATAAGCAAAATACCTTTGTCTCTTCCAACACCCCTCTTCTTTCCAATTTGTGTATGCTTGAAAACATCTCCCTCGTTCTACAAGTACATAAACATCTAAGCCGAAAGAAAGCCTATACAAAGGCTGAAAAAGCCCTCAAGGTTTTAAATATAGAAAATATTTCCCTTCTTCGCTACGAGGCATGCAGTGATAAAGAGATCTTTTTAGTCCAAGTTATTCGCGCATCTATTCAAAAAGAGGCTAAAATAATTATAGAACAACCCTTTATGCTCTTAAGCAGTGAGATAGACTTAGACTTTATATTTGATGCCTTAGATACACTTTCTATTCCTTATGAGAGGGTTCTTATTATCGACCTTAAACATCAAGAAAATTATTACAAGGAGAGCAGATGCCATATAATAAAATAGTCTTTAGCGTCGGTCTGTTTATTCTCAGTACCACCATAATCATTGTTCTTTCTTTAGTTTATATCATTGATAAAAAAGGTATGTTTGAGCCGCACACCAAGTATCAGCTAATCGCTGCAAATGCTGAAAATATTGAAGAAGGTATGCCTATCTTATTTTCAGGCTTTGAACTTGGACAGGTAAAAGACTTAGGTCTTCATGATAGCGGAGAGGTTCTCGTCACGATCTCCATCCCCCAGCACAATAAAAAATGGTTGCGTTCAGGTTCTCTTTTTGTCTTAGAAAACCCCCTTATCGGAAAGGCTAAGATCACGCTTAGATCATCCATGGCTAAGCCCCCCTTGGAAGAAGGTGTCATTCTTAGAATGCACATTGAAGATGGGATTAATGAGATCATCACAAACATCCAGCCTATTGTCTTAGAACTGCAAAGTATTGTCAGTAATATAAATACCTTAAGCGGTTCTCTCTCAGATCAAAATGCCAGTTTTCAGACCTCACTTAAACATGCTGAGACTTTTTCACAAAAGCTTGCATCTTCACCCAGTGTCTTAGCCAGTATTACTGGGCGGCACAACAGCGGTATTGAACTTCAAAAGGCTATTATAAATCTTAACCTAGCTCTAGACGATATACGCACAACGGTAAAAAATACAAATGCCGGGGTAAGTGAGATCAGAGAAGAGGTCATACCCCCTGCTTCGTCTGATTTACAAGACTTAGGACTTATCTTAAAAGATGTACGCCAAAAACTCAGATCAATAGACCCCCTTGTTAATACTTTGGCAGATTCACATAAGGATGTAAGGTATTTAAAAGATGAGATAAAGGTCTTGGTGGATGAGATGAATGAGATCTCGACTCGGGTCAATGCTATACTTGGAGAGGAAGCTCATGAAAACATCAAATTACCATAATGTAAAGATAGGACTCTGCTTATGGGGCTTAATATCTTATCTAACTGCTTGCTCGAACCCTCAGCCCGAAAACCAATGGCAATATGAGGCCGTAGCAATGTCAATGAAGTATCAAAGACATTTTTTACAAGACAATCTTATAGCTGCGAAACTTGATCTAAGACATGCAAGACAACTTGCTTCAAGGTCGGCTGAACTCAAAACTCTCATAGATATTGAACTCCAAGCCTGTGCTATAAAGCTGGCTTCTTTAGAAATAGATCAATGTGAAAGAGCGGCAGAACTTTTGAGAATAGAACCAAATCCTTCACAAAACGCCTATCTAAGCCTGCTGACTTCTAAGATTACCAAAGAGCAGACAGAGACCTTGCCGACACAATATCAGAACTTTGCAGAAGCATTTATAGAGGGGGACAAGACTCAGATCAACAAGAGTCTTGCTGATATAAAGACTCTGACTTCGCGTCTTATTTCCTCCGCTCTGGCGAGGGAGAGTATAGATGATATAAATATACAAGAACTTATTGACGGGCTCTCCTATCATGGCTATAAAAGAGCCCTTCTTGCCTGGCTGAGTCAACAGATGCAAAGAGAAGATGATCCCAAAGAAAAAGCACGTTTAAAAGCAAAGATACATATATTAACATCTAACTAATTTAAAATTTGTATAATAATTCTTTATCAAATCAGCTTTGTCAATAAGCAGGTCTATCTTGCTATTGAGTATAATAAAGCCCTTTTTGAACCGACTCTATTCTCATCCTAAGTGAAATATCCACTTATTAAAGAGTATATTTCCACCCTTCAGTTTGCAATAGGTATAATTGAAGAACTAAAACTCAATGAGAGACAATGGAGCAAGACATAAGAACAGTATTATGTATACAAGATGATTGTATCAAGGAAAAGATCTAATGAATTTTCCCTTTAAAGAGATCACCCTAAGTCCGGGGAACTTTGCAGATGAGCTAAAAGGACTTCGTATTGTCCAGCTTTCAGACCTGCTTATCAGTAAGAAGACAGACCCTGCTTACCTGCATCAGCTTGTTATCAAGATCAATGAGCTCAAACCTGATCTTGTCTTGTTTACGGGAGATATTATCAAGAGTTTTGCTTATAAGCTAAGAGTTCAGATCTCTACTTTTAAAGAACTTGATGCACCTGCGTATTATGTAAGTGGAAATCATGACTTCTTTTACGGACTCAACAGTCTAAAACGTGAACTATCCTTGTGTAATATCTCTTGTATAGATAACAGCTGTGCCCACCTTATCATTAATAACACCCCCCTTCAAATCTTTGGTCTAGCAGATAGGTTTTCAAAGATAAAAGCACACAAACGCCCTATTAAAGAGCTCTTTTCGAGTCTAAATGAGGAGGTCAGCACCATCTTGCTTGCACATCAACCCAAAGATATCGAGTTTGTTCAAGGATACAGGGTAGATATAATGCTTAGCGGGCATACACATAATGCCGATGCCTACCCTTTTCATGCCCTTTTGAAAAAGTATCAGCCTTATTATAAGGGTCTGTATATTAGAGGGAAGACCCTGCTTTATGTCACAAGCGGACTGCACTCCTCTGCCTTCCAACTCAAACGTAAATCTCTTGCTGAGATTCCTGTTTTCACCCTTAAATAAATATATTTGGAGCCCTTATTATGATGATGAAAAAAAAGAACCTCTTTTCTCTGTCTGTAAAAGACTTTTTCACCCCCTACTTTCTTAGTCTTGCTATTTTTCCCTTAGTTATCACCCTAGTAATTCTTTTTGGCATATTGGGTTATGGGATGCAGGTCTTAAATGACACCATGAACTCTGTTCATATTGAAAAGACGACGACAGAGTATTCAACTTCCACTCACAGCAGTTCACAAAGTTCGGTAAACGTCTCGTATGATGAGAACCGTACAAGTTCTTCACTTCTGGATATCAAGCCTATGGAGCTATTTGAATCACTTCAAAGTTCACAAATACTTGCAAGCATGCTTGAAAACAGATATCTGCGTTGGATTGTTGAGAAAATCGTTTTTCTGGTCGCATCATATTTTATACTTATCTTAGCAGTGATCATTGCAGTTATCGTTGTCGGTTTCTTTACACCCTTGGTCATCTCAAAATTAAAGTCTCGACACTACCCGCCCTTTGAGATAAAAGGGCATGGAAGTCTTTGGGAGATTCTCTGGCATGCGATCAAATCCCTTCTTGTAATGGTTCTTTTATATATAGTGCTGATTCCTCTGTACTTCATCCCTTTTTTAAACATTATCGCTTTTAACCTGCCGGCCTATTATTTCTTTCATAAGATGCTTGTCTTTGATGTAGGCTCAAGTATGAATACGAAAAAAGAGTATGTTCAGATCAAGGCTATAGTTGGAAATCAGATCCGACTTCGTACACTTTTGATGTATATTCTGACACTTATCCCTTTTGTTGGGATATTTTTTCCTCTTCTTTTTGTCATCTACCTCAGCCATATATTTATGAATGAAAGCATAGAGTTGAGGATGATAACGGATAAGTAAGCCTGTAGAGTCTAAACTATTGTGCAAAAAAGACGATGTATATGTCTATGTAAAATAAAAGGAGTGCATTATGAATGTAAACACAGCCTTAAGTGCCTATTCCCAGCACGCGCTTTCTATTGACATTAAGACCAGCAGCGGTGATACCATTGAACTTGATTTTAATAATGAAAAATCTTTGGAGTATAGTTCGAATAAAGCAGGAAAGTCTTTCTCCTTCTCTTCTTTAGAAGCTTTTTCATTTTCTTACAAAGGAGATGGTATAGATGCCCAAGATAGAAAAGAGATAGATGCCTTTTTAAAACTTGCCCAGCCTAGTATTGACAAATTTGTTGCAGGATTAAATGAAGGTTCTTCTTTGGCACAGCCCATTAACAAGATTACGCAAAATATCAGCTCTCTCTTCCAACCGATTAAAGACAAAGGAGATGATAATCTCTTGAATTTTGCCAAGAATGGACTTACTAATGCCCTCGACAAAGCCTTAGAAAAAGAGATAGATCCGTTTAAGCAGACAGATCAAATACTGTCTAATGCTCAAAGGTTCTTGCAACAGCTATTTAAACAACTCGACCAGACGCAAGAGCTCTTATACGCATAAGGTTTTAAAAGAGATATTAATTTAGTTGAAAGAGTGCATCTTTTAAGGTAGATTGCCCCTGAACCGGGATGCCAAAAAGCGCTTGTTTAAGCTTTACATGGCAATCCCTGCATCCTTGAATAACTCTGTGTTCTTTAATTCCTAAGTTGTTTATCTTCGACATAGGGTGACAGGAAAAACAGTCAGCTCCACAATCTGCCATCTTATTCGCATCAGGAGAGTGACAGTTTATACAAGTGAGCATAGGCTTGTGACGCTCATCTTCTTCAATTGTCGGCACCAAGTTAGGATGACAGCTGAGACAGTCACCCGTACAGGCATAAATGTTAAGAACTAAGGCTAAAATAAATATTATTAATTTCATAGACTTATTATAGACTTCTTATCTTAATCATTAGCTAATAGTTGCAATAAACGCATCATCTTTTACCTCGAAATGCACACTAGATCCTTCATCAATCTCTCCGCCTAAAATAAGATCAGCCAACTTATCTTCAACCATCTCATATAAGGCACGCTTTAAGGGTCTAGCCCCATATACTGGATCAAAACCGGATGCTGAAATCAAGGCTTTTGCCTCTTCACTTAGACTTAATGTAATATTTTTTTCTTGAACCTTGGCTTGAATATCCGCAAAGAAAAGTTCTACTATACTCTTGATCTGATCTAGCCCAAGAGGATTAAAGATAACCATATCATCCAAACGGTTCAAAAATTCAGGTTTAAAGTGTGCTTTTAGTTCGGCCAAAACGACATCATCACCTGCCCCTTCCATGATCTTATCTGAGGCAATATTTGAGGTTAAGATAATGATTGTATTTGTAAAATCTACAACCACTCCCTTATTATCCGTCAAACGCCCTTCGTCCAAGACCTGCAGCAGGATATTGAAGACATCAGGATGCGCTTTTTCAACCTCATCAAGTAAGATTACAGAGTAAGGCTTGCGTCTAACCGCTTCAGTTAGTTGTCCTCCTTCATCATATCCCACATATCCCGGAGGTGCTCCGACAAGACGAGAGACTGCATGTTTTTCCATATATTCGCTCATATCAATTCTTACCATAGAGTCTGCAGAGTCAAAGAGGAACTTTGCCAATGTTTTTGCGGTTTGCGTCTTACCTACACCAGTTGGGCCTAAGAATAGAAATGAGCCTATAGGTCTGTCTGCATCCGAGAGACCCGCCTTATTTCGCTTAATCGCACGCGAAATAGCAAATGTTGCCTTTTCTTGACCGATGACTTCCTTATCAAGTTCATCTTTTATATGTAATATCTTCTCTTTTTCGCCTTGGAGCATCTTTTGAATAGGGATCTTTGTCCATTTGCTCACAACAGAGGCAATAGAATTTTCATCTACGCAGTTTTGTAAGAGTGTTCCTTCCGCCTGCATCTTCGTCCAGATATCTTGCTGATCTAACTCTTCTTTTTGAAGTCTAGGTATATCACTGTATTCTATCTCTGCAGCCTTATTGAACTCGCCGCTCTGTTTCGCTGATTCTGCCTCACGTTTTTTTACTTCAATCTCATTCTTTATATGCGAGATCTTGTCAAAGACAGACTTCTCATTTTCAAACTGAGAACTTAGCGTACGCTGTTTTTCTTGAGCATTTGCCAGCTCTTTTTCCACCTCACCTATGCGCTTTGTATTAGAAGCACTCTCTTCCATCTTTAGAGCTTCTTTTTCAACTTGAAGCTCAGAGATCAGACGTTTGACCTGTGAAAGGACATGCGGTTCAGACTCTATCTGCATCTTTAACTCAGCCGAAGCCTCATCAATAAGGTCAATAGCCTTATCCGGTAAAAATCTATCTGCGATATAACGTTCAGACAGTTTAGCCGCAGAGACAAGAGCTGAATCCGTAATACTCACATTATGGTGAGTCTCTAAACGCTCTTTAAGTCCGCGAAGTATCTGCAGGGTTTGATTAACAGATGGCTCAGGCACATCAACAGGTTGAAAACGTCTCTGTAAGGCAGTGTCTTTTTCAAAATGTTTTCTATACTCTTTAAGTGTTGTCGCACCAATTGTATGCAATTCCCCACGAGCAAGTGCCGGTTTTAGGATATTGGCCGCATCCATTCCTCCTTCACTCGCCCCCGCTCCGACTATAGTGTGTATCTCATCAATAAATAAAATGACATTACCACTTTTCTTCACCTCGTCAATAACTGCTTTTAAACGCTCTTCAAATTCGCCTCTATATTTTGCACCGGCTATCAAAGAGTTCATATCTAAGGCGATGAGACGTTTATTTTGAAGACTAAGAGGAACTTCTTTATTAGAAATCCTCTGAGCCAGACCTTCCGCCAGAGCTGTTTTACCCACGCCAGGCTCTCCCAGTAAAATCGGATTATTTTTACTTTGACGGATAAGAATCTGCATCATCCTGTTTATCTCTTCATCTCTACCGATAACAGGAGAAAGTTTTCCCTCCGCCGCGGCTGATGTTAGGTCTATTCCGTATTTAGCCAAGCTTTCAAGTGTCTCATCTGCATTTTGTGATTCGATTTTTTGTCCGCCGCGCATAGCTTCAAGATTTTTAGAAAAATCGACAAGATCCACATATTTTCCTAAGATTGACTTTAGTGGTTCTTCTTTTATATTTGTCTGTAACCATGCGTCAACGGCAATGAAATTATCTCCATTTTGGACCATCCATGCTTGAGCCCCTTCTAAAGATTGGGAAAAGCCGCGGGAAAGACGAATATTCTCTTTTGTCAGTTGAGAACTTTTTGGTAATTTATTCGCATGACTTTTTATATCAAGTTCTATGGCTGTCTTGTCTATATTCATCTTATTAAAAAGTTGAGAAAGTACAGATGAAGAGTTTGTCAGTTGCGCCCATAAGAAGTGGCTTGTCTCTACCTCTGCATTTTGGTTATGTAAGGCGAGAGAGATAGCAGATTCTATTGCCTCTGTCATCTGATGGGTTAGTTTTTCAAAAATATTTTTCATTATAACTCCTTATTTATATATGCTACTACTTATTAGTTTATTTTGCTCTTAATTGAACACACTTTATAACAGTAGCATTATATACCTTTAGTCACTAAGAGTCAAGTATATCACTTTAGCATTATATATAAGACTATCTTTTTCTTTGCAATAGATATACTAATAATGCTTTCAGTCATTTTTTAATATAATCTCCTTTTAAATTTTAATTCCGAACCAAAAGAGAGCCAATGAAAAAACAAAATTTTATCACCCTCGGTTTTTCTATTACTGCACTGGCGGGTGCGCTACTCTTCACCTCGCCTCTTTTTGCTGAAGAGGTCAAGGGAAGTGAAGTCTCTGTTGAGACTTCTCGCCTGCAATCACTTGCAAAGTTCACTAAGGTTTTAGGCTTAGTTGAAAAATACAATGTTGATCCGGTAACAATTGAAGAATTAATGGACAAGGCCCTAAGCGGTATGCTATCAAATCTTGACGCCCATTCAACCTTCTTAAATGCAAAGCACTTTGAAAGTATGCGCATTCAAACAAATGGTGAGTTTGGCGGTTTAGGTATCACTGTTGGAATTAAAGACGGAGCCCTTACTGTTGTTGCACCGATAGAAGGAACACCTGCGGATAAGGCAGGTTTAAAAGCGGCTGACATCATCTTAAAAATCAATGAAAAATCCACTTTAAATATGACTATTGACGATGCTGTTAGCATCATGCGCGGTAAAAAAGGCACACCTATTAACCTTACTATTGTTCGTAAGAATGCGCCTAAGCCTATAAGTGTTGATATTATTCGTGACATTATTAAAATTCAATCTGTATATGCAAAAAATATCGGTGAAGACATCTTATACCTTCGTGTAACAAGCTTTGATAAAAAAGTTGTTGAGGGTGTTGAAAAAGAGCTTCAAAAACCTGCTAATAAGTTCAAGGGAATAATCTTAGATCTTAGAAACAACCCCGGTGGTCTTCTTGATCAAGCAGTTGGGCTTGTTGACCTTTTTGTTGAAGAAGGTGTTATCGTATCTCAAAAAGGACGTGATAAAGAAGAAGAAAAAACATATAGTGCAAGTGCATCAGGTACTTATTCTAAGGCGCCTATTGTTGTTTTAGTGAATGAAGGTTCTGCTTCTGCTTCTGAGATCGTTTCAGGCGCCTTACAAGATCATAAGCGTGCAGTTATTGTTGGTGAAAACACTTTTGGCAAGGGTTCTGTACAGGTTATCCTTCCTATTACACAAGAAGAAGCTATTAAACTCACTATCGCCAGATATTATCTTCCAAGCGGTCGTACTATCCAAGCTGTTGGTGTAAAACCTGATGTAGAAGTACATCTTGGCGAAGTAAAGACCTATGAAAATGAGTTTTCAATCAAAGAAGCTGACCTTAAAAAGCATCTAGAAGGGGAACTAGCAAAGGTAAACGGAGACAAACCAAAAGAAGAAGCGAAAAAAGACAAAAACATAATTACTAACGAAGATCTTGTAAAAGACCTTCAACTCAAAGAAGCTGTAGGCATTGCAAAAGCGCTTCAAATCATGAAAGGAAAATAATCATGGAAAAAGGTGAGAAGATGGATAAAGACAGATTCCGTCAAGGTTTAGGTGGACTTAAAGTCGCTTATGAGCAAGTACTAGAAAGAATTTCAGGAAAGTAAAATCCTACAAATCAATGAAGGGGTTCCCTTCGTTTTATGAAAACAAGCCGAGGCGTTCTGCACAGCAGATGTTTCCTCGAAATAAAATTAAGGAATAAAATGAAAGCTATCGTAAACGTGTCACTTAAAGCAGGCGTATTAGATTCTCAAGGTAAGGCTGTACACCATGCTCTTGATTCACTGAAATTTGATACTGTTGAAGATGTTCGTGTTGGAAAACAGATCATTCTAAAACTCTCTTCTACTGATGAGGCAGCGGCTAAAAAAGAAGTAACTGAGATGTGTGAAGGACTTCTTGCCAATACGGTTATCGAAGATTATGAAATCGAGATTATAAAGTAATGAAAGTATCTGTAGTCCAATTTCCCGGTACAAACTGTGAATACGATACGCAATATGCTTTCGAAAAGCTTGGAGCTAAAGTAGAGATAGTCTGGCATAAAGAGACAAAGTTTGCTGATAAGACTGACTTAGTTGTTGTTGCCGGTGGATTCTCATACGGAGATTATCTTCGTTCAGGTGCAATCGCACGTTTTTCTCCTGTAATGCAAGCTGTAATGGCTCACGCTTCTAAAGGCGGCAAGGTTTTAGGTATCTGTAACGGTTTTCAGGTTTTAACTGAGGCTCGCTTATTAGAGGGTGCTTTAAAACGCAATGAAGGTCTTCACTTTATCTCTAAACATCACCACCTTAAGGTAGCTAACAACTCGAATGACTTTTTACAAAAAATGTCTATTAATGATGTTCTTAATATTCCTATTGCTCACCATGACGGAAACTATTTTATAGATGAAGACGGTAAAAAAGAGCTTTATGATAACGAGCAGATTTTACTGACATATTGTGATGAAAATGGAAACATCTCTAATCCAAACGGTTCTGTAGATGCAATTGCCGGTATATGTAATAAAGAAAAAAATGTATTTGGTCTTATGCCTCACCCGGAACGGGCTATGGAGAGTATCCTTAGTTCAGATGACGGCGTTAAGATGCTTGAAGGGTTCTTTGCGTAAATGCGCTATTTTCTTCTTTTACTTTTAAGTTTTGTTTTCGCTAATGCACAGATAGAAGCATCTAAAGTCGAAGACAATATAATTCAAGAGATTGAACCCGTAGAAGAGGAAATTCAAGCCAAACTTCTGTATCAATCCTACTTTGAACTTCCTGAAAAACTTTTTAAGGGACAGGTCTTTACCCTAACCATTAAAGCCTTGTCTGCCAGAGAGGATTATGAAAGTCTGACTTACGATTTTTCAAACTCTCTAGGTCTTAAACTCCTTTCTGTAGAACCTATACGGAAAATTGAACTTCCATATTTATACGACACCTTCTACTTTCAAGTCACCGGTAATCAAGTTAAGACTCCGGATATAAGTACCTCTCTTATCTTTAAAAACCTTAGTGGAAGTCTCAAAGAAGACCTAAGAGGAAAGAAGATTGAGACAGTTTCTCTTAATCCTGAAAAAGATTTTTCTTCTATCTTGGCTAATGGGTTTAAGGTTCTTGAATACAAGACGTCCCCCTATGACAAGCAAAATAATATTGTCGTTTTTTCAGCTGAAGCAAAGATGGCAAACCTTAAAGACTTTTCTCTAAAGATAGCAGTAAAAGAGGGTATTGATACCTATGAAGAGCTGCTTCCTTATTCAAATTTCACTTATTATGCAGTTGTTTCTAAGCACTTAAATGAACTGAAGTTTTCCTACTTCGACTTAGACACACGTCATTTTAAAGATGTGATTATTCCTATTATTGTTGTGAACGACAGAGTTAGCACACAAACAGACCTTGCACCGACGCAGAACACACACGCCTTCAAAAAGATCATTCTTGCCAGTATTGTATCTGTTCTCGGTCTTGCTCTTTTTATTATTAGACGTAAAAAGTTTTATCTTCTTATCTTTATCATTCCCCTGTTATTTATAGCCAAGCTTTCTATTCCGACTAAGCATGTATGTATTACGGAAGATTCAAATATCTATCTTCTGCCTATGAAAAATGGAACTATATTTGAACAGGCTCCTTATCGCTTTAGAACAGAGGCCCTTGGTGAAGCCCAAGATTATACGAAAATACGAATGCCAAACAATCAAATAGGATGGATAAAAGATGAAGACCTTTGCCAAAATTAGTTTTTATTATGCTGCAGCTGTTATTTTCCTAGCTGTTAGCTTTTTAATCATTTTCTTTAAACTTCTTCCAAAGCCATTTGGTATCAAACTCAGTTCAGCAATGGTCAACAGAGGCCTTTTTTATAAGATAAAGAGATTTGGAAAAGAAGACCCGGATGCACAGATGCTACTGGTCAATCACCAAAGCGGTATCGACATCCCTCTTCTTGAAGGCGCAACAAAGGCTAACCTTGCATGGGTGGCCAAACAAGAACTATTTGATATGCCTTTTTTAGGCTTGGGTGTGAAACTTCCAAATGATATCCCTCTTCAGCGTCAAAGTAAGACGGCTCTGATAAGCCTGATCAGAGACTGTAAAGACCGTATTGAATCCGGACGTGTTGTCACTATCTTTCCAGAGGGAACACGTTCTAAGAACCAACGTATGCGAAACTTTAAACCCGGTGCACAAATGGTTGCGAACAAGCTCCAACTCAAGATTCAGCCTGTTGTTCTTGTCGGAACATCAAGCACCTTTGATTCAGGAAAGAGAATCTTTTATCCTTTTAAAACGCTTCATGTAGTCTTTTTAGACTCTTTCGTGGCAGATAAAAGTGATAAAGAGTGGTTAATGAACACCAAAATTAAAATGCAAAAGGTATATGATGAACATGCTGACACTCTTGGCTGTAGGTAGCGGCGGTTTTATAGGCGCAAGTCTGCGCTATGTGATAAACAACTACATCTCTCATCATTATCCGCATACCCTTCCTTACGGTATTCTTTTTGTTAACCTCTTAGGCAGTCTTATCATCGGTGTGATGTTTGCCATATTTACAGTCACGTCTATATTTTCTAATGACACAAGGATATACACCTTTATCACAACAGGGATACTGGGAGCACTGACGACATACTCCACCTTTGCGCTTGACAGTTTTATGCTTTTACATTCTGGTCATTATGGTGCCGCTGTGCTTAATATGTCGCTTAATCTTTTTGGGACAATCTTGTTTGCAGGGCTAGGCTTTTTAAGCGTCAGCTACTTATTAAAATAACTCTATAGAAACATCTGCTACGCAGACCGCCACGGCTTCAATCCTGACAACTTAAAACTAGATGCAAAAGAGAGAAATCCAAGTGGTGCACTAGCTAGTGCTATGCCTGGTATAATTAGTTCTGGATTAATATTTTGTGAAACAAATAACTATAGAACATCAGATATGGCTTACGAGAAATTTAAAGACAAAATGCGTAGCTGGGATAGAGAATCATATGAAAAGTGGAAATTAAAAACACAAACACAACTTAAATGATAACTATCACGCAGAGCCACTACTTACCCGCAAGCGGTTTCACATTGGCTCACGATAAACGTTATTAGGCATCTACGCATAAACTAAAGCAGGAGTATACTTACCCAAGTTTTAATCAATAAGCTGATATTGCTCACGTAAAATAGAAATGACTTCTGCTTTTGGGTTATCAGAAAGTACTATTTT
>CBFDAB010000027.1:0-22736 GCA_965602745.1 uncultured Campylobacterales bacterium
CTTAAAAGTGCAGGTCCATTCACTGGGATAAATAACTTAGTGCCATTGGGGTAGGATAATGAGTCTGTACTTTTCTTTATTGAGTTGGCAACTGTGTGACATCTGCGCGTATAAAGTTTAGTAGCTTACTTATACAATGACTTTTTTTAAGTACTGCTCTTTAACTTTCTGCCCACCACATTCGAAGATATAATCCCCATGTGGATGTGTAGCCGACTTCGCTGAATGTTAGTCTGTTGTTTTTGTCGTAGATGAAAGTGGTCGGGAAGGCGGGGACGGAAAACTGCTTGGATAAGAGGCCATCTTGATCATTTATGACCTTGAAATTTAGATCATGCTCTTTTAAGTAGGCGTTTATCTCGGTATTGCTTCCAGATGTTACGGCGATTGTCAGGACATTATACGTTTCGCTTAGGCTTTGGATATTTGAGGCTTCAATCTTGCAGGTTGGACACCATGTGGCCCAAAAATGTATGAGGATAGGCTTCTCTTTGTAGTCTTGGCTTGAAAATTCCGTTTGATTAGTGAGTTTGGCATTAAGAGAGGGAAGGTCTTTGTTCTGAATATCAGGGGAACGAAGATAACTTATTGCATTTGCAACGATAATAAGCAAGATCGCCGAAGTGGCAATCTCTTTAGTCCAATGTTTTATCTTGGCCTTATTTAGCATCTATCATTTCGACTTTTTCTTCTATACGCAGAAGTTCGTCTATCAGTTCTTCATACTCAGCTTCTTTGGCCTGAAGCTCTTGGGAGATCTTGCTTATTCCTATCTCTTGATAACAATCAGGGTTTGCTAGACATTGGTTTATCTCTTCAATCTTATTTTCCAAGGCTTCTATCTTTACAGGTAGGGCTTTAAGGGCTTCTTTCTCTTTATAGCTTAGTTTAAAGACCTCTTTTTTAAAGCTCTTATCCATACTTTCTATAAGGTTCTTTTTCTGCTCGGGAGAGTTCTCAAACTCAGCCAAAGTATTGAGTGCTTTTTCAATATTCAGGTATTCACTGTATTCTTGATAACTCTCTTCTATACGACCCTCTCCCTTAAAGATCAGGAGCTTTTTAGCGATCTTGTCGACGAAGTATCTATCATGCGAGACGATAACAACCGCACCCGGAAAGTTTTGAAGTTTCTCTTCAAGGATGTTAATAGTAGGGATATCCAGATCATTAGTCGGCTCATCCAAGATCATAATATCGACTTCTTTGGTAAAGAGCAGGGCGAGAGCGATACGGTTCTTCTCTCCGCCGCTCAATACACCTATTTTCTTCTCCAGATATTCGCGTGGGAAAAGAAAGTTTTTAAGATAACCATAAACGTGCATGCTCTGGCCTTGGACATAAACTCGGTCACCCCCATCAGGACAGAAGGTCTCAATAAGATTTCTGTTGTCATCAAGCATCTCTCTGTGCTGATCAAAATAACCAACTTTAAATTCACCTCGGTCTATCTTGCCGCTGTCGGGCTGCAGTCTGTCAAGAAGAAGCTTAAGAAGAGTTGACTTGCCGCTTCCATTTGGCCCGACAATGGCTATAACATCTTTTTGCATGATACGGATGTCAAAGTCTTTGATAAGCTGTTTGTTCCCAATACTGTACGAAAGTTTCTCTACCTCAAAAAGCATCTTCTGTTTATTAATACTCTTGTCTCTTTGGAAGTTCTTCTGTTCTCTTTCAAGCTCGACCTTCATCTTTCTAATCTGTGCAGGATTTGTTTTAGCCTCTTCTCTTAGATCCATTAGACGTGCTTTTCGACCTTCATTTCGCTTAAGTCGGGCACGTACACCTCGGGCATACCATTCGTTTTCAGTTTTGAGGTCTTTGAGAAGGTTGTCATGCTGTTTTTGCATAGTGCGCATTATCTCAGCTTTTTGAGTGAGGTAGTCTGAATATCCTCCTCTAAATGTTCTAAGTGCTCCGTTCTCAATTTCAACTGTACGAGTAGCAATGCGGTCAATAAAATATCTATCGTGGGAGATGAAAAGAAGAGTGAACTTCTCACGTAAAATAAGTTCTTCCAGAAACTCGACCATGTACACATCAAGGTGATTGGTAGGTTCATCAAGAAGCAAGACGTCAGGTTTTAACAGAAGTAATCCTGCAAGAGCAACACGGCGCTGTTCTCCACCGCTTAATAGGTCTATGTTTTTATGTTCATAGGCCTTAAGTTGAAAGTGTTCCAGTATACGTTCTATCTTGTCATTTAAGTTCCAGGCCGAGTGATGATCTAGATAGCTCGAGACCTCAGAATGCTCCTTCATCAGGACTTCATTTTCATAATCTTCTGCAAGAAGAAGTGATAGTTCGTCAAAACGTGCACTCGCTTTTTGAAGTTCGCCGAGACCTGCTTCGACGGCTTCTCGTACGGTAGCTCCGGCTTTAAACTTTGGGACCTGATCAAGCATCTTTATCTCAAGACCTTGGCGTGTTATTCTTTCACCTTCGTCAAAGTCTAAGGTCCCGCTAGCAATCTTCATGATTGTTGATTTTCCACTGCCGTTTTTACCGACGAGAACAACACGCTCGCCTTCTTCAAGGTTAAAAGTCGTATCGATTAAGATCTTTTGTGCTGAGTAATTTTTGTTGATGTTGAGAAGGTCGATAAGTGCCATATATAATCCAAGAATATTTTTTCTAAAGAAACATCCCTTTGGGACGCTTCACTCGTTGTGGAATTATAGCTTATTCAGCTTCAGAAGGGCATATATATCGGTACAAGTACCAGGCGACTATATCTTTGTCTGTGTAGGTAAATTCGTGTTGCACCCTGGGTATAGAGCTGTGCAGAAGTTTAGAACGTAGTATCCCCATTAATATATAAGCCAATAAGAAGGCAGAAAGGGCATAATACCAATTATATATAAACCATACGAGTAGTGTGATAATATAAATTCCATAAGACAAGAGAGTACTGAGTATAAAATGAAGAAGCTTGCACACTTTATTGGGTGGGGTCGGTGTTTGAGTATAAATTTCCATAAAGAATTATAATGCATATTGATTTAACCCAAGGTGAGATTTCACAACAGATCAAAAAATTGGCTGTTCCCGCGAGTGTCGGCTTCTTTTTTCACACCATGTATAATGTTACAGACACCTATTTTGCAGGCCAGATCTCTACTCAGGCGCTTTCGGCTCTGACCCTCTCTTTTTCTGTATTTTTTATGATGATAGCCATCGCAGGCGGGATGAGTGAGGCGGTTACCGCCATGGTTGGAAACGCCTTGGGGAAAAAAGATAATAAACAAGCGGGGCATATTACTCTGAACTCTTTTGTCTTTGCTCTGTTTTTATCTTTTGTCTTAACCTTAATCGGTCTGCTTTTCACCCCCTATCTTATGTCTTTGTTAGGGGCTGAGGGTGCTTATTTAGAAGAGTCTTTGGCTTATATCAATATTATCTTATACGGTTCTGCCTTTTTTGTGTTCAGCTTTTTTATCAATGCGCTTTTAAATTCGGTTGGGGATACCGTCTCTTTTAGAAATATATTGATCTTCTCTTCTATTGTAAATGTGGGACTGGATTATTGGTTTGTGTTTGGGGGTTTAGGGCTGGAGCCTTTAGGTGTGAGTGGTATCTCAATGGCTACGCTGATTACAGAGTTCATTACAATGGTATATCTTTTTTATAAACTGACAAAAACACCCCTTCTTGATAGCTACAGAGCCTTTAGTATGGATATTGGAGTCTATAAAGAACTTCTACAACAGGGTCTTCCTCCTAGCACAAACATGATCTTAATGGCGACGGGTATCTTTGTCATCACTTATTTCGCCTCTGCTTACGGAAAAGAAGTGATAGCCGCCTTTGGTATCGGTATGCGTGTGGAACAGATCATCTTGATGCCGACTATCGGTCTTAATGTGGCAGTGCTGTCTATAGTCTCTCAAAATAATGGCGCCGCGCAGTTTGAGCGTATTAGTGAGACGATAAAAACAGCTCTGTACTACGGGGGTATTATCTCATTGATAGGGATGGTCTTACTTCTTGTAGGGGCTGAATCTTTTATGGGACTGTTTAGTGATGATGCAATAGTGATAGAAGAGGGGGCCTTATATCTTCGTATTGAAGCCTTTATACTTTTTCCCTTTGTTGTGATCTTTGTACATATAGCTATGCTTCAAGGGATTGAAAAACCAAACTTTATCTTTTATATCTCTATCTTTAGGCAGATACTTGCTCCTGTAGCGCTCTTAAGTATTGTTGCCTTTTTGGGTTTAAGTCTTGTGTGGATATGGCTGACTATCGCCTTTATTGTAGTCTTATCGGCTCTGATTACATGGAGATATAGTCGTATGAAGTTCCTAGAGATTTCCTCTTAAGTCAACTCTATGTTAAGCCAAAAATGTTAAAATTCATTTAATGAAAAAATAAAGGATATCAGTGCTAAGTCTAGCTATTGGAATTTATACTGTTTATATATTAGTGCACATCTATGTAAGTGTGATGCAGATAGGTTATCTGTCACGGGCAAAAGCCCAAAAAAGCGTTCTTCTCTCCCCTTCTGAGTTTATAAAAGCAGGGAATTATGCCATCTCAAAAGAGCGTCTTAACATAGTCTCAACTATGCTTGAATATGCTGTTTTGCTTTTTTGGATGAGTCTTGGGATTGCATGGTTTGACGGACTGTTTTTAAGCCTTTCTCCTACTTTACATACTATAGCCTTTGTCTTAGGTTTTATTATCTTAAACGCACTTGTCTCTTTGCCCTTTGATATTTACCAAAAGTTCGTTTTGGATGAAGAATATGGCTTTAACAAATCAACTCCGGCTCTTTACATCAAAGATACGCTTATCGGCACTATTTTAACGCTGGTCATTGGAAGTCTTGTTGTTTGGGGAGTCAGTGCAATCATGACAAATGTAGATATGTGGTGGTTATATAGCTTTTTATTTATCTTTGGTGTTATTATGCTTATCAATATGTTCTTTCCGACTGTACGCGCACTCTTCTTTGATAAGGTGACACCACTTGAAGACGGTGAACTCAAAGAGAGTATTGAAGGTATGATGCAGAAAACAGGATTTGTGAGTTCAGGTGTCTTTGTCTCAGACGCATCCAAGCGTGATGCAAGACTTAATGCTTATTTTGGGGGTTTTGGAAAGACAAAACGTGTTGTTCTTTTTGATACCTTGATAGAGAAACTTTCGCCAAAAGAGTTGTTAGCGGTTTTAGGACATGAACTGGGTCATTTTGCTCATGGAGATATTTATAAGAATATGGGACTTATGGGTGTTCTTCTTTTTGCCATGTTCGCAATCTTTGGAAATCTTAGCGAAGATCTCTTCTTAGAACTGGGTGTAAATGCCCAGCCCGGTGTGATTATAGTACTGTTTCTGCTCTTTATGCCTGTACTGGGCTTTTTGATGATGCCGATAATGGGTCTTGTAAGCCGTCATAACGAGTTTGAAGCAGATAAGACGGGTGCAGAGCTAGGAGGGGGTGAACACCTGGCTTCAGCCCTTCAAAAGCTGGTTACTGAAAACAAGAGTTTTCCACTTTCTCATCCCCTGTATATCTTTTTTCATTATACGCATCCCCCAGTGATGGAAAGATTAAAAGAGCTTGGAATAAATATTCATAACACAAATAACGATGCAAGTGCTGGTGAATGTCCTGTAGTATAGATGAGTGGCTTGAATTTGGAGCCTCTAAACTAAGAGAGATAGCTGAACGCCCCCGTCGTGAGGCGGAGATACTTCTTTCTCACTCTTTGAAAAAAGAGAGGCTTTACCTTCTGACACACTTAGATGAAGAGATAGAAGTTGACGAGTACCTAGAGATGATTAAAAGACGAAGTAAAAATGAGCCTATAGAATATATCACCTCTACTGTAAGCTTCTTCTCTCAAGACTTTTATGCTGCACCGGGAGCTTTGATAGCGCGACCCGAAACAGAGATCCTTATAGAAAAAGTCCTTGAAAAGTTAGACCCTGATACAGATGAGTCTATAGTCGAAGTCGGAGTGGGATCGGGAGTCATCTCTATAGTCTTGGCCCAGCATCTGCCTAAGGCCTCGTTTTTAGCCTCAGATATTAGTGAAGATGCTCTTTGTGTGGCAAGAAAAAATCTTGAACTAAAGTCTATGAGTGAGCGTATAAAACTTGTGCATACGGATCTTCTTAAAGGTATAGATCAAAAGATCGATATTCTGGTCTCTAACCCTCCTTATATAGAAAACGGGATAAAACTGGAGTCAAACTTGGATTATGAACCTCAAAATGCTCTTTACGGTGGTGATGTCGGAGATGAGATACTTCAAAGACTCATAGATGAGGCGATAAGAAGAGATGTCCGTATTTTAGCCTGCGAGATGGGGTATGATCAAAAGCCGAAGATAGAAGAATATTGTCAAGACCTAAGGTTTAAATCCTTAGAATTTTATAGCGATTATGAGGGACATGACCGCGGATTTATTATGGAGCTAAGATGAAGAGAGTGATTGATTTAATATATTTAATCTTATTGGGAGCAAGTATAGGCGGAATATTGACCCTTGGTATAATAATGACCTCGACTATATTTCATTCAGCTGCGTATATCGGCCCCTTGCTTTCTCATTATCAAGAAGGTCAGATCATGTCCGGAGGTTTTGATAAGTTTTCCTACTTTTTAACACTTATGTTCTTTGTTATCATGTTTTACGAGATGTACTCTTATAAGATCTTACAACGTGACAGAATCGTTATGATCTCGGCCTTTATCTCTTTGTTTAGCATAGGTCTTTTTGTCGGAGTATATACGCCAAAGATTCTTGAGCTGCAAAATCTTGGACAAGAGGCGACGCATAGCCCAGAGTTTGAAGCCTTACATCTAGGCTCAGAGTTTGATGCCAAGGTCATGGTACTTTCGCTAATCATTTTAATGGGAAGACGACTTTATGTTTTACTTGGTAAAAAGAGAGCCTTATGATCTATTTTAAGAACCTCCATAAGCGTTTTGGCAAGAGAGAGATTCTTAAGGGAATAGACCTGCATATCGTTAAAGGCAAGACCACTGTTATACTTGGGGTCTCCGGTGGAGGAAAGTCAACTATTATCAAGCATATAGTAGGCCTCTTACAGCCTGAAGAAGGCCAGATCATTGTTGATGGAAAGAATATAGTCGGTTCAAGTGAGAAAGAGATGCGTGCTATTCGTAAAGATGTGGGCTTTCTTTTTCAGTCAGGCGCACTTTTTGACAGTATGAATGTATTTGAGAATGTTGCCTTTCCTCTTAGAGAACATACTAAACTCAATGAAGAAGAGATACGTAAAGATGTCTTCTCTAAACTCTCAATGGTTGGCTTGGATCCTGAGGTTATCTCAAATCTCTTCCCTGATGAACTTTCAGGCGGCATGCGAAAACGTGTAGGACTGGCACGTACCATCGCTCTGGAGCCAAAGATAATTCTTTATGATGAGCCAACCTCAGGACTTGACCCAATTACGAGTGATCATATCACACAGATGATAATTAAGCTTCAAAACGAACTTGGTATCACCTCTGTGCTTATCTCACATGATATAAAAGAGAGTTTTAAAGCAGGGGACTATTTTGCAATGCTATATGATGGAAAGATTGTAGAGTATGCTGATGCAGAAGGTATAAAAAACTCTCCTCATCCCGCAGTACAACAGTTCCTGCATGGAAGAAGCGAAGGCCCTATACAGTTTTCTTAAAGAGGAATATCCTTTTAGAGATAAGGCGAAGCCGAAGGCACTTACTTTTTCGGTCGGTTTGGGTCTCCGAACCGTGATTCCCACCATTCATGCGGACTTGCAGATTTGTGGCGTATATCTTCTTCTTTGAAACTATACTCATAAGCCTTACAATAGTCTAAGATCACCTTATAAGCATCATTGATCTGTACACTCATCTTTTGAGCTGTTTCAATATCTTCAGGATTCTTATCAGGATGCCATTTGTGCATAAGGTTTCGGTAGCGTTGCTTGACTTCAAATAGGGTGGCTTTGTCGGAGAGGCCAAGGAGAGTCTTGGCCTTTAGGAGAATTTCTAGAGAGCTCATTTAAAACTTTTCAAAGTTTATTAAACCTGATGGTTTAAAAGACCTTAGTCTTTTTGTTGACGCATATATGTCGGAACATCAAGAAACTCTTCACGTCCGTCAAAATTTTCACCGCCAACCACTTTTAGAAGTGGACGTTGGATCTGAACTCTTTTTTGCTCAGAGGGGATATCAAAGTCTGAATTATTTGAGCCGCCACCTTGATTAAGCTCTTTTTCAAAACCTGTTGCTACCAGAGTAACACGGATATAATCTAGGGCCAAGGTGTCATCGGTCGTTGTACCAAAGATAACATCAGCATCTTCATCAGCTGACTCTTCAATAACATTCATGGCCTCATTCATCTCGATAAGAGAGAAGTCAGGGTGCATATGGAAGTGAACGAGAACACCCATAGCTCCGTTAATAGACATATTATCAAGAAGAGGAGACTCAATAGCAGACTTGATCGCTTCATAAGCAGCATTTTCACCTACATGTGTACCAACACCCATAAGTGCCATACCACGATGAGACATAACTGTCTGAAGGTCAGCGAAGTCAAGATTGATATCATTCGCGCCGGAAGCAAGAATAACACCTGAAGTACCGGCAACTGCTTGAGCAAGAACAGAATCTACAAGTCTAAAGCTGTCTTTGATACCCATATTTCTATCTACAATAGAAAGTAGCTTGTCATTAGGGATAACAACAATAGAGTCAGACTCTTTCTTCAGCTCTTCAAGACCGGCCATTGCAACTTTCATACGCTTGCGCTGTTCGAACATAAAAGGCTTAGTCACAACAGAGATAGTCAAGGCACCTACTTCTTTAGCGATCTTTGCGATAACGGGAGCAGCACCTGTTCCCGTACCGCCACCAAGACCGGCAGCAACAAAAACAATGTCTGCACCTTCTAGTGCATTACGGATATCATCATAAGACTCAATAGCCGATTCTCTACCGACATCAGGCTTCATTCCCGCACCAAGACCCTTTGTAAGCTTAGCGCCTAACTGGATCTTTGTACATTTTGTTGAATGATCTAACATCTGGGCATCTGTATTGGCAACGATCATCTCTATGCCTTCGATACCCTCATTGATCATATGCCCGATCATATTTCCGCCGCCGCCGCCGACTCCGACTACAATAATCTTCGCCCCTGAAACTGTTGTTGTCTCTTCTACGCTAAATGCTTCCATTCTCTCTCTCCTTGTTTCTAAAATAACTGTGTTGCCCATTGCCAGATCTTACTAAAGATATTTGGTTCATCTTTTTTAATATGATGTGCTGTAATGGATGCTAATTCGCTTCTGACATCTGAGGGATCATTCATAGAGATACCGCCGTCTTCATTAAGGTTAGGCGCTATATCTGTCATATCCGGAGACATTCTATTATCAAGACTCTCATTTCGATGACGCATATGTTTGTTTACATCGATCTCATAAGGAGCATATTCATTTGCTGCATACTTTAACAGACCGATTGCTCCTGAGTATGAAGGATCTCTTAATGTATCAAAAAGACCTTCCATCTCATTTGGCTTGGCCAAACGCACCGGCATATTATCAAAGATAGCAACAGCAAGTTCTCTGATACCTTCCATCTTTGTAAATCCGCCTGTTAGCACAATACCTGCACCAAGCTGATCCTTAAGACCGCTCTTCTCAATAGATTGAGCAATGATCATTAAAGTCTCTTCAACACGTGCATAGATAACGTTATAAACAACTTCCAAAGATACCTCATGAGTTGTCTCTTCATCTCCGATAACAGGAAGCTCTATCAAGTCATTTGAAGGAGTATGAAGGCTTCCGTAAGTCATCTTTACATTATCAGCCGTATTAAGCGGCGTATGTAAGGCCATAGAAAGATCGTTAGTGATGTGGTTTGAACCTACACCCAAAAAGTCGTTATAGCGTATAGAATTTCCTGAGTGAATAACAATATTACATGTCGAGCCACCCATATCTATCACTGCCGCGCCTAACTCTTTTTCGTCTGAGTTAAGTGTTGCGATAGCAGATGCATAACCGCTAAGAACGATGTTTTCTACTTCAATACCAGCAGCCTTAACAGCCTTTCTAAGGTTATTAAGATTTGACTTTTGTGTAGTGATAATATGTGTCTCTACCTCAAGTCTAGCCGCATTCATTCCCAGAGGGTCTTCGATAAAGTCTTGGTCATCTACCTTGAAATTATATGGAAGTGTATGAAGTACTTCATACTCATTAGGGATGTTCGCATTGTATAAAGAGGTCTGCATAACGCGATTGATCTCTTTTAGACCGACTTCTTTATTTGGGATGTTTACAATACCGCTTGAGTTCAAAGATTTAGTATAAGCACCGGAAATAGAGACGATGGCCTTAGTAAAGTTTGTTCCTGCGACACGTTTAGCATCATTTAAAGCATTTTTGATAGATTTAGAAGCAAGCTCAATATTAGTGATGCTTCCTTTTTTTAATCCTTGTGCCTTACTTATACCGGCGCCAAGAATCTGTATTTTTCCATCATCATCAATATCTGAGATGATAGCGCAGATCTTAGTAGAACCGATGTCAATGGCAAGTACTGTTCTGTCCAAGGCTACTTTCCTTCTAAATATGAAGTCACAGGATACTGTGCTTCAAGTTTTTTTAGTAATCCATCATTTAAGAGAGATGTTTTAAGTCGTAACACATTTTTCTCTTGAGTGTTATTTTCTTTTTTAAGCAACTTCTGTTCCAAAATATTAAATAAAACAATTTTGTTTTCTTTTAGTTCAATAAATCCACGTTTACTCTGTTGTGCGAATAGAGTTTCTAAGAACTCGGCAGCTTCGTACTCGTTAAGTGGAGAAAGCTTATTGATGCTTTCACGATTTAGAAAAGAAGAGGTCTTTCCCTTAAAGGTTGCAATAGCGTTTTGCGCTAGTTCAGACATTTTGATCTTTGTTTGCTCTGTTGTATAAGCTGTTTTAATCTGTACTGATGTTTCTTCAAAACTTTTTGGCTCGCTTCCCTTTATTCCTAATAGTTTTATAACAAAGAACTTGGCGTCAACTTCTTGAGGCTTTAAATAAGGTTTTTCTAGTGTGAGTTGAGTGATCTTTGAAAAGATATCAGCTCCAAAAGGATTTTCACTTTGAGTGATAGAAAAGGCTTTTTTCTTAACACTAGGATTGAGTTTCTCTTTTTTATAATCTATGTATGTTCTAAGTGCCTCTTTGTTTGTTGCTTTTTTATTAAGAGTAGAGATGATATCTGGTCTCGCTTCTTCTAAGCTCTTGACCTCTCCATCTGCCTTGGTATAGTTGTTCTTATCTTTATCGTAAGCATTTTGAAGTTCTTCAGCCGTATACTCTTTTGCAAGAGACTCTTGCTCAATGATCTCTAGATTATATCTTGGCTCACTCATATATTCTAGTTTATGTGCTTCCCAATATCTCTTTAGTTCATCTGCAGAAGGCTTAACGGAAATCATCGAACTGTCAAGAACCTTGTATGAGATTTTGTCATTAATATATAAGGCAGTCGAAACAGCTTCTTCTTCAAGTGGAAGAGCTTTTGGAGACATGATACCCATCACCTTGGCTAATAGTAGTGAACGGCGTACGTCTGTCTCGTACTGACTCATAGTAAGACGTGCTTGTTTTAAAACTTTTTGATAGGTCTCTTTATCAAATTTTGCATCTTTGAAAAAAGCGTCTGTTTTAGATATGTTCTCGCTTAGTTCAGCATCAGATACCTCAAGTTTAAATTGATTTGCTAGGTTAAGTAGAAGGGACTCATTGATAAGTTGTCTTAGTGCTTGTTCTTGAAGACCAAAGGCCTTTGCTTGAGCTTCATCGAACTTGCCTTGGAACATCTGATTATATTGTGAAAAAAGTTGTCTGTAGGCAGTGTTAAGCTGATGAACACTGACTTCTACATTTCCGACCTTTGCAACAGCGTCAGCACCTCGTCCTGAAAAACTTCCACTTCCAATTGCAAACATTGGGCCTGCCGCGACAAAAGCACCAACACTTACCCATAATGTAATATTTAAATATTTACGATGTCTTTGCATCCATGTGATCATATAAGTTTTCCTTAGATTATTAATGTAGATATTTTAGTGTGTTCAAAGTTAAAAGTCTATAAATATACCCATGTATGCCGATAATAGGGCTATGTGTAACAATATAGGCGCTTTAAGAGATGTCCTAAAGGCTATTTTGATTATAACCATAGTACTATATTTAAAAGGAAGAGGTGAAACATGACTAACAAAACGATAGCTGAACGCGACTTAAATGTATTATGGCATCCTTGTACTCAGATGAAAGATCATGAATTTTTACCTATGATTCCTATAAAGTCGGCAAAGGGTGTCTGGCTTGAAGACTTTGATGGAACAAAATATATAGATGCGATCAGTTCATGGTGGGTTAATATTTTCGGACATGTAAATCCTTATATCAGTGAATATGCACTTACCAAGGGAGTCTTACTCCGTACATTAGGGCATATTGTCTATTTTATGCCCCCTTATGTTATTAATGAAGAGGAGATGGATATTATGTTTGATACGGCTTGTGCAGGTATAAAAGGACTTCTTGATGGAAGCCTTTAATTTAAACAGCGAACAGTTGGGCTCAGCCCTGGCTCTGAGCATTATGCTTCTTTATCTAGGATGGCATCTTTTTATTAAAAAGAAATAGTTAAAAGTCCATAGGCTGTACATTAGTCGCTTCGCTTAACATAAGAAGCCTGCATGATTTTTCCAAGATGGCAAGACGGCGGGCCATGGAGTGCAGATCTCTTGAATAAGCATACACTCCATATCCCTTTATAACTATGATATTGGTCTCATTTTGAATAAAATATTGAGGAATCTCAGAACTTGCTCTGTCATACCAGTCTTCATAGCTTTTTGGATTATAGACAGGGATATTCTTGTACTCCTTCTGACCAAAAAAGTCTTTGGGTGTAATAACCGCGTGGTTAAGACTATAAGATATCGTATAAGGTGACATAGAAAAACTGATAAATTTTGCATCAGAGATCTGAGCATATATCTGTGAATGCATAGGCGTGTCTATACTCGCCTCTTTCCAGCGATAGTCTTTTCGGTGACTGAGTTCTAAAAAGTCATTAGGGCTTATATTATGAAAGATAGCCTCTTTTTTATTTATGATGAAACGGTCACTCTCCGTTTTAGCAGAGATAGAGCCATGATAAAGCCCGAAAAACTCATTTTGGAACATAGAATGTGAAAGCTCGGTAAGTTCGGTTTTTAGATGATTAACCATAAAACACCTTGTGTAAAAGTCTTTGTCAGTATATCGTATTGCAAATAAAAAGTATTGCTTTTACAAGAATTCCATTCTAATTATTCTTAATATAAGAGCTATTTCGCTATTATTAAGTAAAATTTATGTCTAAGGCTCAGCGTTTGCAAAACATCCCCCATATTCCTGTTTTATACAGAGAAGTCGAAGCAACTTTTAAAGATATCTCACAAGGTGTTATTATCGACTGTACAATGGGATATGCAGGACATAGTTCTTTGATCTTGGAAACAAACAAGAATATAAAACTCATTGGAATCGACCAAGACCAAACGGCTATTGATTTTTCCACTAAACGTCTTGAACCTTTTAAAGAACGTGTGCAGATCAAAAAAGGGCGCTTCTCTGAGATGGCGCAAGAGATCTTTGAGGAAAATGACAAAGAGAGTATTAAGGGTCTTTTGGCAGATATCGGTGTCTCTTCTTTGCAGTTAGACCAAAAAGAGAGAGGTTTTGGTTTTGAAAGCGAGACTCTTGATATGCGTATGGACCCAAATCGTGAGTTCAGTGCAGCAGATGTGGTAAACGGATATTCTCAAAAAGAGCTTGAGCGTATCTTCTTTGATTATGGTGAGATACGAAATGCCAAGAAAGTAGCCTCTGCGATCATGAATGCTAGACCTATTCACTCAGCTAAAGAACTCTCGGCAGTGGTTCGCCCCTTTGCTCCTTACGGGAAGAAGATACATCCGGCCACCCTGGTCTTTCAGGCTATTCGTATTGAAGTCAATAATGAACTCGGTGAACTCGAAGGGCTTTTAGATGCAATTGAAAAGGCAGGACTGACAAGGGCAAAGATAGCCATTATCTCTTTTCATTCGCTTGAAGACCGCATAGTGAAGCAGAGGTTTAAGAAGTGGTCTAAGTCTTGTATCTGTGACGCAGAGGCGATGCGTTGCACCTGCGGAAATGATAATGCCTTAGGAAAACTCATCTCCCGTAAACCTTATGAGGCTGCGGCGGATGAGGTGAAAGAAAATCCTCGAAGCAGGTCAGCCAAGATGAGGGTCTTTGAATTTGGACTATAATGATAAAAATGATATATTAAGTGAGATAGAAAGTGTCATAGGTGCTAAAAATGACCTAAGCATAGGCTATCTGCTCACTGTTCTTATGGGAATTTCTTTGATCTTGCTATTGGCCTTTCCAAAGATATTCTTGCAAAGCAGTATTTATTATAAAAGCCGTGATATCTCGGCTTTTGAACGTGAATACAAGTCTTTGAAAGAAGAGAGAAAGCTCATCAGCAGCGAAGTCGAGAAGAAAAAGTTTAAAAACCAGATTTTGGACACACTCTTTTAAAGGTAATGCCTTGTTACGAAAATTTATAGAATTTGCAATTGACAAACCTCTTTTAAATCATATCTTTCTCTCTTTTATCATCCTCTTATCCGTACTCTCTTATATGAATATCTCTAAAGAGATCTTTCCTCCTATTCAGATGGACAAGATAGTTATCTCAGGTTTTTATCCTGGAACAAGCGCGGATGTCATGGATAAGATGGCGGTTAAGAATATAGAAGATGAGCTTAAAAATATTAATGCCTTGGACTCCTTAGAAACAGAGGTGAAAAACGGCACCTTTAAGATCACCGCTGATATAAAGTCCGGTGCAGATAATATCTCGGCACTAAATGACGTTAAAGATGTCATATCAAAGACAAAACGTGATCTTCCTTCTGATATGGATGAACCAATTGCGCGCTTATTTGAAGAGTCCATTCCCCTGACTCAGGTGGCAATTTCAGGAAATTTAAAGACACAAGAACTGCTGAAGATGGCGGAAAAGTTAAAGTCAGATATATCTATGTTTAAAGACTTAAATGAGATCAGTATCAGAGGTGATGCAGACGAAGAACTTATGATAAGGCTTAACCTCTCCAAAATCGAAGCCTTTGGTCTAAGAAGCGATGATCTTATCAGGGTTGTCTCGTCTATCTCTTCCATCTTTCCTATCGGTACGATAAAACAAAGGGGTAAACATCTTTATATCAGTACGAATAACGGGGAAAAAGAGCTTCATAGATTAGAAAAAATGATCTTGCATGTCTCAGGTAAAAAGATACGTTTGGCAGATGTGGCAGATATAGAGTTTCAAATCTCCGAGCAGAGCGAGATCTCACACTATAACGGACTTCCAAGCATCTCTATTAATATCACAAAATCCAAATCAGGTAATGCAATAGCCCTGGTCAAAGATATTCGACATCTTCTTAAAGAGTATAAGGCGGAGTATCCGAAATTTGAGTTCAATATATATGGAGACACCTCTATTTGGATAAAAAATCGTTTAAATACAGTCTTTTCAAACATCATGTTCGGTCTGTTTCTGGTCTTTATGGCTTTAATGCTAAGTGTTAACAGAGGAATTGCCTTGGTAGTTGCCATGGGTATTCCATTATCGTTTATGATTGGTCTGATCGTAACAGAAAAGATAGGCTTCTCTTTGAATATGCTCTCTTTATTAGGAGGCCTTATAGCCCTGGGAATGCTTGTTGATGAGGCCATAGTCGTTGCCGAAAACATCTATAGACATCTGGAAATGGGAAAAGAGAGGCGCGAGGCGGTGGTAGAAGGAACGATAGAGATGTTTCCTGCCGTTCTTGCCGCGACCTTGACCACGGTCTTCGCTTTTTTACCATTATTGATGATGACGGGAGAGATGGGTGCTTTTATACGCATACTTCCTATTATGATCTCTGTACTTCTTCTCTCATCCTTGTTTGAAGCCTTCTATTTTCTTCCCCTTCACGCCAAAGACTTTTTACGCATACGCAAAGAAGACCATGTGAGTCATGATATGTGGACTAAACTTTATAAGGCTTATGAGAAGTTATTACATATGGTGGTGAAAAAGAGAAAAAGAACGCTTTTTGTGATGATATCTTCTATACTCGCAGCAACGGTGCTTATAGGGTCTCAAACACGATTCCAGCTCTTCCCTGATTTTGATGTGACACAGGTCTTTGTCACCGGAAAGCTGGAGATAAATCATGATCTTCAAGACACTCAAAAGATAATTACGAGAATTGAAAAAGAGATACTTAAGCATAAAAAAGAGGGGGAGATGATATCCATTACCTCTATAATAGGTATGCGCCTTGATGCAAAGAACCATGCCCAAGTCGGCGAAAACCTTTTTCATATCTTTATGGATCTAAATGAACGTGCCCCTTCTAATGTTTTTGAAAAATATATCAACCCTTATATCTCCGTAGAGTATGACAAGAAGCTCTTAACCCGTGAACGCGAGGCTAAAGAGATAGCCAAAGAGATTGAGAAGACCATTGCAGAGTTTGAAGGTATGGAAGAAGAGGGGGTAAAAGTCTTTGATGAGATCTCTGTAAGAACTCCGGGAACGGGAGTGGTGAAAAATGATGTAGAGATCTCTCTCTCAGGAAAGGAAGATTCTGCCTTGATTGAAGGACTTGAACGTATAGAAGATGAACTGAAAAAACACAAGGGCGTCTATAATATAGCAAACGATGCGACTGAGGGAGAAAATGAGCTGAAGCTTCGACTCAACACTTATGGTCAAAATCTCGGGTTTAATGAAGAGATTTTAAACAAAGAACTCCGTGCTTATTACCTTCAAGGTGAGTATGCAAAGATGTTTAATGAAGAAGGCCTTGTGCGTATTAAAATTGAAAGTAGCAAGAGAGATGCTTATGATAATCTGCCTAATGTAGAGCTGGGTGTTCCCGGCACAACTCAGCGTGTACGTCTAAGCGATATAACAGACTTTATCTTTCAAAAAGCCTATGTCAGTATAGATAAGGAAGACGGAAAACGTATACGTTCTATCTTCGCCTCATTGAACAAAGAGATCATCACCGCAGGAGAGATCACAAGTCTGCTTCAAGGTCTTGTTAAAGAGTTGAGAGATCAAGGCTACGGGGTAGATGTAAAAGGTGAGCAAGAAGAGAATGAAAAGACAATACGTGAACTTTCTCAGGCATTTTTAGTCGCGATATTTTTGATCTTTATCACTATGGTATGGCTATTTGACTCCTTGGTTAACTCTATGATAGTGCTTTCAAATGTACTTCTGATTGGTTTTGGTGTACTTGCTGGACATATGATAATGGGTATGAACATGACGATGCCGAGTCTTATAGGCGCTATCGGTCTAGTGGGTGTCGTGGTGAATGACGGGATATTGATGGTGCTTTTTATACAAAAGGCAAAAAATATGAGGGAGCTTGTCTCACTCGCAAAAACGCGTTTTCGACCCATTGTACTGACTTCAATCACAACCGTATTGGGCCTGTTGACCCTTATGTTCTTTGCCTCGGGTCAGGCTATGATCCTTCAGCCTATGGCCATATCTTTAGGTTTTGGTATCGCCTGGGCAACACTTTTGAACCTCTTTTATATCCCCCTTCTTTACAGCGTTGTCAAGGGTGTGAAGAACTAAGCCGCATTGTAAGGTGAGAAGTTTAAATCTTGAGTAAGATTTTATCCAGTATGCTCGTAGGAAGAAGACGTTTTAATCCTCCTAAAAGATATGTGGCGGAGGTGTTATAATATCTTGGACAGGGTCTTTTCGACTCCAGGGCTTTGACGATATTGGAAATAACGACATCTGAGTCTCGTGTAAAAGGGTTTTTCTCTTTTTTACCCTCATGAGGCAGAAGCTCTTTTTTGTACTCTTCTTCAAAGACCGTCTTTTTCCCCTCTATATGTTCATAAAACTTTTTTGTCGCATTTTTTCTAAAATGAGAATGCACAGGCCCCGTATTGACAGTGATGACATGTATATCATCTTTGTCAAGCTCTAAACGAAGTGTGTCGCATAGACCTTCTATAGCGTATTTAGACGCATTATAAGCCCCTCTGAAACGTAAAGAGATAAGACCTAGTACGGAAGAGTGCTGGATGATACGTCCGTAACCTTGAGCACGCATGATAGGGATGACTTGCCTCGTTACCTCATGCAGACCGAAGAGGTTTGTCTCGAACTGCTCCCTTAAAACATCTGTAGGTATATCTTCCACGGCTCCGGGCTGGCCATATCCTGCATTATTGAAAACAGCATATAATTGTCCATCTGTTTGAGCCAAAATTGTATGTAATGTATGAGAAATGGTCTCAGGCTTGGTAACATCTAAAAGATAGGTGTCTAAGCCTTCGTCCTGTAAACGCTGAACGTCTTCAGGTTTTCTCGCAGAGGCAAAGACCTTATATCCATTATTGTGTAAGTAGTGTGCTGTATCGTAGCCTATGCCAGAGGAACAGCCTGTAATAAGTATTGTTTTTTGCATACGCCATTTTAGCTAAATCCTAGACTCTTTATATTAGAATATCGTTAGTAAAAAAAAAGGAAAATAATGAACATTAAAATTTTAACAACTATAGTAGTGACGATTGCGGTTGCCGGGGCAATCGTCTTTTTTTCAGCAGAAGAAGAGGGACCTAAACCTATTGATCCTAGAAACGTAGTTAAGACTAAGGTCAATATGAGAGGTATGACCTGCGGACATTGTGAAGTTGCTATTGAAAAGGTAGGTGAAACAGCAGGTGTTGCAAAGATCAAGGCTAGAAGCGAAGATCAAAGGGTTGACGTTGAGTATGATACAACACAAACGGATATCAACACTATTATGAAAGCTATAGAGATGAAAGGCTTTACTCCTGTGTCTTATGAAGATGATAAAGGTCTTCATGAACTAAATACGAGTAGAGAGAAGATGTCTGAGCCGAAAATGAAATGCGGTGCTGGAAAATGTGGTTCTAAGATGTAAAAGAAGCAGTTCTAAATGAACTGAGACTTAGATATTATTCCTCATCTTTAGAGAGTTTCGTTATTCCTAGACCTGTTTCAATCGGATATCCTTCCTTTGCCCACGCCTTGAGTCCGCCCTTAAGATTGACGGCATTCTTATACCCAAGATTTTTGAGGCTTTGTGCTGCTAAGGCACCACGGCTTCCGCCTCGACAATAAGTGACTAGTTTCTTCTCTTCAGTAAACATCTTCTTAGGGCCTGAGCTGTGATCTCACCCGTCTCTTTTTAAAGGTGAGAAATCATGCTACCTGTGTCAGTACTATAGCTGAGCATTTTGACTTTTCCCTACCGACTATCTCCAAATACCTTAAAGAACGGCGCGAAGCCAATATTGTAAACATGGAGAAAAAAGGCAATAAGATATCTATTGAACCCAATATAGAGATAATTAGAGAATTAGGGGGATGTTTTACGAGCTTGGTTGAAAACTTTGAGAGTAATAGGGAGATGTTTTTTAAAGAACTTGTTTTACATTAAGTGCAAAAGAGGTGAAGACCTCTTATTTAGCAAGCTTTAATTCACCAAAATGATTAAAGATACTGTATCCTGCTTCTAACCAACCGTCAACGCCGCCTTCAAGGTAGCGGACGTTTGTATAATGAAGCTCTTTTTTCATTGTCTTTGCAGCTAAAACAGCGCCTTTACCTGAACGACAATATACAACGATAAGAGCATCTTTATTTTTTATTGCACTTGGTGCATCAAACTCTAAAAGTCCTCTTGCAATGGAAATGTTTTCCATACCTTCAATAGTTCCTTCAGGTATCATATACGGCTCACGTATATCGAGCATATAAACATCATCTTCATTGTCGATTAGTTTTTTAAGCTCTTGTGGGGTAATTTCTTTAACATCTTTTTTTGCTGCTGCGATCAGCTCCATACCTATAGCACTTCCTGCCATTAAGGGGATACTTAAACCTAAGGCTAAAAGAGCCGAAGTGATTATCTTGTTTAATTTCATTTTTACCATCCTTTTATCATAGTTGTAATTTTATCATAAAGATCTAATATCTCATTTTTCATCTCTTCTTGACAGACAAGGTTTTCCAGTTGGAACTTTAAGTCCGGAGTCGAAGCAAAGGCCACCCCGTCTTTTTCATATACGCAGATACGACATGGAAGTAAGGCGTTTAACTCAGGATGTGTGTTTAAAAGTTTGGCGGCAAGAGGAGCCTTGCAGAGTTCAAAGGTAGAAGCATGCTCTTTAACCTCAAAACCGTTTTCGCTTAGATTCTTAGAAAAAGGGAAATGTTTTTTCATCATCAGACCAAAGACCTTGGCATCATCTTCTATTCTTTTTTCGATCTCTTCACAAGAGTTTTTCGTTGCAAAAGTGCTTATCATAGAGTGTCCTTATTTTGTATTTAGCTAAGTTGCTAAATTTAAGGCCGTATGATATAATTACTTACAAATAAAGTCAAGAGTTAAGGGGAAAAACTGTGTTGGATATGGAAGATAAGATAAGAATATTTAAGGCATTAGGGCATGAGACCCGTTTTAAGATATTTAAAAATATATTTACGGGCGGATATGCCTGTAGTATAGATGAGAAACAGCCTAAAGATGACCTTATTGCGCAAGCAAGCTGTGTGACGAGCATAGCAGAAGCATTTGACTTTGCCTTACCGACTATCTCACGTCATCTTAAAGAGTTAAAAGATGCAAAGATAATCACCATGACTAAAAGGAAGAATAAGATCTATATAGAGCCAAATATAGAGACGATGAAAGAGATCTCCGAATGCTTTCAAAACCTTGTTCAAGACTTTGAATCTGGAAGTATTTACCAGTTTGACAATACTAAAAAAGCTATCTAAATATCTTAACTATACAAATTACATTATTGGGAAATCTATATGAATAAAAAAACTAAGAAAATCATATGCGGAGCTAAATAAAAATGGAATATATTCTTCTTTTTATTGATGCACTCATTGATCTAAGCAACGCTATGTCTGCGTATATCCTTTTTGGTCTGGTCTTTGCAGGTATATTACATGAACTGGTCCCACAAACTCTAGTGACAAAGCACTTAGGCAAGGAGAGTATCTCTTCTGTTATCAAATCAACGATATTTGGTATTCCTCTGCCTGTATGTTCATGCGGGGTTATCCCACTGGCTACAAGTATCAAAAAAAGCGGAGCTTCTAAGGGAGCGACACTCTCTTTTCTTATCTCTACTCCTATAACGGGAGTGGACTCAATACTTGCGACTTACGGGATGTTTGGCTGGGCCTTTACTCTGTACAGAGCCTTGACCTCTATGCTTATTGCTATGGCAGCGGGAATTTTGACGAATATATTTGACAAGGAAACATCTGCTTCGCAGACCGCCACGGCTAAGCCGATCTTCTCAACGATGTCTACTGTTAAAACAAGCTTCTCAGCTTCGCCTTCTTTTAGCAGTGCAGCTCAAGAGCCGACACAAAGTTGTTGCTCCTCAACTCCATCAGATGAAGATACAAAAAGCTTTTCGATGACAAAGGCATTAAAATATGCCTTTGTGACCCTTCTTGGGGATATTGCAAAGCCTCTTTTTTTGGGTTTGATTATTGGCGCTCTTATTACTGTGGCTATTCCTCAAAACTTGAGTGAAATATTGATTGAATACTCATGGTTATCGTATATTATTGTTATTGCTATTGCTGTGCCTATGTATGTTTGTGCAACAGCTTCTTTACCAATCGCTGCGGCACTTATGCTCTCAGGAGTAAGTGCCGGAGCGGCCTTTGTCTTCTTATCAGCCGGTCCTGCAACAAATACAGTCACTATTGGCGTTGTTAAAAAAATGTTGGGGACACGATCTTTGTATATCTATTTAGGAAGTATTATTGTAGGAAGTATAATCTTTGGTTTAGGACTTGATTATATCTTCAGTATCTCAGACATAGACCCTCAAACCCTTGTTCAAACACATGAAGAGTCGGGGCTGATCTCTCTACTGAGCAGTCTCGTTTTGTGGGGCTTTATACTCTATTTTTTACTAAATCCGATTTTTAAAAAAGAGAAAAGCAGTTGCTGCACAGATAGCACCTGCAAAGACTAGTCTTATATAAAATTTTCTTTAAATTAATGTTATAATAAGAATAAATTATAAAAAAAGTGTAAATGAATGCAAAAAGAGTTACTAAATAAGATTCGCTTAAACCGTTTGGCATATGAAAATAAAATATTTGAGAGTATTGAAAGAGATATTTATCAGTGCGAACGTTATCATGTCAACTTCAGCCTTGCGATTGGCGCTTGTCTTGAGGATCAAGATATGGGAGCCTTTGAGCAGATGATTCGTAAGACAGATACGTTTATTATGCTTTCTAAGAATATCTGCTGTGTTGTCCTTGGCTTTACAGATGCATCTGAAAGTGTTAAAGCCGCTTCTAATATGCTAAGTGTATTTGAATCACAGTACTTTTCGAAAAAGATCTATCTGAGTATTATTAATGCTAAAGATTGTGAAACACCTCAGAAACAGATCTCAAAACTCTTTGATGTTTTAAGTTTTGGTATTGATCACGGAATGAATAATATACCTCTGGATGACACGAGTTTTTAGCATCTTGTGTGCTTACAGATAGGTAAAACTTCTTTTTTTGGTGCTTTTTATTACAATAGCTTTGACAATTTTAGCACAGTTTTATT
>CBFDAB010000028.1:0-22313 GCA_965602745.1 uncultured Campylobacterales bacterium
TATGAGATCTGAAGCATAAGAGACACTACCGAAGTAGGTTCCATCTTCACCTGCATTCTGCCATGGCTGGTCATTATCAAGACCGGCATCCGTACCTTGCCATCTATCTAAATAACCAAGCATCATTGATACATCAGAGATTTCATAAGTAGTAATAGCTGCTTCAAAGGTATTGTTCACAATTCTATAATCATCACTGTTAGCAAGTGGGGTATCAATCAGTTGACGACCAATACGTAGGTTGAGATCTTGGTATCCATAGTTTATATAGGATTGAGAGAGTTGTGTATATGAGCCATCAGGTGATACCATCAGTGTTGCCCGCTTGTCCTGAGTATCTCCAGAGAGACCATCAATCTCATGAACCGTTGTAAATTCAAGGCCTGCGCCAAAACCATTCATCATCGCAGTCTCATATTTTAGTTGACCACCGATGGCAGTTGAATATAGGTCTTCATTGTTTTGAATCTTATGACCTGAAGACATCAGTTCTACTTGGCCTGATGTCTTTCCCTTGGCAAAGATTTCATCAAAATTATTTGCAACTGCAAGTGTGTCATCTGCTTGAGCAACACTTATCGTGAGTATGGCTACCAGACTGAGTCTTATTATCTTTGACATTTTGTTTACACTTCCTGTTTATTTGAGAAATAATAATGCTTGTTTACTTAATTTGTTCTTGTTAATGATAACTATTACTAATAATAACATTAATCAAACTGTTAAAGATTATAGCATAGGCTGAAAAGGTACTCCTAATTAAAAGTAATATAAAGCAGTGTGAATATGACAAAGGGTAAAACTGTAAGATCACAAGACTGCATGTATCAGGAACATTAAAAATAGCGTCTTTTATAGTTTTGAATGATAAAAGGTATGACCGTTTTCTTGCCCGTTTAAATTATGGTTTTTAATACACGGGAAAATCGTAAATATAGTCTTTAAGTAAAATTTATGTTGGTATAGGCTTAAATATAACAAATACAAATACTTAAATCGGAGTAAATATGGACTGGTTATATAATATAAAGATAAAAAACATACTCCTAGGTGTGACGGTTGTGGTCACGGCGGTATTGATATTGAGTACTGCGCTGAACCAATTAAGTTTACAAGATATAGGTAAAAGCTCTAGTAAGCAGATGGAAGAGATCCTTCCAAATACCTTTGACTTTCTTGATCTTAAGATAAATATTATTCAGATTCAGCAGTGGCTTACAGATATTTCAGCAACACGGGGCTACGAGGGCTTTGATGATGGATTTGACCAGGCAGAGATATATTTCAAAGAGGCAAACAAAACTCTTGATAACTTGATCAAGATGCACCAAGCTTTAGAAGAAGTAGAGATGGTCAGTGATCTTAATAATTTTAAGAAAGACTTGCAGTCCTATTATGAAGTAGGCGTCACAATGGCAAACAGTTACGTCAAAGATGGACCGGTTGAGGGAAACAAGTGGATGCTGAAACTGGATCCTTTTGCCGAAAAACTATCACAGCGTTTAGATGTATGGATTTCTCAGCATAAGGGAGAGTCCACTCAGGCAGCAGTAATAATCGATGCCAGTATTAAATCAGCCAAATCAGAAAACCTTGTACTGTCGATTCTCTTGATCATTGTGGCACTTATCGCTTCACTTGTCATAAACATGCTTCTTAACTCTATTCATAAAGTCAATGATTTTCTTATAGTACTTGCTCAATTGGACTTCAGAGGTGAGCTGGAGATAAAAGGGAATAATGAGATCACATCGATCTCTAAAAACCTTTTGATAGTCGTAAACAGTTTAAAAGATTTTATAGTGGAAACAAAAAAATCTTCTTTGGAAAACTCCTCTATCTCGAACGAACTTTCGGTTACAGCCACAGTAGTAGGCCAAAAAGTTGAAGATGTTAGAAACATAGTAAACAAGACAACTCAAAAAGCCAGCGAAATATCTGCAGAAGTCTTAAAATCAGTTGGAGATGCAAACGGAAGTAAGCAAAACATCATAAAAGCGAATGACAATTTAAATGCAGTTACGCAAGAAATAACACATTTGACAGGGGAAGTGCACTTGACAGCGCAAATCGAAGCTGAAATGGCCGAAAAGATTGAACAGCTAAGCTCAGATGCAGATCAGGTAAAAGAAGTCTTGACCGTGATCTCTGATATTGCAGACCAAACGAATCTTCTGGCCTTGAATGCAGCTATCGAAGCGGCTAGAGCAGGCGAACATGGGCGTGGATTTGCCGTTGTTGCTGACGAAGTGAGAAAACTGGCTGAGAGAACGCAGAAAAGTCTGGTAGAGATTCAAGCGACGATCAACGTCATCGTTCAAGCGATTATGGATGCAGGTGAACAGATGAATAAAAACTCAAAGAACATTCAAGATCTTGCGGGTATTTCTGCCAGTGTTGAAGAAAAAATTTCTATGACAGTGGAAATAATGCATGAGACAAACCGTGTTTCTTCAAAAACAGTCACTAATTTTGAAGAAACAGGTCACTTAGTCGACACGATTTCGGCAGAAATTAATGATGTTAATGATATCGTTGCATCTAATGCAAGAAGTGTTGAGGATATTGCCACTGCAGCTGAACATCTAAACAGTATGACTGAACAGCTTAATCATAAAATGGAACAGTTTAAAGTCTAAGAGACGGTCATGCAGGCAAGTAAAAGACTTGCCGATCCAAAAGTATTGGCATCAATCTTGAATTCTCCTTCTATAGTATGCATTTTCATTAATTTTATGATAGTTTAAAATGATTTTTATTATCATTACGAAAATTATAAGAATATTAAAGCAGAAAAATGAAAAATTTGACACAATGTGACAAAGGGTCCTCCTGCAAGGTCATTAAAATACATGCAAGCGGACCCTTAAAAGAACGTCTTATGTCATTTGGAATGGCAAGAGGTGTCGGTATAGAACTTTTAGAATACTCTCCCGCAAAGAAAACGGTTGAGATCAAGGTGGGAAAGATGCGTATTGCACTTCGTAAGGAAGAAGCAGAGCTTATAGAGGTCGATTCTAATGAATAAGATAAAGATCGCTCTTGTAGGACAGCCTAATGTCGGTAAGTCTATGCTGATTAACTCCATCTCCAATGCGCATCTGCATGTTGGAAACTTTACCGGGGTGACGGTTGAAAAGTCAGAAGTGCTATTTGATTTTCAAGATTACGCTTTTACGGTCATCGACCTTCCCGGGACCTACGCTTTTACGGATTACTCTATTGAAGAGCGTGTGACGCATGATTATCTCTGTAATGAAGAGTATGATCTTATTTTAAATGTTGTAGATGCGACAAACTTGGAAAAGAATCTTCAACTTACCGCTGAACTTATGACGATGTCAAAGAAAATCGTTTTGGCAATGAACATGATGGATGAAGCAGATGCTGAAGGCATAGAGATAGACGAGAGATATTTGGGCGAACTAACGGGCCTTCCTGTTGTCAAAGTGTCGGCCGTAGCGCATTCAGGTCTGGAAGAGATGCTATATCTTGCTATCAAAACGCATAAGGCGGCTACTCAAGAGCAAAAGCTTATCTTTTCTGAAGCGCTTGAAGAAGAGATCGTTACGATTACGAAGTATCTTAATAAACACAAGTTTCAAGCCCATATCTCAAATCGTAATATAGCTATCAATCTTTTACAAAATGAGAAAAAAACTTATAGGACCCTGCATGATAATCCTATCTGGACAGAACTTCAGCCTATACTGATCGAGGCTAACAAACATATAGAACTGCACCACGATACTGAAGATATAAAAGAAGTCTTTGCAGAAGAGTATATGGCCTTTAACCGTGGTGTTATTGCTGAAACAGTGAAATTCACCAATCTTGATAATGTAAAGTACTCTATGACGGAGAGAATAGATAAAGTCCTGATCCATCAGGTCTTTGGTATTCCAATCTTTCTGTTCTTTATGTGGGGACTTTTCCAGTTGACCTTTGAGATAGGCTCGATCCCTATGGATTGGATCGATGCCTTTTTCTCTTGGTTTGGCCAAGTGATAGGTTCTACAATAAGTAATGATGATGTCCGTTCCTTGATTGTTGACGGGATCATCTCCGGAGTGGGGGCAGTTATCCTCTTTGTCCCCAATATTGTTATTTTATTTATAGGTATTTCCTTGCTGGAAAGCACGGGCTATATGTCAAGGGTCGCTTTTTTGCTCGACGGATTCTTTCATAAGTTTGGTCTGCATGGACAGTCTTTTATTCCGCTTGTGACAGGCTTTGGCTGTTCAATCCCTGCCTACATGTCAGCGCGGGTACTTAAAAATGACAGAGACAGACTGCTAACACTTTTTATTATCGGCTTTATGTCATGCGGTGCGAGACTTCCGGTGTATGTACTTTTTGCGGGTGCCTTTTTTTCTCAGTCTCAAGCAGGGAACATTCTCTTCGCCATATATATCTTGGGTGCGATGATCGGTCTGATGGCAGCAAAAGTACTCCGTTTGACTGCTTTTAAAGGGCTTGATGAGCCCTTTGTTATGGAAATGCCAAAATACCGCTTACCATCAGTAAAGCTCATCTGGCATACAGTAAAGACAAAGACATTGATGTACCTTAAAAAAGCGGGTACCTTTATAGCAGCAGCGGCAATGCTGGTCTGGTTCTTATCTAATTATCCTCATAACAGTATGATAGAAACAGAGTTTTCTGCCAAAATAGAACAGGCGGATAGATCTGCGAAGTCAAGTTTGGAAAATAAGCTGAAGGAAGCACTCTTAGAACAGAGTTACTTAGGTCAGATTGGCAAGTTCATTCAGCCTGTTTTTGAGCCATTGGGATTTGACTGGAAGATGGCAGTCGCTCTTCAGACAGGTCTTGCTGCAAAAGAGGTGGTTGTATCAACCTTGGGCGTATTATATGCCTTGGGGGATGAAGTAGATGCGTCAAGTTCCGGTTTGATGAATGCCATATCCAAGCATATTCCATTTCCGGCCGCAGTCTCTTTTATCGTTGTCATTATGATCTATCTACCTTGTCTTGCTGCCTCGGTTGTCTTTACAAAAGAGGCCGGAGGAATAAAATACTTCTTTTATCTTTTTGTTATGACGACAGTGGTGGCTTATACTTTAGCCTTTATTTCGTATAGGATTACACTATTGATAGTGTAGTTCTTAAAAGATTGATTTGTATTTAATTTTTTCTGCTAAAATAGTCTTATGATAAAAATACTGATGATAGAGGACGACTTGGAACTTGCAGAAGTTTTAAGTGAGTTTCTTGTAGACCTTGATATGGATGTTCAAACGGAGGACGATCCTTTTAATGCTCTAAGCCGGTTGAAGCTGGAGTCTTTTGATCTTGTGATCTTAGACCTTACCCTACCGGGGATGGATGGACTTGAAGTGTGTGCAGAGATCCGGACAAAACAGAATATTCCCATTATTATCTCGTCAGCGAGATCTGATATAAACGATAAGATCAAGGCTCTTGAACTGGGTGCAGATGATTATCTTCCTAAACCTTATGACCCGCGTGAACTTGAGGCACGGATATACTCTGTTTTACGCCGGTATGAAAATGTTGATGAATCGCTAACGCCTGGGCATTCTGACTTTAGTCTGGATGAGGCTTCAATGGAGATACGTTACAAGTCGAATCTTTTGGACCTGACCAATGCGGAGTATGGAATCTTGGCCTTTATGATCAAAAAACAGGGCTTCGTTATATCAAGAGAAGATCTTATCCATAATGTTAGTGCCATCAACGAAGAGAGCTCCAATAAAAGCATTGATGTTATGATGGGGCGTATCCGCAATAAAATAGGTGATAAAGGCCTGATCGAATCTATCCGTGGTATCGGGTATAAATTACTGAAATAAGTGTTTTTGCCTAGATACTCAATCCTCATAACTGTTCTTATTGCCTTGGTGGTGACACTTAGTGCGGTAAGTTTTACGGTATGGGAATTTTATCAACTTAACAAACAGCAATACCTCTCAAATATTTTTTCAAAAAATGAACTTGTTCGCCAGATCTATGCAGATGCGCTTGAGCGAAAAAGTGATCTGGCCACCTTAGAAAAAAACCTTTCTGCTTATGCTCTATATGCCTTGCCTGAACATGAGATGAACAAAGCTGTCTTGTCTGATGGGCAAAATGTTCAAAAAGAGTTTTTTGAGTCACTAATGGGGTCTATTACCAAAGAAAAAAGCTTCCTGGCTGTTTCAGACATCTTAAAGGAGAGTTTTATTGAGATGATTATTTATGAAAACAAGGTCTATTTTCATCTAAAAACGCCTTTTGAATATTTTGTACTCGAAGCTAAGGGCTTAAACCCTTACCATATGGGTAATCTTTTATACTCCTACCTTACTATTATAAGTATTATTCTCATCTCATTTTTCTATATCTTAAGACGTTTTTACCCTCTAAGAAAGCTTCGCGATAATATCAAAAAATTTGCAGAAGGGGAGTTACAGCTCTCTTTTAAAGTTTCGGGAAATGATGAGATATCTGAAGTTTCTAATGAGTTTGATAATGCGGCACGAAAGATCAATATTCTTATTGAGTCTCGAAACCTTTTCTTACGAAATATCATGCATGAACTAAAAACACCCATCACAAAAGGACGTTTCTCGGTTGAGATGCTGGAAGATACTAAGTATAAGAGCCGGCTTTTAAATGTTTTTATACGTATGGAAGGTCTGATTAATGAGATGGCCTTAGTCGAGCAGATAGCCTCCGGCTTTGAGCAGATAAACGTAGATGAGTACAGAGCAGTGGATATTATCTCAGAAGCGATTGACTTGGGATTTTTTGAAAAAGATAATTATGTCTTGGATATTGAAGATGACCTTATGCTTCATGTGGATTATAAGCTCTTTGCAACAGCCATAAAGAACATGATTGATAATGCTATTAAGTACGCAGATGATAAGAAGGTTATTATCACAGCCAGAGATGGAAAGCTTTTTTTTGAAAATTATGGAAAAGGCTTGGATGAGCCTCTGTCTTATTATCTGGAACCTTTTACTAAGTCGCATAAGGCGGTGCATAGTTTTGGTCTGGGGCTTTATATTGTAAATTCTATTTTACAGTCTCATGGATATAAGTTGATGTATGAGCATTTAAACGGATGGAACCGTTTTTGGTTTGAAAAAGAGATCTAAACACTTGATTACTTGTCAGCAGATTAAAGGATTTTAAATCAGACCAATCTGTGTAATCATACTGATCTCTTATTCCCTATAAAGTCTTTTATCTTATCGACTTGAGTAACAAGACCTTTTATCTCTTGATGATTGATCTTTGCCCCATCTCCTGCTTGTATAATAGCTTGGATAATAACAGATATAGAAGCATGAATATCACTAAGACTTTTTTGCGTTCTCTCTGCCAGCTTTCGCACTTCATCCGCAACAACAGCAAAGCCCCGTCCATGTTCTCCTGCTCTGGCAGCTTCAATAGCCGCATTTAGAGCGAGTAAGTTAGTCTGATCGGCAATATCTCCAATCACCAATAAAACATCTTTAATAGCCTCTGTATCTTGGCTGAGTTGATCAAATTGGAGTTTAAATTCATCTTGTTTGTGAACCGTTTCTTCAAGAGAAGTTCCTAGATCTTGTATATTTTGGCTTAAGATCTCAGCCTGAGGTAAATGAGAGGCTTTTTCTTCTAAGGCTGTTTTACTCTCTTCAAGTTCACTCTTAAGCCTTGAAAGCTTTTCATTAATCTCAAGATGGCTCTCTTTTGCAAGTTTTAGTTCCTGCGTCAGCTCTTTTTTTTCTATTTCAAAATTTTGCGCAGAGCTATTTTTCTCTGTTTCTATGTAGACCATGCGTTCATTCAGAGTATTTAACTCTTCTTTGTCTTCTTTTATCTGAGTTGAAATATTTTTAAATATATCAGGGTTCTTATCTTGTGCAGGGATACTTTTTAGACTTTTTTCTAAATAAGCATAGAATGAGTATAAAAAAGAAAGTATGATAATGGTAAATATAGAGATACAGATAATGAAAACAAGATGGCTCTGACTTTGATGCGGTTTAGAGATAAAATTGTTTTTCTCTTTCACAAGGTTTAATCCAAGTTCATTCATCTTTGAATATTTTCTTTGAAGTTCGGCAATGACCTTGGCTTCTTCATGCGGCAGGCTTTCTATAATGGATGAGATATGATCTTGTAGCTTCTCTTTTAAGGCCGATAGTTTTTTGTCGGCTTGAGTATCAAAACTTAGAGCAGAAGCGACATTCTCATGTGAAGCAAGGATAAGATAGATAAGAGGAAGTCTATCCTCAGCCTTAAGTCTTGAATTTAGTTCATCACTGAGTCTGTTTAATTCTAGGTATGTCTCTTCAAATTCTTGAGTATCAAGATTAGAAGAAAAAGCCTTAATAGAGTCCTGAGGCAAGAAGAGAAGGTAGCTAATAGAGCTAAGGCTAAGAGCTAAAATAAGTATAGCAAGAAGGATAAACCTGTTTTTTAATGTATTCATGCCCTTTCTAAAGCATATTTTATACCATAGTGGCTACAATCATAAGATGAAAAAAGAGATATTAATAACAAATGATGATGGATTTGATGCTGAGGGTCTTAAAGCCCTGATTGAGGCGCTAAAAGATGTGGCACATCTGACTATAGTCGCTCCTACAAGTGAAAAGTCGGCTTGTGGACACTCCTTGACTTTGACACGGCCATTGCGTTTTATAGAAGTCGATGATGATTTTTATAAATTGGATGACGGGACGCCAAGTGATTGTGTTTATCTGGCGCTTCACTCTTTATACGGAGATAAAAAACCTGACCTTCTTGTCTCGGGAATAAACCGCGGGGCAAATATGGGTGAGGATATTACCTACTCAGGGACAGTCGCGGGTGCTATGGAAGCTGTGCTTCATGATGTTCCCGCTATTGCTATTTCTCAGGTTCTAGGGCGTTCTCAACATGGCTTGGATGTAGATTATACTTTAGCGCAAAAGGTCATAAAAGAGTTGGTTTCTAGGGTCTTAGAAGGGGAATTTCCTCTGCCTCATAGAGAACTGTTAAATGTTAATATTCCTCTTCATACACAGGAGATAGATTATCAGGTCACTTACGCCGGTTACAGATGTTATGAAAATGATGCCCATCTGCACAGAAACCCAAGAGCTGAAGAGTATTGGTGGTTAGGCTTACACCCCTTGCAGTCTGAAAGAAGAGAGCATGAGGGAATGACTGATTTTGAAGCAATAGAAGCAGGGAAAATCTCATTAACACCTGTTATGCTTGATCTTACAGCTTATAAGTCAATGAAAAAACTGGAAGATTTTCTTGCCTAGATATGAGCGTTCTCGAATGCTTCTGGGAGACTCTTTTGATAAACTCTGCTCGGCTAAGATCCTTCTTCTTGGCGTGGGCGGAGTAGGAAGTTTCTGTTTAGACTGTCTTCATAGAAATGGGATACATGACATTACTATTATAGACTTTGACAGTTATGATGAGAGTAATCAAAACCGTCAGATGTGGTCCGAACTTCACGAGGGTGAATCAAAAGTGGAGGCTATGCAGAAACATTATCCGCAGATAAAGATAATGGACATGAAGATCACGCCACAGTGGGTCGAAGAGTTTGACTTTGAGCCTTATGATCTGGTCTTGGACGCTATTGATGATATACATGCCAAACTGGCTCTGGCTCAAAAATGTTATAAAAAACTTATCTCAGCAACAGGCTCGGCAAAACGTTTAGACCCGACAAAGATAGAAGTGTCAACTATCTGGAAGACACATGGGGACAGATTTGCTTCAAAGATACGATATGAGCTTAAAAAACGCCGTTTCACTAAGAAATATCCCGTTATCTTCTCAACAGAACCCGCTCGGACTAAGGTCAAGGGCAGTTTTGTGGGTGTGACGGGAGCCTTTGGTATGACAATGTGTTCTTTAGCTATACAAAAGCTCATAGAAAAATAGAAGATATGAAACAGACTGTACGATCACTGTGTTTAGAAAATGCTTCATGGCTCAATCATCCCCCGCTTAATAAAAAAGATCTCTTAGGCAAGATCGTCTTACTTGATTTTTTTACCTACTGCTGTATGAACTGTTTGAATGTACTTACTGAGATTAAGGCCTTGGAAGAGGAGTTTAAAGATGAACTCCTTGTTATCGGGGTGCACTCGGGAAAACATCTTCATGAAAAAGATGATAAGTCTGTTTTGGATGCGATGAAGAGGTATAAGGTAGAACATTGTGTGATAAATGATGCAGATCTGAAGCTATGGGACGGATACGGGATAAAGGCTTGGCCGAGCCTTGTCTTGATTGACCCTCAGGGCTACGTTCTAAAGCAGTATAGAGGAGAGGGACACCTAGAAGAACTGAGATCTGATATAAAAATATTAATATCACAGCATGAACTAAGCTCTCAAAAGTTTGAGCCGGCAGAGGAGAAAAAAGAAAAAAATATATTGAAATATCCGCAAAAGATATTAGCATCAAAAGATTATCTTTTCATATCTCATTCAGATGAGGTCTTGGTCTGCTCATACGAGGGGGAGATACTTCATAAGATATCTGATATCTCAGAGCCTCAGGGCATGGTCTATCTGCATGAAAAACTCTATATTGCCTCTTGTTCGGGAGGATGTATTATCAAGGTGAGTAAAGGTTTCACACAAAAAGAGATATGGCTGGAGGGACTTAGAAATCCTTATAGTCTTGAAAGTGATGGACAGTTCTTGTATATGAGTCTGGCAGGTTCCCATCAGATCAAGGCTTATGACTTGCAGACGAAAGAAGAGTCCTTGGTTATCGGTCAAGAAAACTCTGAGTCTTTGCATGACGGGCCATATGATGAGGCGATCTTGGCTCAACCCAGTGGAATTAGCCTTTTAGAAGAAGAACTTTGGTTTGTGGACAGTGAGAGTTCAAGTCTAAGATGCGCGAGAGATGCAGGGGTGAGATCTCATATCTTCGACAGTGATGAACTTCAACATCCGCTTGATCTGTGTTGTGGAGTTTATGCAGATGGATGCGGAGGAGGGCGAATTTTTATTGCAGACAGCTATAATAATAAAATCAAAGTCTATAATCCTCAAACAGATGAGGTTTTAAGTCTGATCGAAGGTTTAGATGAACCCTCAGGTATTGGTAAAAAAGCCTGTAAATTGTATATTTGTAACACAAACAAGCATGAGATCATTGTCTTTGATCTTTCACAGATGCAAGGAACAAGCTTAGAACTAAGGGAAAACATTTGAAATTACTCGTATCGGCACTAGAACCATCATCAAACCTACACTTAAAAGCACTCTATCCTCATCTGGAAGAGGCAGAACTTTGCGGTATCTTTGATGAGAGCCTGGGCACACCTTTATATAGCCCAAAAGAGTTTTCGGTCATGGGTATAAAAGATGTTATCGGAAAGATATTTGCGGCAAAAGAGGCGATGGCAGAGCTTGTCTTCTTAGCCAGAGATGCGGATAAGGTCCTACTTATTGATGCTCCTGCTTTTAACCTTCCCCTTGCTAAAAAGATAAAAGAGAAATACCCTGATAAAGAGATCTCTTATTATGTCTTGCCAAAGGTGTGGGCATGGAAGAAAAAACGCGCGGCCAAAGTCGATAAGTATTGCGATAAGCTTCTCTCCATCTTCCCTTTTGAAGATCAGTTCTATCCGCGCTCTATTTATGTTGGAAATCCTCTAATGGATGAGATAAAAGAGTTTAAAGATGAGGTGAGCCAAAACAATAAGATAGCTTTCTTGGCCGGAAGTAGAAAGTCGGAAGTGCGTTCACTTATGCCTATCTATCATGAGTTAAGAAAAAAACATTCACAAGAGGCTATCTTAGTGATTCCTCCCCACTTTAGCGAGGAAGAGATAGAAGAACTTTATGGGGATATTTCTAAATACACCATAATAAAAAATACACATGAGGCCCTTTTGCAGGCCGACTTTGCCTATGTCTGTAGCGGAACGGCGACTCTGGAATGTTCACTCATAGGAACACCGATGGTCTTGGTCTTCGTGGCCAATAAGCTTGAATACTGGATAGGTCGCAAGTTCGTGAAACTTTCTCATGTGGGCTTGGCAAATATCATTTATGATTTTGCAGACAAAGAGGAGATGCATACTGAACTTCTTCAAGACGAGGTAAATGTCAAGAGAATGTATGAAGTATATAAGAGCATAGACAGAGAAAAGTTTTTAGAACGCTCGATTGAGCTTAGAGAAGAGCTGGGCAGAAGTCGACTAAAAGATGTGGCAGAGATAATCCTTAAGTAAAATGGAGCAGGTGTGGAAAGTATTTATAGTTTTATAGGGAGCATTAACGGTATCGTCTGGGGTCCGCTAATGCTGGCTCTTATCCTCGGAACAGGGCTGTATCTAAGTGTGGGTCTAAAGTTTATGCCGACTCGAATGATCATCGAGGGCTTTATCCTCGTTTTCAAGGGACGTAAAGAGGAGAAAAAAGAGGGTGAGATCTCTCCGTTTAATGCCTTGATGACCTCTCTTTCGGCGACTATAGGAACTGGAAATATTGCAGGCGTTGCAACGGCTATCTTTATGGGTGGTCCGGGGGCTATGTTTTGGATGTGGATGGCGGCACTTTTGGGAATGGCGACAAAATACGCGGAGGCTGTTCTTGCTGTGGAATTTAGAGAAGTAGATGAAGAAGGAAACCATGTCGGCGGGCCGATGTTTTACATCAAAAACGGTCTAGGTAAAAACTGGAAGTGGCTAGGCTTTCTTTTTGCTTTTTTCGCTTCTATAGCCGGCTTTGGAATAGGAAACACTATTCAGGCAAATTCTGTTTCAGATATTTTAGAGTCATCGTTTGGAATTCCTGAGCTTTATAGCGGACTTGTATTGGCAGTTCTTGTAGGGCTTGTCTTGATTGGGGGAATAAAACGTATCGCAAGTTTGGCAGGGAAGCTTGTTCCTTTTATGGCTATTGCTTATCTGCTTGCAGGTATCTGTATCTTGGCATTAAATATTTCAGCCATTCCTCAGGCACTATCTTTGATCGTATCTTCGGCTTTTACGGGAACAGCGGCAACAGGTGGATTTGCAGGGGCGAGTATCTGGGCTGCTATGCAGTTTGGTGTTGCTAGAGGAATTTTCTCTAATGAGGCAGGTCTTGGTTCAGCGCCTATTGCACATGCAGCGGCAAAAACGGACTCATCAGTTAAACAGGGTCTAATCGCGATGATGGGAACCTTTATTGATACTATCATCATCTGTTCTGTCACAGGACTGGCTATTGTTCTTTCAGGTGAGTATATCTCAGGTGAATCAGGAGCAACACTCTCAGCTTTGGCTTTTGCCAAGATGCTTCCTTTTGTTGGTGAATATGTAGTGACTTTCGGCTTAATAGTTTTTGCATTCACGACTTTGGTGGCATGGAGTTTTTATGGAGAAAAATCTGTCTATTTTATCTTAGGGCAAAAGGCGATTATCCCCTTTAGACTTTTATGGGTCTTGGTTATTCCGATTGGTTCTATGATGGACTTGAAGTTCATATGGCTTTTAGCAGATACACTAAATGCGCTAATGGCACTACCCAACCTTATAGCTTTGCTTCTTTTAAGTCCTGTTGTATTTAAGCTGACAAAGGCTTATTTCGCTAAAAAAGCCTAGATAGGTTATAATATCTCTAACTAAAAATTAATATAAAAAATATGCAAAAAAAAGAATAATTAAAGGAAAAGACATAATGGAACAAAAAGAGCCGATGACAAAATTTGGATATGCAAAATTATCTGCAGAGATGAATGATTTGAAGAATAGAGAGCTACCCGAGATTGTAAAAGAGATTGAAGTGGCATTAGAACATGGGGATTTAAAAGAGAATGCTGAATACCATGCGGCAAAAGAGAAACAGAGACTTGTAGATTTACGTTTGGCAGAGCTTTCTAGAATCTTAAGCTCAGCTCAGATCGTTGACCCATCTGCGCTTGAACATGCTCGTGTAAGCTTTGGCTCAACTGTAGTTCTGTGTGATGTGCAAACAGATGAAGAGATCACTTATACAATCGTAGGAGGATGTGAAAGCAACCCGTCTGAAGGACTTATATCTTTTAATTCACCTCTGGCAAAACAGCTTCTTGGAAAGGAAGAGGGAGATGAACTTAATGCCAAACTCCCAGGCGGTGTAAAAGAGTATGAGGTCATAGAAGTAAAATATCAGGAGATCGTATTTGACTGTAACTAAGGTAGGTATTATAGGTGCTAGTGGATATACGGGATTAGAGCTTATAAAGCTAATCCTTTCTCATCCATATTTTGAACTTTCATATGTTTCAACATCTGAGGGCGGGATGAAACTGTCTGAACTTCATCCTTCTTTCTTGGATGTATATGAATGCGATGTAGTAAAAGCAGATGCTTCAGACGCGGCCAAGGCAGCTGATCTTGTTTTTCTGGCACTGCCGCATAAGACAGCGATGGATTATGTAAAAGAGTTGATGAAGAGAGATGTTAAAATTGTTGACCTCTCAGCAGATTATAGACTGGAACTGGATCGTTATGAAGCACATTATTGTCCTCATACAGATGCCGGTAATCTGAAAAACTCTGTATATGGTCTGCCTGAGCTTCATAGAGAAGAGATTAAAAAGGCACAGCTTGTTGCTAATCCCGGATGTTATCCAACCTCTTCTATCTTAGCTCTCTTGCCTTTTGTTGAGTATATCAAAGCAGGCTCAGATATTATTATTGATGCCAAAAGCGGTGTGAGCGGTGCTGGTAAAAAGTGCAGTTCAAGTACACATTATGTTAGTATAAATGATAATCTTTTTGCATATAATCCCTTTGGACACAGACATGGACCTGAGATCTTTGAGAAGATTTCTTTGAAAACAGCCAAAGATTTTAAAATTCAGTTTGTTCCTCATTTAGTACCTGTAACAAGAGGAATGCTCTCTTCTGTTTATCTTCAAGTGGATAAAGAGATTGATGCTGAGATGATTTTACGAGAGTATTATCAAGATGAGAAAATGGTAAGAATTAGAAGCAATCCTGTAGATATGAAATCTGTAGCAGGTACAAATTTTTGTGATATTTATGTAAAACAGTCAGGCTCACTTCTATTTATCTCTTCAGCCATTGACAACCTTCTTCGAGGGGCAAGTTCTCAAGCTCTAGCAAATGCAAACCTAATGTGCGGATATGAAGAGACTCTTGGACTTCCAGTTCTTGCATATGTCCCCTAAAGTCACACTGCAAGAGGGAGCAATCCTTATTTCGGACGCACACTATTCAGATGATTATCCCCAGTTTTACAGATTTTTAAAGGCTTTAGAATCAGGAAAGATCAAAACAAGTCAGTTGATCTTGATGGGTGATATCTTTGAACTCCTTTTTGGCCTTATTAAACAGACACGAGAAGATAACAAAAAAGAGATAGCTCTTTTAAACAAGCTCTGTGAAAGTATAGAGATTATCTATTTTGAGGGAAATCATGATTTTGGATTAAAAGAGATATTCCCAAATATTATGATCTTTCCACTGGAAGAACAGCCTCAGGTTCTAAGTTTTAATAAACAAAAGGTTCAGCTCTCACATGGGGACACGCAAACACCCTTGGGATATCAGATCTATACAAAAATAATACGAAACAAGATAATACTATCTTTAGTGGGTATGCTTGATATTTTATGCTTACACTGCATTATAAATTGGTTAAAAAATAGAGGTATTAAAAGAGATCCTTGCTATAAAATAAAGGGATTTAAAGAGATAATACACAGGCGTTTGTCTTATTTGAAAGATGAAGCTTTAGATATCGTTATAGAAGGACATTTTCATCAAAATATAAATTTTGAGTGTTATGGTTTTGATTATATAAATTTGGGTGCTTTTGCTTGCAATCATAAATATTTTATTGTACAATCTAGCAATGAGCAATTAGTTCTGCAAGAGACACTTTTTAAGGATTTGCAGTGAAAAATGATAATATTTTAAAAGTCGGAAACAATGAGATGGAATTGGTTGACTTTCGAATCCTCAAGGAAGATGAGGGCCAAATATATGAAGGTATATATGGGGTCAATGTTGCTAAGGTACGTGAAATTATTAGAAAACCACGTTTAACCGAGCTTCCGGGTGTTCCTGAATTTATCGAAGGCATCTTTGACCTTCGCGGTGTTGTTATCCCTGTTGTTAATTTAGCAAAGTGGATGAATATAACACCTCCGGAAGATGCTGAAAAAAATGCACGTGTAATAATTACAGAATTCAATAATGTTTTAATCGGTTTCGTTGTGCATGATGCAAAAAGAATTCGCCGTGTAAGTTGGAAAGATATAGAACCGGCTTCATTCTCTTCGGGTGCAGGCGCCTTGGATAAGAGCAAGATTACCGGGGTGACACGAATAGAAGACGACGCGGTGTTACTGATATTAGACCTTGAAAATGTTGTTCAAGAACTTGGTCTTTACACACCTGATAATGGTGATGCTTCAGTACATACAAATGAGTTTACAGGAATAGTGCTTCTTTTGGATGATAGTTCAACAGCAAGAAAAATCGTGAAAGATGCTCTGGTGCAGATGGGCTTCAAGGTTATTGAAGCGGCAGATGGTGAAGAAGGTCTATTAAGACTTGAAGAACTTTATAATACCTACGAGATGGAAATTTCTAAGCACCTTAAGCTTATTGTCTCGGATGTAGAAATGCCGCGTATGGATGGATTTCACTTCGCGGCCAATGTTAAAGATGATAATCGCTTTAAAAGTATTCCTATTGTATTTAACTCTTCTATCAGTGATCATTTCTCTGAGATGAGGGGTAAAGAAGCAGGTGGAGAAGCGTATCTGGTAAAATTTGATGCGAATACTTTTTATGATGAAGTAGCGCGTATCGTAAACTCTCATGTAGAAAAAGGGGCTTAAATATGGATGAATTTCAAGAGATACTTCAAGACTTTTTAATTGAATCATTTGAACTGATTGAACAACTCGATCAAGACTTGGTCGAGTTGGAAAACACTCCTGAAGACTTGGATCTACTTAATCGTATTTTTAGAGTAGCGCATACAGTTAAGGGTGCAAGCTCATTTTTAAACTTTGATGTCTTAACACATCTGACCCATCATATGGAAGATGTCCTTAATAAGGCACGTCATGGAGATCTTCTTCTTGATGCTGATATTATGGATGTTGTTCTTGAATCAATTGACCTGATGAAAGCCTTACTGACTACTATACGTGATACAAGTAAGGACGAAGGTATAGAAGTGGAAGCTTGTGTCCTTCGTTTAACTGCCATTACTAATGGTGAGAGCCCTTCAAGTTCAGAAGCTCCGGCAGTTGAAATTCCTGTAGAGGCAGAAGCCGTTGCCGAAGTGGAAGAAGAAGCTGAAGAAGAACTTGATTATGCGAACATGAGCGATGATGATGTTGAAGCAGAGATACAACGCCTATTAAATGAACGTCAAGCTTCAGATAAGGCAAAACGTGAAGCTAAGATTGCATCGGGTGAAAATGTTCCTCAAATGCCTGATATAGTAGAAGAAGCTCCGGCGGAGGAAGCTAAGGCGGAAGAACTAACTCCGGTTCCAGCCCCGGCAGCTCCTATTCCAGTTTCCCAAGCAGCTCCAGCGGCAGCCGCTGCACCAAAAGTCGAAAAGAAGGCAGCTCCGGCTCCCGCTGCGACGACGGTTGAGCAGACAATTCGTGTTGATGTTAAGAGACTTGATCACCTTATGAACCTTATTGGGGAGTTGGTACTGGGTAAAAACCGTCTGATTAAAATCAATGATGATGTTGAAGAGAGATATGAGGGTGAAGAGTTCTTAGAAGAGCTTAATCAAGTTGTATCCATTGTCTCACTTGTTACTACTGACCTTCAAATCGCGGTTATGAAGACAAGAATGCTTCCGATTGGAAAGGTCTTTAATAAGTTCCCACGTATGATTCGTGACCTTTCTCGTGAACTAGGTAAGAAGATAGAACTAGAAATCGGTGGAGAAGAGACGGAGCTTGATAAGTCAATTGTTGAAGAGATCGGTGACCCATTAGTGCATATTATCCGTAACTCATGTGATCATGGTGTTGAAGATATTGATACCCGTATCGCTGCTGGTAAACCAGAAACCGGTACGATTGGACTGAAGGCTTATAATGAAGGAAATCATATTGTTATTGAGATAACAGATGACGGTGCCGGAATGGACCCTGTATTTTTACGGGAAAAATCAGTTGAAAAAGGTGTTATATCTGAAAAAGAAGCAGATATTATGAGCGATAAAGAATCCTTTGCACTTATCTTCCGTCCAGGATTTTCTACAGCAGCTCAAGTAACCAATGTCTCAGGACGTGGTGTTGGGATGGACGTTGTTAAGACAAATATAGAAAAGCTAAACGGTCTTATTGATATAGAGAGTGAGTTAGGAAAGGGAACAGTTATGAAGCTGAAGATCCCACTAACACTAGCGATTATTCAAGCTCTTCTTGTAGGTGTTCAAGAAGAGTATTATGCGATTCCTCTAGCCTCGGTACTTGAGACGGTTCGTATAGGAAAAGAAGAGATTTACACGGTTGAAAACCGTTCTGTTATGCGTTTGCGTGATGAAGTACTTCCTTTGGTTCACATCGCTGATATCTTTGAGGTAGAACATGTATTTGATTCGAGTGAACACGCTTATGTTGTTGTTCTTGGACTGGCTGAGAGTAAGATTGGTCTTATTGTTGATACCTTAGTCGGTCAAGAAGAGATTGTTATTAAGTCTATGGGCGAGTATCTTCACGGTATGGACGGTATTGCTGGAGCGACTATTCGCGGTGACGGTGGCGTTACCTTGATTGTTGATGTCGCTGCCTTGATGCACATGGCTAAAAAGATTAAGTCTTCTGTTTCAACAGAAAGTAAAAATGGCGGAGGCTCACGCGATAAAAATCAGGCAAGTGATTATAAGGTTATGATTATTGATGATTCTAAGACAGACAGAAAGATCATGTCAATGGCGCTTAAACCATTAGGAATTACACTTATTGAAGCGTCTGACGGAATTGAAGCACTCAATATATTAAAGTCTGGTGAACATAATTTTGATGCTCTTTTAATTGATATTGAGATGCCTCGTATGGATGGATATACCTTGGCTGGTGAGATCAAAAAGTATAATAAGTACAAACAACTTCCACTTATCGCAGTAACCTCTAGAAGTGGTAAAGCAGATAGAATGCGCGGTGTTGAAGCGGGTATGGTTGAGTATATTACAAAACCATATTCACCAGATTATCTGCAAAATGTTGTTAAACGTAATATTAAGTTTACATTTTCTGAGGAGTCAGCATAATGAGTAACAAATTACAAGATATCATAAACAAGCAGCAAGACCAAATTGCTCCCGGTGAAGAGAATATGGATGACATTGTTCAATTGGTCGGATTCATAGTAGGAGAAGAAGAGTTTTCTGTGCCTATCTTAAGTATTCAAGAGATCATCAAGCCAATTGAGTGGACTAGAGTACCTAGAACTCCAGGATATGTCTTAGGTGTGTTTAATCTACGTGGGACGGTAATCCCCTTAATTGATCTACGTTTAAAGTTCGGCTTGCAAAGTGAAAAGATGACAGAGAACAGTCGTTTTATGGTTATGAAAAACGAGACTGAAACAGCTGGTTTTGTTATAGACAGATTAACAGAAGCTATACGTCTGAAAAAACATGAGATAGGGCCTGCTCCTGAAACAGCTATGCAGGAAAAAACAATGATCGAAGGTGTTGGTAAACAAAATGATAAGATTTTGACAATTCTTAAGGTGGATAAGTTGTTAGAAAGAGATTTTTAGAATTTATTACCGGCTTGAAGGCGCAGAGTAAGTGGGCTTCTTCCCTGCTTTAATCACAGTGATATTTCTTATACTTTTTAAACTGACAGACTAAGAGAGGATATCTTTAGCCACTTGAAACTGGTTGGCTGTCATCAAATGCACCTTCGGGTGTACTTCCATAATCTCATCAAATAAATTTTTACTTAGTTCAAAACCGACCTTGTATTCTTCCTCAGGTGATATTTCGTGTGCTCTGCGAAGTGATTCAATCCAGTTTTTTGGAACATGTATGCCAGGAACATGTGAGGCTAAGAATTGAGCTGTTCGCAGTTTTGTTATTGGAAATATTCCTAATACCATTTGCGCCTTTTGTGCAGATTCACAACAATCATTTTTCGCATTTTCAAGGAGCTCAATCAGAAGTTTTGCATTATCAATATCATAAACAGGTTGAGAGATAAGACCAATAGCTCCATGCTCGATCTTCTTTTTCATCTTCTTCTGCAGAGTCTTCGGGTTTGTTGAAAATGAATTGGTAACAGCGAATGGATAGATCTGCGCCGGTTTTTGAGCCAGGGGTTTACCTGCGTAATCTATACCAGAATTCAAACATGAGATAATATCAAGCAGCAGAGATGAATTTCCGTCAAAAACACCTTTGGCATTAGGTTGGTCGGACATAGAGGCACTATCGCCTGTAAGAGCGAGTATAGCGCGTATATCAAACTCATTTCCGCCAAGGAGATCAGATTGCAGAGCAATACGATTTCTGTCTCTCATACTCATAGTAGCAAGGACGGGTTTATTAAACTCTTGTTGCAGTTTAATAGCGGCTAGTATGGCATTATACTTAAGTTTAGCCAGGGGATTGTCTGTCGTTGAGAAGCCATCCACTAGTTTGTCAAGTTCTAAATCTTTTATCTTATCTATGATAGGTTGAAAAACTGGCGAATGAGAAGGGGTCGTCTCAAGGGTAATATATTTTTTATTTTCTAATTTACTTACAAGTTCTTCAAACAAAATATTTCCTATACGCTATAATTGCATTTAATAAATGACATTATAGCAATTTATACGGCTATAGTTATAAAGAGAAACTATGAAACTATGTGTATTTGATTTTGACTCAACCTTAATGGATGGGGAAACAATTGATTTTTTTGCCGAGCCACTCGGTTTAAAAGAAAAAGTAGCTGCTATTACTGAAAAAGCGATGAATGGGGAGATGGACTTTTTTGAAAGTCTTACTGAGCGTGTATCACTTCTTAAAGGTCTGGAGTTTTCAAAGGTCGAAGAGATATGTAGAAACCTACCTTTTATGCCTGGGGCCAAAGAAACAATCTCAGAATTACAAAAATCCGGTGCAACGGTTGTATGTTTTAGTGGTGGTTTTAGAACGGCAACAACATTTGGAAAAGAGATTCTGGGGTATGATGCAGATTTCTCAAATGTATTACATCATAAAGATGGACGATTAAGCGGTTTAGTCGGTGGAGATATGATGTTTGACTTCTCTAAGGGAGATATGATCCTTCGCCTTCAAAGTCTATTAGGCGTAAGCGAAGAAGAGACTATGGTAGTGGGTGATGGTGCAAACGACAGATCAATGTTTGCTCACGCCGGAACACGTGTCGCTTTTTGTGCGAAAGATATTCTAAAAAAAGAAGCAAATATCATTATTGATACAAAAGATCTGACACAAATATTAAACAAGGTAAAACTATGACATATTGGGAACAAGAATGTGATGATAAATCATTACATCAAACACTAAGCGCACTCATCAATAACAGTGATGTAGAGATTATGAATGATGATAAGGAACTTTTTAGAGTTCTAAAACGTCACCTTACACGAAAAGAGTTACATGCCTTTTGTATGAAAGAAGGAGATAAGTCTGTAGAAGCAATTGCCGAGCGTATCGGTGTTAAGACAGAAGATGTTGAACTTGTATTACGTAAAGCGACGCGAAAGCTCAAACAAGCCAAGGTAACAAATGAGATATTTGTTAAGGGCAACGAATAAGCTTTACTATAGTGTTAAAGATTTTTAGTCTGAAGACTTACAGGGAAAAGACATAGTGTTTGCCTCGCTTAGGTCTTCTTTTACAAACTGAACCGTTGTCACCTGTCCTGTCTCTTCATCTGTAGCTGATATAGTCCAACTTCCATCTGCACGACCATCAAAATATCTAAAATCATAGGCTGAAATATTATAAGCCGGTAAAAGAACAGTCTTAAACCTGTCATCTTGCGGTGTAGACGGAGATGTCCATGATATAGAGATATTTCTATCATAATCCTTCGATACGGTTTTATACTTACATTTTATTTTGCGTATATCATCTTTATTAATGACATTACAAATAAGGGCATCACTTGCAAAAATCGTAAGTGTGAAAGAGATGAAAAGCGTTGCAAATTTTGACATATAGTATCCTTGTGAAATTTTAGTGAATATTATTATAGCCAAATAAAAACTATCATGGTATTAAATATGTAAAATTGTGTAATTATATTTGTGATACAATTTAAGACAAATAATTAGTATGTTTTATTAAAATTATCATCTATATAAACCGTCATCGGTTCTTCAAATG
>CBFDAB010000029.1:0-22061 GCA_965602745.1 uncultured Campylobacterales bacterium
AAAATAGACCATGGAAGGAGATGTGGGGTAGTGACCTTTTATAATCATGAAGGCTTGCGTATAAACAATGAGACGGCAAAAAAGGTAGAAAAAGCATTTTTCAAAGAGAACTTTCGCCGTGTTGAATATTCACGAATCGGTCAAATATATGTTTCTGATCATCAGCAGGAGTATAAGGCATACAGAAATAAAATGCAAGATTTGTTTCAAGAACATCTGTGTAAAGACAAGGAGTGCCGTATAGCAGTTGATGTGATGCATGGTATGGCAGCTGACGTTTTTCCTGATGTCTTAAATGATATGGGTGTGGATAATGTAATGTTTAATGCTTATGCAAATGAGCATAGACTGGCCAATATCAACAGCCTAGTGAAACGTACTGTCGAAGATATGAGTGATGTGGTTAAAGCACTTAAGCTTGATGCCGGTTTTATGCTTTATCCTTACGGACAACGCTTAGATATTATGTGTGACAAGGGAAAGGTACTTGAGAAGCAGACGGCCTTGTATGCGGTTCTTCAACTCTTAAATATGGAAGCGAAGGCTGAAAAAAGTATAAAACGTGTCTTCTTACCGACATGGGCGGCTGATATTGTCTCTTTTGACCACCTCCATATTGTGAGTGGACAGTATGGGAGCTTCAAGGCAGAAGAGTTGAGAAAATATGACCTTGTGGCAACAGGTGAGGGCAACTTTACCTTTACTGAGTTTGCGACACACAGAGACTCGATGTACGCGAGTTTAAAGATTACGCAGATGCTCTTAAAGCATGGGGTTAAACTCTCCGAATTGGTTGAATCTATTCCATATTTTTATTACCGCTCCTTCCGAGCCGAGTGTTCGCAAGAACTTAAGGGAAAGATGATGCGTATGTTCCTTGAAGACACCAAGGGAAAAGAGTCATCAACCCTTGACGGGGTCAAGATATGTTTGGACAAAAAAGATTGGATTTTGATGATACCTGATCAGTATAGCAACCACCTTAACCTTTATATTCAAGCTGATAATGATGAAAAAGGTGAAGCTATCTTGGCTACGTATACAGATAAAATCGAGAAGTGGTCACACGTATAGTGACTGCATCATCACTTAATCTCTCTTTCTTTTGGCATATGCACCAGCCCGATTATCGAGGTAGTGATGGTATTATTTCTATGCCCTGGGTCTTTCTTCATGCTATTAAAGACTATTATGAGATGCCCTGGCTTTTAAGTTCGTGTAAGGGGCTTAAGGCAAGTTTTAATATTACTTCAACTCTTATTGAACAACTCAACCTTTACTCAGAACCTCTAAAAAATGATTATTTTCTTTCTCTTTGGCAGATGCATCCGTCTAAACTAACAGAAGAAGAGAGATCATGGCTGATAAAGACCTGCAAATCGACGCAATATGAGACCATGGTCAAGCCTATAAAGCATTTCGATCTACTCTACATGAAAAAAGATCTAAATGATGATGAACTCATCGATTTTGAACTGCTTTTTATGCTTTCATGGTGCGGTAACTATTTACGTCAGGAAAGCATTCGGGTTATAAATTTGTTTAAAAGAGAGAAGGGATTTAGCCAAAACGATAAATCACAACTTCTTACTAGTCTGTGCTCTTTTGTTCAAAGTATTCTGCCTTTTTACAAAAAACTTCAAGAAGAGGGTCTTATCTCAGTTTCAACGACTCCGTATAATCATCCTATCTTGCCTCTTCTACTTAATATAAACAATGCCAAGTATGCAAATGAACATACTAAACTTCCGAGCAACCCAATGTCTCTAAAAGAGGATGCCATTGAGCAAGTAGATCGTTCTATCTCTCTTTATAAAGAGACCTTTGGTGTCAGCCCCAGAGGCTTTTGGCCGGCTGAGGGGGCAGTAGACGCAGAGAGCCTTGCTATATATGAGAAAAAAGGGATTTCGTGGATTGCAACGGATGAGGATATCTTGTTTAGATCACTTGATAGTTCAGACCGCTCTCATCTATATAAACACTACAGATATAAGGGTGTGAATATAGGCTTTCGGGATCATGGATTAAGTGACCTTATTGGGTTTACTTATCGTTTTAAATCAGGACATGATGCAACAGAACACTTCATGACCTCCTTAGAAGCTATCTCCAAAGAGGTAGCTGATCCGACAGTCTTTGTCATCCTTGATGGGGAAAATGCTTGGGAGTTCTTTGAAAATAACGCATATGATTTTTTTACTTCGTTTTATCAACGCTTATCTCAAACATCATGGTGCAATACGGTGACAATGGATGAGGTCTCAAAACTAAAAAGTCCCAAAGAACTCGAGAGACTCTCTTCGGGAAGTTGGATACATGGGGAGTTTAATACCTGGTCGGGACATCCGGAAAAAAATCGTGCCTGGGAACTTATTTATCAGACAAAACGAGATGTCAATAATTATAAAGCCAAGATATCTGATAAGGTGGCTGAAGAGATCAAAGTTCACTTTCTGGCATCTGAGTGCAGTGACTGGTTTTGGTGGTATGGGGACGATCATGTAACAGAATTCGCATTTGAGTTTGATACACTTTTCAGAGAACATCTAATCTCTATCTATAGGCTTTTAGAGATGCAAGCCCCGTCTGACCTTTTTGAACCGATTATTACACATAAAAGCAGTGCCTCATTCTTACTTAAGCCTCAGGGCTCTATTTCACCCCTTATTGATGGAAAGAACAGCTATTTCTTTGAGTGGCTGGGAAGTGGATTTATTGACGAGAGTAAGCTTTATTCTACAATGGATAGGGTGCGTGGACCCATTGAGAAGATATATTACGGACATAATGAAGAAGCTGTATTTTTGGCTTTTGAGGGCGAGCTTTCATCTCTTGATATATTAGGCTTACAACTTCGCGTTACTATAGAAGAGACAGGTGAACAGCTTGTCTTTAAAATGCATGAGACATACAAGAATGAGAAAGTACAAATGGCAGTAGGGCAGAGGATAGAACTTGCACTTTCAAGATTTAATTTTAGACCCTATAATACTATTCATCTTCGTTTTGAAATAGTAGAGCAAAATCGTATAATACAGACAATGCCGGGTTACGGATCACTCTTTATTGATCTTGACGAGACCTATGCCTATAACTGGTTTGTTTAAGGAATTAGTATGAGTAAAAAGACGACACTTCTATTTGGAATTCATATGCATCAGCCTGTGGATAATTTTGATTGGGTTATTGAACATGCAGTAAAGGTCTGTTATGGCCCCTTCTTTGAAGTGATGAGTCAATACCCTGAATTTCGTTTTTCAGTCCATTGCAGCGGCTGGTTGATGGAACAGATCCAAGAGTCATATCCAAAACTCTATAAGCAGATAATGAGCCTTGCAAAAAAAGGAAGCATAGAGTTCTTTAGCGCGGGTTATTATGAACCGATATTAAGCGTTATCCCCTCAATAGACCGCTATAGTCAGATAAATATGCTAAATGAGTCTATCTCATCGTCTTTTAAACAGACTCCAAAGGGATTATGGCTTACGGAGAGAGTATGGGAGTCATCTCTTATACCTGACCTGCATAGAGCCGGTATAAAATATACGGTGATGGACGATTACCATTTTCAGTGCGCGGGATTTAACGAAGATGTATTGGATGGTTATTATATGAGCGAAGAGGGAGGTGAAAATATTGCCCTCTTTCCTATCAGTAAAAAACTTCGATATGCTCTTCCCTTTTTAAATGTTGAGACTGCGATAGATGCTATAAAATCATTTAAGCGTCTGGATGATTCTGCCGCTATTATTTTTGATGATGCCGAGAAGTTTGGTATGTGGCCGGGAACACATACTTGGGTGTATGAGCAGGGATGGTTGCAAAAATTTGTTCAAGCAGTAATATCTGATGAAGATATTGAGACTATGCATTATGGTGAATATTATGAGAAGAAATGCACGCGAGGGATCGCCTACCTTCCGAATGTATCGTATTATGAGATGGGTGAATGGAGTCTGCGTGCGGATGATGCTTTAAAGCTGGAAACCTTTAAGCAGGAGATGGGGGATGAACGGTATAAGAAAGAGGGTGTGAAGTTTTTAAAAGGTGGGATATGGAAAAACTTCTTTGTGAAATATGAAGAGAGTAACCGTATTCATAAGAGAATGTTGGAAATATCAAAGGTAGGCTCGAAACTAAACAATTTAGACTTTAATACAAGCCTTTATAAACTTCAGACAAATGATGCACTTTGGCATGGTGTTTTTGGCGGCTTATACCTTCCAAACCTAAGAGACACGGCTTATTTCTACCTTATCTCTTGTGAAAACTTACGTTATGCAAATACAAGTGTAGTAGTAAGAGATCACAATGAACTCGACGGACATGCTAAGATCAAGGCCGTTACACCTTCTTATATCTTCCGCTTTGATGCAGCTCATGGCGGACAGTTGGTAGAGTTTGACAATAGAAAAGCCTGTTTTAATTGGCAAAATACACTTACACGCCGTAAAGAAGCCTACCATCAACGCATACTTGATGATAAATCCCCAACTGAAGCTCCTGTTTGTGAAGATGGAATTGATACCATTCATAAGGCGGCTATGCAGATAGACGATACACTTAAAGATGCTATCATCTATGACTGGTATGTAAAAAACTCTTTTATTGACCACATTAGCGATGAAAGCTTTTGTGCTGAGAATTTCAGACACTGCAATTTCCATGAATATGGTGACTTTTCCAATCAGTCCTTTAAAGTAAACAGTAGTGAAAAAAAGATAAGCTTTTCTCGCGAGGGCGGACTTTTCTTTCCTGAAAAAGTTCAAGCGCATCTGGAAAAGAGCTACTTTCCTAAGAGTAGAGGCTTTGATTTTGAGATAAGCCTTAGTACTGAAGAGAAGAGAAACTTAAACTATGTGCTTGAACACAATTTTCACTTTTGTGATTATGAAAGCATCACTATAAACAGTGAGCTTATGGGCGAGAATGGAAAGTTTGAGAAGAGTGATACTCTTGAGATTTATGATGCCCATCTGAAACAGACTATTATCATCCGTCTTGATACGGTCTGTGATATTTATTATTTTCCACTTAAGACCCTCTCTCAAAGTGAATCAGGGTTTGATCTAAGCATACAAGGAATCAGTTTTGCCATGGTAATTCCCTTTTCAACAAAATTATTTTTAAAAGGTTCTTTGGAGGTAATTGATGTCTGAAATACGGTATGATAAAATGCATGACACTCATGTTATAATCGCACCGGAACGTCTGCATAGGCCCGACGCTAATACACAGTGTAAATCTGAGAGTATAGAAGGGGAAGTTTGTCCTTTTTGTGAAGGAAATGAGGATATGACACCTGCAGAGATCTTCTCTATACGGGAGAAGGGCAGTTTTGCTAATGAAAAGGGGTGGCAGACGCGCGTTGTGCCAAACCTTTATAAGGCCGTGCAGATTGAAGTGCCTCATCAACACCATTATGGTCTCTTTGAACACTGGGAAGGTTTTGGCGCGCATGAGATTATTATTGATACACCACAGCATCATACCTCGATGAGGCAATGGAGTGAAAACAGTATTAAGCATTGGCTCAAGACTCTTAAGTCAAGAGTTGCAGATCTGCGACGTGATCATCGTATCTCTTACATCTCGCTGTTTAAAAATGAGGGGGTATTAGCCGGTGCTACTCAGACACATTCGCATACTCAGCTGATTGGTCTTCCTATCATTCCAAAGGCCGAGAAAGAGTGGTTCCAAAGAAGTTATGAACATTATAAGAGTACAGGTAGGGCTATATTAGAAGATATGCTTTTGCAAGAAGAAGAAAATGCCCAAGGTATTATTGCCAAGCAGGGAGTCTTTACGGCTTTTTGTCCTTACGCGAGTGCTTATCCTTTTGAGGTGATGATTAGTTCTTTAAAAGCAGTAGGACAGATAGACACATTAAGTGAGGGAAGTATTGCACAATTAAGTAGCTTGCTAGAGTTGATCTTAAAAAAGCTCAAAGGCCAATTAGGGTACTTTGATTTTAATCTTTTTATCTCAACATCTCCACTTCAAGAAGGAAGCCTTGAAAAAGATCTTCTTTCTTGTGTAGATGAGGCTTTGAGATTTAATATTCGCATCATGCCCCGTATTTATAGACAGGGTGGTTTTGAAGCGAGTACGGGAATAATTATCAATCCAGTTGCACCCGAATTGGCAGCTAGATTATTAAGGGAGAATATAGATGTCTAAACCATCCTTACTTTTTGCTGCGAGCGAAGTCTATCCCTTTGCTAAAAGTGGCGGATTAGCTGATGTGGCGCATAGCCTGCCTCGGGCAATGAATAAAGAGTATGATGTAGATGTTATTATGCCTCTATACAAGTTTGTAGATAAAGAAAAATTTGCTATAAAATCTTTGGATATACGTTTTGATATAAAGATGGGTGCAGAAATATACCCTGTTGAGGTATTTGGATGTATATATGAGGGACTTTCTTACTCTTTTATCTATTCCGCGCTTCTATCTGATAAAGATTTTCTTTATGGCCCGCCTGATAGCGGTTATGAAGATAATGCTATTCGCTTTGGTATCTTTAATTATGCGATTGTTGAGCTTCTTAAACGAAATACTTACAGCGTGACTCATCTAAACGACTGGCAGTGTGCCTTGGTTCCTTTATTCATTCAAGATGAAAAAACGATCTGTACCAAAACGCTTTATACTATACACAACCTCTCTTATCAAGGTACATTTGAAAAAACTGCTCTTAAAGATCTTGGCATTGGCATGGATCATTTTACGATGGAAGGCTTAGAGTTTTATGGACAGGTGAATTTTATGAAGTCGGGCATAGCTTATGCGGATATGATAACGACAGTAAGCCCGACTTATGCTAAAGAGATCTTGACACCGGAATTTGGATGTGGTTTAGAAGGGTTTTTACATCATCATAAAAAGAAGTTAGTCGGTATTATAAACGGCATTGATACGGAGCATTTTTCCCCATCAGATGACAGGGCACTTGTAGAACCATATGAAGATCTAAAAGCAAAAGAGCTTAATAAAAAAGACTATCTTAAGCATGCAGGTTTAAAAGGCATCAAAAAACCGCTTTTTGTTTTTATCGGACGTTTCACATGGCAAAAAGGGATGGACTTGCTGATTGAGACTCTGCCTCATATTGCTGCCTTGGACTGTAATATTACTATCTTGGGAGAGGGTGAAGAGAAGTATCACGAGATGCTCACAGAAATTTCTGATAAGTACACTAATGTCTATCTAGAGTTCGGATATGATGAAGATCTTGCTCATCGTATGTATGCGGCAACAGATTTTTTATTGATGCCTTCACTTTTTGAACCCTGCGGATTAAACCAACTCATCTCTATGCATTACGGGGCCTTGCCCATAGTTCATAAAGTCGGTGGACTAAGAGATAGTGTATTTGAGGATAAAGACTTTGATGCCTTAAGTAATAAGGGTTACGGAATTGTCTTTACGAGAGCAACAAAGAGTTCATTTCTTAAGGCTGTAAAAGAGGCACTTGTAATTTATGAGAATAAAACGCATTATAAGAAGCTGGCAAAACACAATATGGGATGCGATTTTTCTTGGAAGCAGAGTGCAGAGTCGTATACGGAACTTTATAAAATGCTCTCAAAATGAAAAAGCTTTACATAGATATAGGCGGTACTCATCTTAGAAGTGAGATAGACACCCACTCTGGTATTATCTGTGAAAATCTTAGTTCACAAACACAGGGTCTTCTCTCTTATATAGATAAAAAGATACAAGAACACCCTGAAATCTACTTTATCGGTGTCTCTTATGCGGGTCAGGTCAGTGATGGAGTGATACTAAGCGCACCAAATATCTGTGTTGATGAAAAAGATATAAAGAAAACGGTTAAATTGCGTTATAATAAATGCCTTGAGATTGATAATGATCTTAATTGTGCCCTTATTGCTGAGGCGCAGTACGGTAAAACCAGTAATCTTGCTGTCCTTTATGTCGGTACGGGTATGGGTGCTGCAGTAATGGATAATGCAAGACTACTCAGAGGCTCTGCTAACCTCTCTTATGAGATCGGGCATATTCCCTACCGTAAAGCTCCCTTTGTATGCGGATGCGGAAGAGATAATTGTATTGAACTTTTTGCCTCGGGATCTGGAATCTCTAAATGGCTGCAATATTATGGAAGTGAGAGAGCTTCTGACTTGCAAGGATTTAAAGATTCACATATAGAGTATGAAAAAAAGATTTCACAAGAGTTTGAAGAAGCACTGCTTCATGCGGCAGGAACATTGATTACGGTAGCAAACCCCGATACCTTAGTTCTTGGCGGAGGGATTATAAAAGAAAACCCTTATCTTTTAGACGTTTTAAACACTGGCCTTGAAAAATATGCCTTGAAAGCTTCCTTAGATAAGCTAGCAATAAAGATAAGCAGCTTGGAAAATGCCTCTCTTTTGGGAGCAAAACTATTAGAAAAATATATCTAAGTGCTGTTTTGTGTATATATAATGGGTAAGAATAACTTTGCTTGGTCTTAATTTAATAAAAGAGAAATGAATGGATAAACTGAATATTTTAATCGCGGCATCTGAAGTTGTTCCTTTTGCCAAAAGTGGCGGGCTTGCTGATGTTGCCGGTGCCTTGCCAAAAGCCTTAGGTTCATTAGGACATGATGTACGCCTTGTGATGCCGCGATATTACGTGATAGATAAAGATAAGTATAATCTTAAACCTTTAGAAGGCTCATTAGGCGTGCCGATGGGAAGCGCGGGTGAAGAGTGGGCCAGTGTCTTTGAAGGTGTTCTTCCCGGAAGTGATATACCTGTTTATTTTATTGAGCATGAGGGATATTTTGGTAGACTTGGTCTGTATGACGAAGACGGCAAGGGCTATAGCGATAATGCGAATAGATTTATTTTCTTCTCTAAGGCAGTTATGCAACTGGCGAAAAAACTGCGTTTCAAACCTGATGTGATACATGCAAATGACTGGCATACGGCTTCTATACCGATGTTACTTAACACCACCTATGCATTTGATCCTGACTTTGAGAACACGGGTTCACTTTTGAGTGTTCATAATCTTGAGCATCAGGGGAAGTTCAATAAGGTAGCGATGGATGTGCTTTGTATAGGCTGGGAACATTTTAATGAGACTGAGCTTGAAGAGTATGACGGTGTCAATCTTCTAAAAGGCGGGATGGTTCATGCTGACGCGATTAATGCCGTAAGTAAAAAATATGCTCAAGAGATACGAACAGAGGAATTTGGCTGGGGACTTAATAGGCTGATAGACGATAAGGCCTATAAACTTTACGGTATTCTTAACGGGGTTGATTATGATGAGTGGAGTCCGGCGGTAGATGGACTTATTGAAAAGAACTTTGACATAGATGATCTTTCGGGTAAGGCTCTGTGTAAGGAGGCCTTACAAAAGCAGTTTAATCTTCCTGTGCGAGATGATGTGCCTCTAATAGGGCTGGTCGGCCGTCTTGCACATCAAAAAGGAATAGATCTATTGGCCGGATCTATCGGGAATTTGATGGAGATGGATATTCAGATCGTCTTACTTGGAGCCGGTGAGAAGTGGGCAGAGCATTTTTTTAGTGAAGTTTCTTCAAAACATCCGGACAAATTTGGATGTTTTATCGGTTATCAGAATGATCTTGCCCATCAGATAGAGGCAGGAAGTGATATGTTCTTAATGCCATCACTTTTTGAACCCTGCGGTTTAAATCAGATATACAGCCTTAGATATGGCACCCTTCCAATAGTCCGTGCTACGGGAGGTTTGGATGATACTATTGAAAATTATGATGAAGAATCTATGCGTGGAACCGGTTTTAAGTTTCATCACGCGACATCTGAAGCCCTTGTCGGAACAGTGAAATGGGCAGTAAACACCTGGTATGAGGACAAAGAAGGATTTCATCTCTTACGCCAAAATGCGATGAAGCAGAGATTTGACTGGAAAGTAGCGGCAAAAGAGTATGAAACCCTTTACCGCAGTATTATTAGTGGCCGCATTGGCAATCAATTACAGGAGATAGAATGACCAACACCATCCATTATGATGTTTCAAAATTAAGTGAACTAGATATCTACCTCTTTAAAGAGGGAAACCACACTAAACTATATGATAAGCTTGGCTCTCACATGATGGAGCGCAAGGGAATAAATGGGGTGCATTTTGCGGTATGGGCACCTAATGCACAAAGTGTCAGCGTGCGTGGTGATTTTAATAATTACGAAATAGACGCTCATCCTCTAAAATTACGAGAAGATGATTCCGGTATATGGGAAGGTTTTATTGAAGGCGTAGAACACGGCTTGACCTATAAATATCATATCATCTCAAAGTTTCATGATATCGTGCATGATAAGAGTGATCCCTTCGCCTTTTACAGTGAAAAACCATCCAACTCAGCATCTCGAGTATGGAATATAGAGACTTATGATTGGAAAGACGAGGGGTGGATGAAAGAGCGTTATAAGCATAATGCACATGATGCGCCGGTACGTGTTTATGAGATGCATCTTGGTTCATGGAAGAGAAAGGTAGAAGAAGATAACCGCTATCTGAGTTATAAAGAACTTGCTCTTGAACTGACGGATTATCTTAAGCAGATGAATTATACTCATGTTGAGTTTATGCCCTTGACCGAGTACCCATATTTTGGTTCATGGGGATATCAGGTAGTCGGTTATTTTTCCGCAACTGCGCGTTTTGGTGAACCTGAGGATCTAATGCACCTTATTGATACCTTACATGAAAATGGCATCGGAGTGATTATGGACTGGGTCCCGTCACACTTCGCGGTAGATATGCACGGTCTCATCAACTTTGACGGTACAGCGCTGTATGAGCATGAGGACCCGAAGCAGGGTTATCATCCGGAGTGGGGAAGTATTATTTTCAACTATGGACGTAACGAGGTCAAATCCTTTCTTATCAGTTCGGCTATGTTCTGGTGTGAAAAATATCATATAGACGGTATTCGTGTTGACGCGGTTGCTTCGATGCTTTATCTCAATTATGCAAGAGAAGATGGTGAGTGGATACCTAATGAGCATGGTGGAAATGAAAATCTTGAGGCGGTTGAATTCTTACGCAAGCTAAATGAGAGTGTATATGGAGAATTTTCTGACATTATGATGATTGCCGAAGAGTCAACGGCATGGCCTATGGTTACACGTCCGACAAGCGTAGGCGGTCTTGGGTTTGGTTTTAAATGGAATATGGGATGGATGCATGATAGTCTTAAGTATATGAGCTATGACCCTGTTCACCGTCAGCACCACCATCATCAGCTTACCTTTAGTCTGTGGTATGCCTTTGATGAACATTTCATGCTTCCTCTAAGCCATGATGAAGTGGTGCATATGAAAGGCTCTCTTATCAATAAGATGCCTGGAGACAATAACCAAAAGTTTGCCAACTTGCGTGCTATGTATGGGTTTATGATGGCACACCCGGGTAAGAAACTCCTCTTTATGGGTGGAGAGATCGCTCAGTATGGGGAATGGAATTTTGAGCAGAGTCTTGATTGGCATCTATTACAAAACCCTCTTCACAGCAAATTGCAGAAGATGCTTAGTGATCTTAATCTTATCTATCGCAAAGAGAGGGCACTTCATATGTATGATGAAAAACGTGAAGGCTTTGAGTGGATTGATGATGGTGATTATCAGCATAACTGTATCAGCTTTATGCGTAAGAGTGATAATCCTGATGAGACAGTTTATATATTATGTAATTTTTCTGATGAGACACGAGAATTTTATAAGATCGGCATGCCGTTTGAGGGAAAATATGAAGAGATATTTAACTCACAGTCAGCTTATTATGAGGGCTGGAATATTGGAAATTCCGGTCCAATTAAGGCAATAAAAGAGTCAATGCACGGACGTGAATATTCCATTTCCCTAACTTTACCGCCATTAGGTGTGATTTATCTGAAAAGAGTAGAAGGAAAATAGTACCTTTGCCTGCTCTGAGGAAGGATAAGCCTTCCTCCTCTTTCCCATAATCCAAGCCCTGAGGGCTTATCAATAGATATTTATATTAAAAATTATTAATGATTTATATATATTTATAAAGCATGCCCTTCTGTAATTTTAAAATGTTATAATTTATCAAAATAAATTAAATATACTTTTCTACAGATTTATGATTGTATTAGAATTTAATATAAAAAGGGTGCATATGCCCATAAAAGTAGCCATTAACGGAACGGGAAGAATAGGTGTTATTGTTTCTAAGATCATTATGCAAAGAGATGATATTGAACTTGTTGCGATTAACACGACAGCAAAGCTTGATATGCTTGAATATCTTTTTAAGTATGACTCTGTCCACAGGGGGATAGATGCAAAGGTTATTGACGATTCGACCATAATGCTAAATGGAAAAAAAGTACAGTTCTTTAGTACGCGAAATCCAGATGAGCTTGATTTCGGCTCAGTGGGTGCTGAGTTAGTAATTGAGTGTACGGGTGCCTTTTTAACGATGCAAAAAGCACAAGTTTACCTTAAAAACGGTGTTAAAAAAGTTGTTATGTCTGCTCCGGCCAAGGACGATACACCAACATATATCTTAAATATCAATACAGATGATTATAAGGGTGAGTCTATTATCTCAAATGCCAGCTGTACGACGAACTGTCTTGCACCGATGTGTAAGATACTTGATGAGAGCTTTGGGATTGTAAATGGCCTGATGACTACGATACACTCTTATACGAATGATCAGAATATTCTTGATGTCAAGCACAGCTCAGACAAGCGTCGCGCCCGCGCAGCAGCCATAAATATGATCCCAACAACAACAGGAGCCACCAAGGCAATTTCACTTGTAATACCTCATCTTAAGGGAAAACTACATGGTTATGCCCTTCGGGTTCCGACTCCTAACGTATCCATGGTCGATCTTACAGTTAATCTTAAAAAAGATGTCACCGTAGAAGAAGTAAATGCTGCTTTTAAAAAGGCGGCAGAAGGAAGTTTTAAAGGCTTGGTTGAGATTGATTCTGACAATAGGGTCTCAAGTGATTTTATCGGCTCGACCTACAGCATGACTTATATTCCTGATATGACAAGTATAATAGATGGGAAAACACTTAAGATTCTTGCTTGGTACGATAATGAGTGGGGTTACAGCTCACGTCTTGTGGATATGTCGGTTTTTGTAGGAAACAGATAAATTTTAACATTAATTAAAGGACTCCAATGATATTACATGATTATGAATTTGATCCGAGATATAAGACAAGTGTCGCATATTTTTCAATGGAATTTGCTATTCATCAGGCATTTAAGATCTACTCCGGGGGCTTGGGTTTTCTGGCAGGTTCACATATGCGAAGTGCATACGATCTACGTCAGAATATAGTGGGAGTAGGGATATTATGGAGTTTTGGCTATTATGACCAAACACGACATGTAGACGGTAGTCTAAAAGCGGATTTTATCCGCAAACATTACTATTTCCTAGAAGACCTTGGCGTCTTGACCAAGGTTCATATACACGACAAGGATGTCCATATCAAGGCATTTTATTTAGCGCCGGGTATTTTCAGCTCTGCTCCTTTGATCCTGCTGACTACAGATATACCGGAAAATGACTTTCTTGCAAGAACAATCACGCATAAACTTTATGATGCTAATGAAGAGACCCGAATCTCTCAAGAAGTTGTTTTGGGAGTTGGAGGGGCAAAGGTACTTGAAGCCTTAAAACAGAAGATAGATATTTACCATATGAATGAGGGGCATGCTCTTCCATTGGTATATGAACTTTATTCAAGGTATAAAGATATGAAGAGTCTGAAGAAACATGTTGTTTTTACGACGCATACTCCTGAAGATGCCGGGAATGAACAGCATAATATTAATCTTTTGTATAAGTTTGGATTTTTCAACGGGCTTGATATGGAAACAGTACGCCGTATTACAAAGGTGAAAGATGACACCTTTAATCTGACTGTCGGTGCTTTGCGCGCTGCAAAGATCACGAATGCGGTCTCCAAATTTCATGGGGAAGTGGCTAACCGTATGTGGAAGGATTGCGAGGGGCGTAGCGAGATCACTTATATTACAAATGCGCAAAATCGTCGTTTTTGGATGGACAAGGGTATGCTCTCTGCTCTGGATGAACATGAAGATTATGCTCTGGTGTCTCGTAAAAAGCATCTAAAACGTCTCCTCTTCGATGTAGTTGCGGATCAAACAGGAAAGATGTTTGATCCAGATGTACTAACCTTAGTCTGGGCGCGCCGATTTGCCGAGTATAAGCGTCCGGGATTGATTAAAAAAGATTTTGAACGTTTTAAAAAAATGCTTAAATCCATAGATAGACCAATTCAGATCATCTGGGCCGGTAAACCTTATCCTTTTGATACGAATTCGGTAAATGAGTTTAATGAGCTTATTTATATCAGCCAGGAGTATAAAAATATGGCTGTACTTATAGGGTATGAACTCGAACTTTCTCATGTACTTAAAAAAGGAAGTGATGTTTGGCTTAATACCCCGCGTGTCTCTAGGGAAGCCAGCGGAACAAGCGGGATGACAGCGAGTATGAATGGTTCTATACATTTCTCAACAGACGATGGATGGCATCCTGAATTTGCTAAAAACGGTATGAACTCTTTTACGATTCCGCCCATTGATCACAGCAAGTCAGTAGAAGAACAAGATTATGAAGACAATAAGAACCTGATGGACATTCTTGAGGATGATATTATCCCGATTTATTACGATAAACCTGAGCTATGGACACAGATAATGAAAACGGCAATGTTTGATGTGATTCCGTTCTTTGATTCTGGGCGAATGGCAAATGAATACTACACTAAAATGTATGACAGTTAAAGATAAAAAGATATGATGAGTAATATTTCATATATGGATGGGGTGAAAAGTTTAAAAGATATAGATGTTAGAGGAAAGAGGGTCCTAATACGTGTTGACTTTAATGTTCCCATGGATAAGCATTTTAATATCTCTGATGACAGTCGTATTCGCGCGGCACTTCCAACTATCAATTACTGTATAGATCATAATGCCTGCTCTATAACTTTGGTCAGTCATTTAGGCCGTCCAAAAGCTAAATTTGATGAAAATTTCAGTCTGAAATATATTCAAAAGCGACTTGAAAGACTCCTTCATAGAAGGGTTGTATTTGTAGATGATTTTGTAGCTTCACGGGATGAGATTGTAAGCTGTTCTTTGGAACGTGTCTTTTTACTTGAAAACATACGCTTTCATAAGGGTGAAAAGAGTAACGATACTGAGTTTTGTAAAAAGCTTGGAGGGATCTGTGATGTTTATGTGAATGATGCCTTTGGTACTTCACACCGAAAACACGCTTCTACCTATGGTATTACGCAATTTGTAGATACCTGTATTGCCGGTTTTTTGATGAAAGAAGAGATTAATGCCTTTAACAAAGCTCTTGAAAAACCAATACATCCAATTTCCTTAGTCGTGGGTGGGGCGAAAATATCATCAAAGATTAGTCTTCTGAGCTCAGTCATGCCAAAGATTGACAAGCTAATAATCGGTGGTGCAATGAGTAATACTTTTCTACAGGCATTGGGATATGATATGCAGAAGTCTTTTTATGAAGAGGCCTTAGTTCAAACGGCTACAGAAGTCATGAAAGAGGCAAAAAACCATGATGTGAAGATCTATTTGCCTGTGGACCTTGTGATTACAAACTCTATTGAGCATCCTATTGATATAAAAGTGGTTCCTTCTCAGGATGTTCTTGAAGGATTTATGGCAGTTGACATCGGACCTGCAACCGTGAAACTCTTTTCAGAAGCGATTGGACTTTCAAATACGATTATCTGGAATGGACCAATGGGAATTTACGAGATAGATAGGTTCTCAAAAGGAACTTATAAAATTGCTAGCGCTATCTCTGATTGTTATGCCTATACTATTGTCGGCGGCGGTGATACGGCTGACGCTGTTGAAAAGGCAGGAGAAACAGATAATTTTAGTTTTATTTCTACAGGCGGAGGTGCCAGTTTAGAACTTCTGGAAGGAAAAATATTACCAGGATTTGAGAAGCTTGATCGTTATGATAATCAGGCTTGATATACAAAAATAAGGATTTTGAATGATATTAGATAATATGCATCATCAATTAAAGTGTAAAGTGTAAGATTAAAATAAGTATGTAAAGTAGGAATTTAAAGACGAATCAAAGCCCGAAGGCCTTGAAAGAATATATTCCCTTTGGGATTATAAACGAGATTCGTAGCGTCTCATCATGAAAAGACGTTTAAGAATTTTCTTGCGAGTCGTGATTTTCTCTTTTTTGCGCTTGTCAGTTTCTGTTTCGTGGAAACGTCTAGCACGTGCTTCAGTAACAATCAGATTTCTATCTGTCTGTTTCTTGAAGCGACGGTAAGCAGCATCAAAGTGATCATCAGCTTTTATGATAACACCAGGCATTGCATTCACCCACTTTCTCTAATATTTATTAGACCGCAATTATAACATAATATCTAGTATGTTTTAATGAGTTCAAGTTTTTTAGCTCGACTCAGCTGTTTAATGGCATATTCATGTTTGCAAGCAGAACTTCTGTCTTCTGCTGTTTCAGAATAGACAAGTCGTACAGGACGGCGTATTCGAGTATACTTCGCTCCCTTATCTGACTCATTATGTTCTAAAAGACGCTTATTGACATCTATTGCTATACCCGTGTAAAGAGTGTCATCGCTGCATCTAAGTATATATACGAAGTATGACACTATTTATACTTAAGTACAAAGTCTTTTATCTGTGAAGCTTTTGGAAATATCCACGACTCTGTCTTATTTTGAATACGTATGGCCGGTATCATACGAATGCCGGCACTTTTAAATACTTGGAAGTCAGTAGCGACATCATATCTTATGATCTCTATATCAGGAAACTCATTTTGAAGTTGTTTTAATATATGTGCGGCATAAGCGCAACGTGGGCAAAGTGCAGATTTATACAGTTCAATTCTCATATTTTCTCTTTATAATAATAAAGAAGATTTTATCTTTATTTTGATAAAATTTTAGACACAATAGACTCTTTAACACAATTCCTTCCTGAAGCCTTTGCCTCATACAAAGCATCATCCGCACGTCCTATGATAGAGCTGTCTGTATCATCTTTCATGTAGTGCGTTACACCAAAACTGCAGGTTACTTTTTTAACGGCATTGAATTTATGTGTTTCTATGACTGATCTCAGTTTTTCGGCAAAGTGTAAGACCTTTTTTGAATCATTATCTGTTGTGATGATTAGAAACTCTTCTCCGCCCCAACGCCCGACCATGTCTGTTTTACGGACATTATCTGTAAGAAGTTTTGCAATGGATTTTAAAATAGCATCTCCTACCTGATGTCCGTAGGTGTCATTTACATTTTTGAAATAATCAATATCTAAAAGTATAAGGCTAAAGAGATCATCATACCGCCTTGCTTTGTCAAGTTCAGAGGAGAGGGTCTTGTCAATATGCCGTCTATTGTACAGCTTTGTAAGCTGATCTGTGATAGAGAGTTCTTCAAGCTCATGCGTGCGTTCTTCAATAAGCCGGTTTAACTCAGACTCATGACGCAAAGCTATTTTTAAGGCTGGCATGACGATAAAGATTGCTTCAAGCAAAAGTGTCAACAAGGTTCCTATTAGAATAAACAGCTCTCTTTGCATCAACAGTTCTGTCTTTTCATTACTCTCTGCCTCAAAGACAGAAACCGCTTCATTCAAAAGAGGTAAAAGATAAAAAGATTGCTCTACAATGTTTTTTAATGCCGATTCATTATGAATCTCAAGAAAATCAGACAGTAGCTCAAGGTAGAGTATGACTTTAACATTTAGAGATTTTGGCTTATTCAGATAAAGGGAGATAAGCTTGTCTGATTTCACATAGTCTTTAATAATATGTTCATGATCTTTTTTCATAAGTGTCTTAAGCTCAAGTAAATGCATTTTTAGATCTTGAGTGTTTTCTTCATAATAACGCTTAGAGATAAGCGCTGTCTTTTGCGAGAGCATACGCTGTTTACCCGTTATGTTTATAATATAGGCATACTCCTGCTGGCTTGTAATGATCTCTGTTGTTGTGAAATAAGCGAATAAGGACCATGCTGCAAGACTGGTAAATACGATGGTATAAACAGACTTTAGGTTGAACATATTACACCTTTATATCTTATATAGTAACATCTTATGTTTAAAGGTATATGAAATGGAGTTTTTATCACTATATAATAAACTATATAGTGATGTGGAATCTATTAACAGTTTACGATTTTAGTCTTGTATCTTATTTTTAATGAAAGCTTCCATTTGAGCAACAACTTCATCAATAGATGATTCGCCACTGATCTTTGTAAGAAGATCCTGTTTTGTATAGAATGCTTGAATGTCAGTTAGGGGGTCTGTATATACTTTCATTCGATTGTTAAAGACTTCGTTATTGTCATCTTCACCGCGAGCGCGTCCGAGAACACGATCACGAGCAGTCTCTTCAGAGACTTCGACTTCGATCACACTAACAAGCTCAATATTCTCTTCTTTTGCAAGATACTCATCTAAAGCGTTCATCTGCTCGTTAGAGCGTGGATAGCCATCGATTATAATCGTGTCTATCTGTGTTGCTTTGATAGCAGAGATGATAGTCTCAATCGCAATCTCTATAGGAACGATATTTCCTTTTGAGATAAAACTGTCTATGATCTTACCGCGAGTAGATCCTGAAGCAACTTCTTCACGTAGAAGATCACCGGTAGAGTAGTGCTTGATGATATCAGAATTTTTTTCAGCGATCAGTTCGGCATCAGTCGTCTTACCCGAACCGGGTGCACCAATAATAAGAAGTAACTTCTTCAAATTACGCGTCTTTCTTTGGTGTCTCTCTCAGGCGGATATGCAGGTCACGAAGCTGAGTATTATCAACCGGGCTTGGAGCTGATGTTAATAGACATGAAGCCTTTTGTGTCTTAGGGAAGGCAATAACATCTCTAATAGACTTTTGCTTTGTAATAAGCATGATAAGACGGTCAAAACCAATAGCAAAACCACCATGTGGAGGCGCACCAAACTTAAGTGCATCAAGTAAGAATCCAAACTTAGACTGCGCCTCTTCTTCTTCTATTCCCATCATTTCAAAGACCTTAGACTGGATCTCTTCTTTGTGGATACGGATTGACCCACCACCAAGCTCTGTACCATTAAGTACAATGTCGTAAGCGATAGACTCGATGTCTTCTAGATGTTCTTTATCCATGTCTGCAGGCATTGTAAATGGATGGTGAAGTGCTTTAACACGACCATCTTCTATCTCAAACATCGGGAAGTCAACAACCCATGTAAATGCAAATGCATCAGGATCGATGATGTTCATCTTTTCGTGCTCTGCAATGAAGATACGGAAACGTCCCATATAATCCATAACAACTTTTTTCTCACCTGCACCGAAGAAGATAACATCTCCGACTTCGAGTTCACAACGGCTCACAAGTTCGTCAATCTCAGACTGAGCGAAGAATTTAGCAAGAGGACCTTTAAGACCGTCTTCTTTCATCTGGAAGTAACCAAGACCTGCTGCACCAAACTTGCGTACATAGTCTTCAAAGCTCTTCATCTCACGCTTAGAGAAGATAGTATCACCCTGAGGCACCTTAAGTGCTTTGATGCGGTTCGTCTTTGGCTGCTCAGCAATCTTTGTAAAGATCTCGTTGTCACATTTTTCAAAGATATCGATAACATCAACCATCTCAAGACCATAACGAAGGTCCGGCTTGTCTGAACCATATTTTTCCATTGCATTTGAATGTGTCATACGAGGGAAGGGCGCTTGGACCTTAACACCACAGGCATCAAACATATCTGTCAAAAGTTTTTCAGCTGTTGCGATAACGTCTTCTTGATTACAAAAACTCATCTCAACATCTATCTGAGTAAACTCAGGCTGACGGTCTGCACGCAGGTCTTCATCTCTGAAACATCTTGCTATCTGGAAATACTTATCAAAACCGCCCACCATCAAAAGCTGTTTGAAGAGCTGAGGAGATTGTGGAAGTGCATAAAACTCGCCATCATGAACACGTGAAGGTACAAGGTAGTCACGTGCACCTTCTGGAGTAGACTTAGTGAGAATAGGTGTTTCAACTTCAAGAAAACCTAGCTCGTCCAAAGAGTTTCGAGCGGCAATGGCAGCTTTTGAACGAAGACGGAATGTTTCATAAGTCTTAGCATTACGTAACTCAAGGTAACGGTAACGAAGCCTAGTCTCTTCCCCGACCTTATCATCACCGATAACAAATGGAACAGGCTCCGAACGGTTTTCAATAATAAGTTCATCTACTATGACCTCAATAGACCCCGTTTTCAGACGTGGGTTAGTAAGACCTTCACCGCGGGCACGAACCGTACCTTTTGCAATAAGTACAAACTCATCACGTACGCCATCAGCCGTAGCATGCGCTTCTTTGCTGTCAGCAGGGTCACATGTCAGTTGAACCAAACCGCTTTTATCCCTAATGTCAATAAATATAATTCCACCGTGGTCTCTGTGGCTATTTGCCCAACCTGCAACGGTAACTTCTTGGCCAATATGGCTTTCGTTTAAATCTGTACAATAATGTGATCGCATACATATCCTATTTAGATAGAAAATTTTCGTGATTTTATCATAATATACTTAAGGTGAGTTCTATTGGCGTTCTCTAGTTCTTTGAAGCTTTCCATCTTAAAGTTACTTTATTTGAAATCAAGTTTAAAAGTTATTGGCTTTGTTTTAAGTAAGTAACAAATATACTTCCCAAATCTATAGATCCAAGGTAATAAAAATTATGAAACAAATTGATATGAGCTCCCCAGAGTTTCTGCATGAGATGGAAAAAACTAAAAAATTTACAGATAAAGTTAACAAGCAATTTGGCTTTGTATATAACAATAACCATGACGTTAATGAAGGTGTGACTATGGGCCTTGCACGTCATAAGATACTTTACGGAAAGCGTTTTTGCCCTTGTTTTATGGTTGATGAGCTTGAAGATGAAAAGTTTAAAAGTGCCGATGATCGTATCTGCCCATGTCCTCAAGCTATAGAGAAAGAGATTCCAGAGATTGGCAAATGTCATTGTGGTATCTTCTGTACACCTGAATATGTTGCGAACAACGATCAGTAAAAGATAGACTTAATATTCAACCCTTCTTCTATATAATTATTGCAAAATGACATATTTTGCCATAATTATATACTTAAGCTATAATATCCTATAAACACACCTCCTAATAATAGAGAAAACATGACAAATTGCACCATTGAAAAACCTAAACAGATCAAAAAGATAGGAATTATCCTTCGTCCCTTATCCCCTGAGATCAAAGAACAGTTTCTTTTCGTCAAAAAAAGCTTTGAAAATCATAATATAGAAGTTGTCTTAGACAATAACAGCGCACATATGCTTGGCCTTATGGGACAAGAATTTAATATATTATGTGAGAGTTCTGATGTTCTTGTGACTCTAGGCGGTGATGGCACCTTAATATCAGCGGTTAGACGCTCTCATGAGTTTGATATTCCTGTTTTCGGTATTCATGCCGGAAAGTTAGGCTTTCTTGCAGATGTGGATTTGGCTGAACTTGATGACTTTATTGTAAAACTTGTATCGGGAGATTACCGTATTGATAATAGAGCCGTGCTTCGTGCAGAGATCATTACAAAAGAGGGAAGCACAAAACTTGTTGCCTTTAATGACATCGTTATGACGAGATCTACTATATCTAAGATGATCCATCTTAATACTTTTGTTGATAATAAGCCCTTTAATACATATTACGGAGACGGTGTGATTGTTTCGACTCCGACAGGTTCTACGGCTTATAACCTTTCAGCAGGAGGACCCGTACTCTTTCCTCTTACGAATGTATTTGCCCTAACGCCTATCTCACCGCATTCGCTTACCCAGCGTCCTGTGGTCTTACCGGGTCATTTTACTATAGAGATAAAAACGCCAGATACTTCTGCCCTTGTTGTTGTGGATGGACAAGATATGTATGACTTTGGACATGGAGACGTTATAAAAATACGTCTTTCCGCAAAACCTGCTCAATTAATA
>CBFDAB010000030.1:0-21424 GCA_965602745.1 uncultured Campylobacterales bacterium
AGGTTTTAGTTGTATCGAATTCACTCTGATTAATAGAACCGTCCAAGATACCATTAATACAAGCACGAGTATTCTTAATACTCATACGATTACCCACACCATAAGCGCCACCTGTCCAACCTGTGTTGACAAGATAAACGTTTACATTATGCTGATCGATCTTTTCACCAAGAAGTTTTGCATACACTGTAGGATGAAGAGGTAAGAAAGCCTCTCCAAAACATGCAGAGAAGGTTGCAACAGGTTCTGTAATACCACGTTCTGTTCCTGCAACCTTAGCTGTATATCCTGACAAGAAGTAGTACATCGCCTGCTCTTTTGAAAGCTTAGATACAGGAGGAAGAACACCGAATGCATCAGCTGTTAAAAAGATAATATTTGACGGATGACCCGCTTCAAGTGCAGGAACATGGTTTTCAATATGCTCAATCGGGTAAGAGACACGTGTGTTTTCAGTTTTAGAGCTATCAGTATAATCGATATGTCCACCATTTGTTACTACATTCTCTAAAAGTGCACCCTTACGGATAGCACCAAAGATCTCAGGTTCGCTAGAAGCGTCTAGGTCAATGACCTTTGCATAACATCCGCCTTCAAAGTTAAATACGCCTTTATCATCCCAACCGTGTTCATCATCACCGATAAGTGCGCGGTTTGGATCTGTTGAAAGTGTAGTTTTACCTGTTCCTGACAGACCAAAGAAAAGACAGGTATCGCCATCTTTACCTACATTTGCCGAACAGTGCATTGCCATTTTCTTTTCTAAAGGCAGCCAGTAGTTCATCATTGAGAAGATACCCTTCTTCATCTCACCGCCGTACCAAGTACCACCAATGATAGCAATATTCTCTTCTATATTAAAAAGAACGAAGACTTCAGAATTCATTCCCATCTCTTTCCACTTGTCGTTAACTGCCTTACACGCATTTAAAACTGTAAATTCAGGTTTAAAGTTTGCTAGGTCTTTTTCTTGTGGACGGATAAACATGTTTTTAACAAAATGAGACTGCCATGCGATCTCTGATACAAAACGAACAGAACGCTTGCTAGCAGAAGATGCACCGCAATATACGTCAGTTACATAAATATCTTTGTTTGAAAGTTGTGTCTTAGCAACCCCTAAAAGTTCTTGAAAGATGTCATTGCTAATAGCTTGATTAACATCTCCCCAAGCGATATATTTGTTAGACTCTTCTTGATCAACGAAGTACTTATCTTTTGGGCTTCGTCCTGTAAAGATACCTGTATCAACAGTAGTTGCGCCATTTGAAGTCATTTGACATTCGTTATTACGCAGCTCATGGTCAATTAATTCATCAAAACTCAGGTTATAAAAAACCTGTCCTATATTTTCTAATCCTATATTTTCAAGACCTGCTGGCTTCATGGTTTGGGTACCTTATAATGCATTTGGGATATGGTAGTATCTCTTATGTTTGCTTTGGCTTAAAATCAATAGATCTATTCCAAGCTTTTTTTCTTGGCGAAATTATAGCGACTCATCCCTCAATTGCAAAGAAAAAGATGCAATTTTATCAAAGTATTTTTGTATTTAAGAGATAAAATAATTAATTTTAATAAGAAGAGAGATTAAAAAATTTAGTTTATTAAAATATTCTAAAAAAGATCATTTAATTATAGTGGCACTTTAGCATGATCACTCATCTCTTTTAAGAAGCGTAATACTGTATGCTTTAAAGAGTGCCAATAGTTCATCTTCTTTTTTTATATTCAAATCTTTATAGCTTTTGTAGGTTATCTGTGATGTTATCTTCTCTTTATTTCTCAAACACAGTCTTAATAAAACATCTTGTCCGTGAATCATAATATCTTCAACTTTTGTTTTTAATTTATTTCTACTGCTTATCTCTTTTTCAAAAGATTTACTGACAGAGACAGCTTCTGATTCTATCAAAACAGAGACAAGAGAAGTCGGCTTAAGGGAATTCACCTCAATAAAGGCTATTGGTGCTTCAGCACTGATTAAAGACCCGCATCCAAGTCTTAGACTTAAGGTCACTCTCTTTTCATGCTTGGATATTTCCAAAACCTCAGCATTTAAACGAGAAAAACTAAAACTTTTCATCTTTTCATCTTCTAAATGATCAAAAGATCTTTCTAAGCTATCAAGATGCTTTTTATGAAGAGCCTCAATCTCTTCATAAAGAGAGATGAACTCTTTTGCATAGGCAGTCACAAGGGTTCCACCCCCACCCTTACCTCCGCTTACCTTTTGAACCAAAGCCTTGGGGGAGAGAGAATTCATCTTATCAATCCATGCCCAAGCTGTCTTGTAGCTTATGGCTGAGGCTTTTGCAGCCTTTGAAATAGAACCGTAAACAATAATATTTTCGAGTAATTGAATTTTTTTAGGGTTCAAAAATTCTTCTTTATATTTACGTAAGAGTAAGTTCGATTCTAGTGAAAAAGAGGATTTTGTCATAAGCGTAGGATACTTAAGTATATAAGGAGTTGTCAAGCAAATCATAATCCCTAGTCTCCAGCTTAGTCAGCCATACTTTTTTTACACATTTAAGCAATAAAATTAAGTAGAAAATTTAATTGTATTGCTTATAATTGCATCTACAACTAATTTAAAAAGAGACTTTATGCATAAACTCCAAGACTCTTTGGGATTTCAAGTCAATATGACTGCTAATGCCATGAAAAACCGCTTTAATGACTTTTTAAAACCTTATTCCCTCACCTCCCAGCAGTATGTCATTATGAAATCTGTTGAAGAAAACCCTGATATCAGCCCTACTCAACTGGCTGAGATCACCTTCAAAGATAAGACGACTATCACACGTATGATTGACACCTTGGTCAAAAACGAGATGCTCATTCGTGTTCCAAAACAAGGTGACAGGCGTGCTTATCAGATCCAATGGAGCACTAAGGGTCAAAAGATCATGCAAGAGATCTTACCTATAACCGAAGATGTCATATCTAAACTACGTTCTCAGTTCTCAACTAAAGAGCTTGCAATATTTCTTAATATCTTAGAAACACTCAAACAAACACCCCATTTGGAGACACTATAATGAAACACCTGATATTTTTATTCTTGGCCCTGCCCCTTTTAGCCTCTGTTGTCACACAGAAAATTGAAAAAGGAGAACTTTCCCAAAAGCAGAATTTTAACGGAACAGTAAACTTTAATGAGAAATCTCGTCTAGCTGCTGAGAGTGAAGGACTTATTACAAGGCTATACTTTGATGAAGGAGATTATGTAAAAAAAGGGCAGCTTCTTTTGGAGATAGATTCTAAAATTCTAAATGCAAATATCAAAGCAACCCGGGCTTCCATAAAAGAGGTAGAGTTTTCTCTTCAAAGAGCGCAACTGGACTTTAAACGATATGAGGCCCTCTTTGCAAAACAGAGTGTTTCAAAACAGAAGTATGATGAGTTTTATTTCCAGAAGATGCAGTTAGAACAAAAAATTATCTCTTTAAACTCTTCTCTTCAGGCTCAAACTATCTCGAAATCAAAAAAGAGTCTTCATGCTCCATTTAGCGGATATATCACACAACGTAATGTTCAAATAGGAGAGTGGCTTAAAGCCGGAGCTGAGATTGCACTTTTGGTCAATCCGGACAAGGTTGATATTATTATTCATCTTCCTTCAAGTTATATCAATACCGTTAAAAAGAACAAGTCCGTTACTGTTTTCATCAATAATAAAGAGTATCCGTCAAAAGTCATAGGGTCCATTCTTAGTGGAAATCAGAAAACACGCACCTTTCCTCTGAAGCTGCGTCTTCTCCCGACTAAAGAGATCTTCTTTGATGGTATGCAAGCGTATCTTTCTTTAGAAAAATCCACTCATAAAGATGTTCTTATTATCCCTAGAGACGGTCTTATCAAGCGTTTTGGAAAAGATGTAGTTTTTATCGTAAAAGAGAACAAGGCTCTTATGATCCCTGTTGAGATCATTGGCTTTAAAGGTATAAACGTTGCCATCTCCTCACCTGAACTCAAAATTGGGGACGAGGTCATCATCAAGGGAAATGAACGAATACGTCCAAATCAAGAGATTAAACAATGATAAAATTCTCCTTACACAAACCCGTTGTTATCACAGTCGGGGTCCTCTTGATTTTGATCTTTGGATTTATCTCCCAAGACCGCCTTCCAAGACAGCTGACTCCAAATGTCATTCAGCCTAAGATCTCCGTAACAACTGTCTGGCCGGGGGCCAGTCCCAAGGAGATAGAACGTGATATTATCCAAGAACAAGAGCTTGTCTTAAAAAACACTCCCGGTCTTGTCAAGTATGAGTCAAAGGCAAAAGACAATAGCGGTTCACTCACCCTCACCTTTAAGCTGGGTATTGATATTAATAAGGCAATGCAGGATGTTTCTAATAAGCTAAATGAAGTCGATACCTATCCTGAAAATGTAGAAAAACCTGTTATCAAGGCCACAGGAGAGAGCGCTTCTCCTGTAGTATGGACTATGCTTCAGACCCTGGAAGGAAATCCTATTGATATTGACCATTATAAGTCCTATATGGAAAATGAGATAAGAGAACATTATGAACGTATACCCGGTGTTGCAGAACTCTTTATGCGCTCAGGAACAGAAGATCAGATGCAGATTATCTTAGACTCGGCCAAGATGGCAGCATATGGCTTGAGCATGGATAAGATCATCTCAGTGATTCAAAGAAACAATGTAGATATATCTGCCGGTTCATTAGATGTCCAGCGTCGTTCTTACCGTATCCGCATGACTTCACAGTACAGGACTCCTCAGGATATCAAAGATCTTGTTCTTATCTCTAATGGGAAGCAAGAGGTTCTTCTGGGTGAGATTGCAGATGTCTCTTATGGATATGCAAAAAAATCATCTATCTCACTTGTTGACGGTATCAAGGGTCTTGTTATCGGTGTCAAACCTGAGGGAAATGCCAATATTGTAAAACTAACAGATGATGTCGAAGAGATGGTTCATAATCTTAATCAGACCCAACTCAAAGAGATGGGTCTTAAGATCAGATGGCTAAATGATAAACGTGACTATATCCAAGGCTCTATTGACCTCGTTCAGCAAAATATCTTAGTCGGTGGACTATTAGCCATCATTGTGCTTCTGATATTTTTACGTGCTATCTCCTCAACGACCGTTATTGCTCTTGCTATTCCTATCAGTATAATTGCTACTTTTATTATATTAGAGATACTTGGACGAACCCTTAACACCATCTCTCTCGCAGGTATCTCTTTTTCTGTGGGTATGCTTGTAGATAGTGCCATTGTCGTTCTTGAGAACATTGACCGACATAAGAAGATGGGAAAGAAATTTTTTGATGCGGCATTTGATGGGACAACAGAGGTCTGGGGTGCTTTAATTGCTTCTGCTCTAACGACTATAGCAGTGTTTCTTCCTATTATCTTTTTGGAAAATGAGGCAGGACAACTATTTAAAGACATCGCAATTACGGTGACTGCCGCTGTAAGTTTTTCTCTCTTTGTCTCTATTTCGGTTATTCCGATGTTGTGGAACCAGCTTATGAAATTCTCAGCACATGAACAATATCAGACCAAAGAAAAAGAGTCTTATATAGTAAGACTTGGACACGGAATCAACAATAAGATCATGAAATATGTTCATTGGACTTTAAGAAGTAAAAGCCATCAGTTAACAACCGTTGTCATACTGGTTCTTTTTTCTCTTTCTACTACTTATATACTCTTTCCCAAGATGGAATACCTTCCTCAGGGAAATAGAAACCTCGTCTTCAACATCATGATTCCGCCTCCGGGACTTTCTTATCAAGAGGGAAAAGGTATAGGTGAGGATATCTATGCCAAGCTAGAGAAATATACCAAGTCTGATGTGGATGGCTATCCTCAGATAGAAAGACTCTTTTACATAGCCGGAGGTGACTTTATGCTCTTTGGTGCACTTTCTAAGGATCCGAGCCGTGCAGGAGAACTTATCCCCATTTTAAAAGAAGTTGCCAACTCTTACCCAGGTATCTTCGGTATCTCTAAACAGGCCAGTGTATTTGAACGCGGTTTGGGAAAAGGACGCACTGTTGATATTGATATTAGTGGGCAGTCCATAGAAGAGATAGCCTTGGTAGGGGGTCAACTTTTTGGAAGTTTACATCAAATTATCCCCGGGTCTCAGATCAGACCGGAGCCTTCTATAGAACTTCTTTTTCCTGAGGTAAAGATCATTCCTAATAATGAACGCCTTAATGCTGTCGGCCTTGATGCCAGAGCATTGGGAATTATCGCAGATGTACTCATGGATGGACGCAAGATATCCGAATTCAAGGTAGACGGAAAGAAAAAGATCAACCTCATTTTAAAAGCAGACCAAAAAGATATTAAAACACCTGAAGACATATATCATGCTCTCGTTGCCACACCTACAGGTGATTTAGTAAGCTTTGATTCACTTTCTAGCTTGGAGAGAAGCAACAGTATCAGCGTTATTCGTCACCTTGGCGGAAAACGTACTATTACACTTCAAGTAACACCTCCAAAAGACCTCACTGTTCAAGAGACTATTGAACTCATACAGACAAAGATACTGCCTCAGGTAAAAAATAAAGACCTTGATATCCGACTCACGGGGACAGCTGATAAACTTATAGAGACTATTTCAAGTATGAAATACAACCTCATATTAGCCATTGTGATCACTTATCTCTTGATGGCAGCTCTGTTCGGGAACTTTTTTTATCCTCTCATCATCATGGTCACTCTACCACTCGCTGCGGCAGGAGGTTTTATAGGCCTGGGTCTGACAAATGCTTTCTTATCACCTCAGGCTCTCGATATTCTCACCATGCTGGGCTTTATCATCCTTATCGGAATAGTTGTAAATAATGCCATTTTGATTGTTCACCAAAGTCTGAACCTGGTACGAAATCATGCATTTGAACATAAAGAAGCTGTTATTGAAGCCACCCATTCTCGTCTGCGTCCTATCTTTATGAGTACGCTTACCTCCTTGTTCGGGATGTTACCCCTTATTTTAGCTCCGGGACCAGGATCAGAGTTTTACAGAGGGCTTGGTTCTGTCATAACAGGCGGTCTGGCTTTTTCAACCCTCTTTACCATCTTTGTTATTCCGGCTTTGCTGCTCTTTGCTATAAAGATGGAACCACTTGTAACTGTGAAAGAAGAAGAAAAATGAAAAAAATAGTATTACTAAGTCTCTCAGCATTATCACTTTTTGCTCTGAATATAAATGAGGCCATTGAAAGGGCCATGCAAAACAACCCCAGCTTAAAAGAGAAAGAATTTCTATTAAAAGCATCTAAAGAAGAGAGCAATATTGCACGTTCGGGTTTTAAACCAAAACTTGACCTCTCTTACTCATATAGTGAATTTTCACAAAAGAGCTTTGTCGGTGCAGATAGCGCCTCCTCAGCAGATGCGACCTTGGGATATAACCTTTTTAACGGCTTTGCTGATAAGTTTAATCTCAAAACTTCTCAAGAGAATGAAAAAACAGCTCAATTTATTCATAATGCAAGCAAGGCAGATCTGAGATTTCAGGTCTATTCAGCCTATATCAATTATCTACGATCACAAGAACAGGTTTTTGTCTCCAAAGAGACTATAAAACTTTTAGAACAACAACTCAAAGATGCAAAAAACTTTTATGAGCAGGGACTCTTTGCAAAGAATGATTATCTGCAAGTTGATGTTGAACTCTCTTCCGCCCAACAAGCTCTTTTACAATCCAAAAAAAATATCCAGATAGCCTTTTACAATCTAAAACGCCTCTTAGGCTCACAACTTCAAAAAGACGAACAGGTCGAAGCTATATCAAGAGAACAGAAAGAGATGCTTCTGCCTAAACTCAAAGAGATGATGTTAAAAAACCGCAGTGAGCTAAAGCTCTTAGATGCTCAAAAAAGAGCTCTTAATTACTCATATAAGGCTTCTGCATCCAATTATTATCCAAAAATTGATCTTGAGGCCAAATACCAAGTAGCCGGAGTTGATCCTATTCCTAAGGGAGGAGCTACCTTTCAGACACATGATCAAACTACAACCACTATCAGGGCTTCATGGAATCTCTATCAAGGCGGAGCCGATGAAGCAAAACGCACTTTCCTTCTGCATCAAAAGAGTGCGAAAAATGAGAGTATCAACTTTCTTTATCTTGAGCTTGACTTTCAACTTGAACAAGCCATTGAGTCTTATAAGCTTGCTCAAAACCAGATAAAAGTCGCTGAGAAAGCACTTGAACAGGCAAAAGAGAATTTCAGGATCACAAAAAACCAGTTTGATGAAAGCATATCGAATACAAGTCTGATGCTCGATGCCCAAAGATTTCTAGCACGAACTCAGGTGGATTATTATTCTGCTTATTTTGATTTATATGATGCGATGGGAGAGATAGAACGTGTTGTTGAGGAAGAGATCTTTTAGAAGAAAGATAAAGAGCTCTTTAAAATTGGAACTCACCTAAGAGTCTGTTTGTTCCGACTTCAACGCGAAGTATCTTATTAGAGATCTGAAGAAGTTTTATATGTGAGTCAAGCTGAAGTTTAATTCTCAAGTCATTTGACACAGGCTGTGCGTAGTCAATATATTCTTGTGGTACAGCTTCGCCTACACGAACTTTTTTATTCCAGCCAGGCGGAAGTCCTTTTCCATGTCTGATCTTTTTCTGAAGACCATAAGGAAGAGAACTGTAATAAGACTTTATTTGCCTTGTCTCTTCAGATGAAAAGTGGCCATACTCTTTCTTATGTTTCTTCTGGTTTTTCTGATTTTTGTTCTTTTTCTCATGTTTATTATGACCTGCGTGTTCAGGTTTATCAGCATAAAGAGCGCCTGTACATAAAACAGTTGTCAAAAGTATTGAGTTTAGAATTTTCATATATTTTCCTGTATTGATGTTTATAATAGTATCCCAAAAAGAATAAACAGAACTAAAGAGATAAAACCACTTAAAATAGCATATGGGAGTTGTGTGCGTACATGCTCAATCGTCTCACAATCTGCTGCCATGGCAGATATAATAGTCGTATCAGATATAGGCGAACAGTGATCTCCAAAGACACCCCCTGAGATAACCGCAGCGATGACCAGAGGAATATGTGCATCCAAGACAGCTGCCATAGGCAAGGCTATGGGGATCATAATACTAAAGGTCCCCCATGAAGTCCCTGTTGAAAGAGAGATCAGTCCGGCAATAATAAAAATCAAGCCTGCAAGATAAGAGGGATTTAAAGCCCCTTGCACTAATGAAGCGAGATAAGGTCCCGTTTTTAATTCAACTGTCACCTCACCCAAGGCAAAGGCCAATAGCAATATCATTCCAATACCTACCATACTTCCTGCACCGGCTTTTAGTTCCTTAAAATAGTTTTCTAAACTCATTATCTTTTTAAGGACATAATAAAAGGCTATAAAGACAAGCGTAGATAAAACAGAATAAAAGATAGAAGAAGAACCGCTTCCTTCTAAGATATTACCCTTTCCGCTAAGATATAAGAAAACCGGCACAGACAAGAGCATAACAGCTATAGGATAGAACATCGCCTTCATACTTACCGAAGACTCTATTAGTTCAAGTGAATACTCTTCACTAGCTTGCGTAGCCTCATCTTCAGCCCTTTTCATTGGTCCAAAATCTTTATTCGTATAGATGACTATAAACAAGACTATCATTGTAACGATGGCATAAAAATTCAGAGGAATAGCATAAACAAGCAAGGAGAGTTTATTTCCCTCAATCACCCCTTGAGATATTTGTACCCCAATCAGACCTAAGAGCAAGGCACCCCAACCGTTAAAAGGAAAGAGTGAACATACAGGAGAAGAGGTACAGTCACATAAATAAGCCAGTTTGGCCTTAGATATCTTATAACGCGAGGCAAGAGGCTTGGTCAGAGTACCGACCACTAAGGCCGTTATAGAAGATTCTAAAAAAATAAAGACACCTATAAAGTATCCCATCAGAAGCGTGTCTTTTTTACTTTTAATACGTTTTCTGCTGACATAAGAGATAAAGGCTTCTATCCCCCCTGATGTAGAGATAAGACGAATTATTGCACCCACCATGATGACAAAGAAGAGAGTTTTGAGTTTCCAGTCTTCATGAAACTGTGATAATAATCTCTCAATACTTACAGGAATAAATTCAAGAAGATTTGCATCTAACAAGATAAGTTCCCCAAAGACAATACCGCTCAACAGGGAGATAAAGACTTGTCTTGTATAAAGTGCCATGAAGATAGCTAAAATTGGGGGAAGGAGGGAGAGGCTTGATAAGCTGTCTATTTTATAGCTCCACTACATAACTCGTGATTCCGGGACGGCCGAACTCTTCAAAATAATAATCGCTTTTTTTCTCTTCTTTAGCTGTAAAGCCCATTTTTTCATAAGCAAGCTGAGTTTCAATAGAACCTATCTCTATACTTGTTTGTGCCCTTCTAAAGCCTTTTAAGCGAGCATTTAAAAGTACTTTTTTGACTAAAGCTTTTACAACCCCAAGTCCACGAAAGTTCTCTTTTGTAATCATAAAGTTCAGTACTATTGTATTTTTTTCAATGCTGGGTTCACATATAAGGTAGCTGGAGATCCGTTCTTTATAATCTCCCTGACATCCCATGTTCTCAAGTGCTTGGCTCATCATATCCCATGAGATCTTATATCCGTCATATCCACATAAGGCACCGGCTAACTCACCATCAACTTCTGCAATCAAAAAATTACTATAATGGCAAACTGTTTTTATCTCGTGTGTGACAAGTTGTTTCAATGCTTTGGTCACATCTTCTGCCGGTGAGAAAAGTAGATCGAATACACCAAGCTTCTTACCTGCACGTGATGATTCTAAAATAGCCCATGCAATAAAATCTGCATCTTCGGCTTTTGCTGTACGAATATTCATAATAACTTTCCTGACTCTAAGAAGTTTAAATTTCAATTATGGTATTATAGTTATCTTTAAATCAAACTAAGTTATTAGCATTATTATGAAAAACATTCTTTTATTTCTTCTCAGCCTACATCTTTATGCTGATATTTCTATTCCTACAGACACAAAACAACTTTTAGTTGTTTCTGCTGATGACTTTAATTCTAGCAAGGCGGACCTGCAAGCCTACGAAAAAGAACAGGGAACATGGACTGAAATATTTGATAATATATCTGTGAATATTGGTCGTTCAGGACTAGCTTGGGGAAAGGGTCTTATAGCATTTAACTCTTCACCCCGTGACCCCGTTAAAAAAGAGGGAGACGGGAAATCTCCGGCGGGCCTCTTCAGCTTGAAGAGTTTTTTTGGATATGAGAAGAGGAGTTTCAACTTCGCTTATCTGCAAGTTTCTTCTTCTACCTTGTGCATAGATGAGAGTGCTTCAGCTTTGTATAATCATGTTATTCAAAGACAAGACCCAAGCGAGTTCAAAAGTTTTGAGTATATGAGAAGAGAAGATGATCTTTATAAGCTGGGTATTATTGTAGGACATAACCAAGAAGGTCTTAAAAGAGGCGGTTCATGTATCTTTATTCATATACAAAAAGAGTATGATGCTTCAACGGCAGGATGCACAGCTATGAAAGAAGAAGAGCTTCTTAGACTTATGAAGTGGTTAGATAAGTCAAAAAAACCACTTTTATTACAGTTACCACAAACCTATTTAGAAGAGGGTTTTAATTAATTATTACACCCTGCTTCTGCTTCAAAGAGTCTCTTTCCGACATAAGGTTTAATCCGTCCATGCCATTCAATATAACGCATAGATTCTCTGCCGCATGAGGACATTGAAGCCTTATCGTAAGACTTCATCTGCTTGATAGAATCTTTCAATAAGCAGCTGTCATTTTTGTTTTCCAAGACCTTTATCATCCAATAATTCATTGCTGTAATATTGTTTAAACATAGCATCTTTCTTTCATTCTCAGAAGGAAGTTCACTCAGTTCTTGAGACGAGTTATCTGTACTTCCCTCTCTTAAAGCGTATAATTCATCTTTTAAGTTTTTTAAACTCATCTCATAATATTCAAGTTTTGTAGACTTATTATTTTTTTTAATTGGAGTGGAAATAACTTTCTTTTCAATTATAGGTTCTTGCTTTACAAGCAGTGTAGCCGGAGTCACTTCTACTTTTACTTTTAAAACTTCTTTTTCGACTTCAAGCGGTTTTGTATTAACCAGAACAGCAGTAGCAGAGAGGTTTTTTTCTTGCTTTGATGGAGGCGTTTTAGCCACTTTCATCTCTTTCTCTTTTAGTTCAATCGTTTTGTGCTTTTTGTCTTCATCTTTGATAGCTTGTCTTATTTTTACACTTAAAACAAAACCAGCCTCATCTATTTTTTTAAGAGATTGAAACTTCCCTTGCTCATACAAGCTTTTAATATCTTTGTTAAGTTCAAAGAGAATATTTTCATCTTGATTACTGAGTATACGCAACTCTTTTGCATAAGATTTTATCTTATCCTTATCCACAATAAGTTCAGGATTATTTTTCACCTTATCTAGGAAGAATCCCTTTTGCATCGTTGCTTTTGCATCCAATAAGAAGGCTTCTATAAGTTCTGGTCTATCTTTAAAGATATCCAGCTCTTTGATTTCTTGGTACTTTTTCATATTAGAAAATACTGGATCTCCAACACGAGAAAATGTATCCGGAAATTCAGAGGCATACGATAGTGTCACTAGAAATAAGAGTAAGATTAAAGGCATTTGCAAGCTCTTAAGATTTAAATTCGTTTAAACGTTGTTCTAGATCATGTGAATGCTCAACCATAGTCGTGACCGTAGTATTAACCTTATGGATAATACCTTCACTATTTGTTGAAAGATTAGTAACCTCATCCATGTTTTTGATTAAGACCTTTGTTCTATGAGCAATTGTTGTTGCTAATTTAGCTGCATTTTGCGCATATGTAATGGTTTGCAGCATAGAAGACTTCGTGCTTGTCGTCTTTACTTGGATCTCGTCGCTGATCGTACTGATATCTGACATCTGCTCAGCACTTTTCTTCATATCATCACTTGCATCAGAAATTGATTGGACTACGACATTAATCGTTGCATTGATCTCAGACAAGGACTTTTGTGTTCTCTCAGCAAGCTTTCGCACCTCGTCTGCAACAACCGCAAATCCGCGTCCGTGTTCACCCGCTCTAGCAGCTTCAATAGCAGCATTAAGAGCAAGTAGGTTTGTCTGATCAGCGATATCATTAATAACAGTCAAGACTTCTTTGATCTGATTTGCATCTTCATTTAACTGCATCAGTTTCTGTGAAAAATCAACTTGCTTAACGCTGGCGTCGCCAACATAATTTGAGATTTTCGATAAGCGAGAAATCATCTCTTCTAACTCTTCTGAGGTATGTGTTAGATCATCTGCTGTCTTAATAGCGGCATCTTCACTATCATCCAAAGAGGTACTGATCTCCAAGACAAGAGAGTTTGATGAGCTAGTCAATTTATGCTGCTGTGCAATCTGTATTGTCATCTTTTTAGATAGTTCTTCTAATTCATCTGCTGAACGAACTGATGAGACCACTGTATCTTTAGCAACATTTACGACTTCTTGAATACGACTAATGAACTTATCTACATAATTACTTGCTTTAGCCATCTCAGATTTTCCAGGAAAATCTAAGCGTTTTTTCAAGTCCCCGTCTCCTTGGGCCAATTCATGTGCCACTTCAATAAGGTTTTCAACCGGCATAACAATGCGTCTTTCTATAATACTTCCTATTGTTGCAAGTAAAACAGCAAGAATACCACCGACAATCATCATCCATTTTAAGAAGTTATCTGTAAGGTCTTCAAAATAGTCTGCCTTATTGACGCCCGGAACAACCCACATATCCCAAGCTTTTATATATTGGTAGGCTGCAATCTTTTCTTGCCCTGAAGTTGCCGATACATATTCATGCGTACCGCCATTCTTATCGTGGATAATATGTTCTGCATATGATGTACCGGCTAGGCTTTTACCCTGCTTTTTTGGGTGGGTAATAAGTTTTCCTGTAGAGTCTATAAGATAGATATAACCACTTTTGCCTATTTTCATCCCATTCATAAGCTCTGCAAAGTCAGCTTGATTATAAGCCTCTTTATCTTTTAATGCAAGGTAATCAAGACCTCTTTGTAAGGTCCTAGCAACATCTGTAATGTCATTTATCATGATCTTCTTGATCTCAAATGAAGCGATCATATATGCTGAAACAACACTTGTTACGATACTCAGAAGAGAAATCACTAGATATAAAATTAATTTACTTTTGATTGTACTGAAATTCATTCAATTCCCTTAAGAAAGATGCGTTATGCTAACACTCTTTATCTAAAATCTATGTTAAGATAAACATAGCTATATTATATTGTCAAGTATCCTATTTAATATATACATTCGTGGCAAAAGACCCTTTTTCTTAACTCTTCTACTTGCCAACTAAGGCTTGCAAAACTGTCTGTCTTTTCGTTGTATCAAGCTTTTTGCAACCTGATTCAAATGCCGCGCCCTCTCCCACAAGATAACACTGCCCTTTTGCTCTGGTAATGGCTGTGTAAAGAAGCTTTGTATTATGCATAATAAAGTGTGAGAATGTCACAGGGATCACAACAGATTCATATTCCATGCCCTGAACCTTATGGATGGTCAAAGCATACGAAAGAGAGAGATAGTTTTTAAGCTGGTCAAAATCATAATGAACGACCAGATCTTCATTGGGATAAAAAACAGATAAAAGTTCTTCATCCGTATCTATTTTAAAGACAAGCCCTACCATCCCGTTAAAGACTCTTTTTTCAAAGCCTTCATTCCCATTTTTAAATCCATCAGGAGTATTACAAGGCATATTCTCGTTTTTTATATGTACGACCTTGTCCATCAAACGGTATTCATATTTGCCTGCTTTGACCTGTTCTTTGGACGAGGGGTTAAAATACTTCTGAAGCATATTATTAAGATTTTCACTCCCTAATGTCCCTCCCTTCATCGGTGTTATCACCTGAAAAGTATTCAAATATCCTAGGATGTTCTTGGTTTTTAATAGCTCTCTTGAACGGGGTATCTCTTCAACGGCCAGATGCATTATCGAGGCCAAGATACGATTTGCATGTTCTTCTCTTAGATCATGAAGTTGAGGCTTCGAGAGAGAGTTTTTAAGTTGGTAATAATTGTCAATACTCACCTCTTGAAAATGAAAATCATCATACTCTTCATAAAACTTCGGAACCTGCCCCTGGCGGATGGTATTTGCAACCAGGGCAATTGCCTGCTTCTCACTTTGACGATAAAGCTTAGTCAGTTTAACCATAGGTGCCAGCTCTAAAGTAATCATATCAGAGAGAACATTTCCGGCTCCAATAGGAGGAAGCTGTCCGTCATCTCCGACAATGATAAAGACCGCATCATCATCTACCATCTTGATAAGCTGAAAAAAGAGCATAGAGTTGACCATAGAGGCTTCATCAAGCAAGATAACCTTAAAAGGCATCTCCCCTTTCTCCTCATATCTTACGATAAGACTCTGTATAGTAGAACTTTGATACCCCGTTGTTTCTGCAATACGCTGCGAGGCGATACCGCTAAGAGCCGTACACATAATAAAGTTCTCTCCGACCTTCTGCTCCATAAGATCTAAGATCAAACGTGCAGAGGTAGATTTACCCGTACCGGCGTACCCGACAAGAAGTAAGATAGATGAGCCCGCATTTAAGATCTCAACGGCTTGACGCTGTTCATCAGAGAGTTTAAAACCGGCATTTTCTTCACGCTTTGATATAAAACTGTCTAGATCTTTTTTGATCTCGCCAAAATCCTGCTTGCACTTCTTTTTGATAAAGCTGAGTATCTGCTCTTCTGCATAATAATAGATATCCGGTGCAAGAAGCTCTCCAAACTGGTGAAGTTGTCCTCCCGAAACCATTTCCAAGACTGTTCTTTCATAGAGTTCATGCTTATTAAACAGTCCAAGTTCCTCATCTAAACGTTCATACAGAGTCATCTTAGGGATACAAGAGTTCCCCTGCATATCGCACAACTCTCTAATAAGATAATTCGTTGCCGCATGCAGGCGATTTTCATCCAGATCGCCGACACCCATCTTTTTTGCGATCTCATCTGCACGTTTAAAACCTATGCCTTTTATATGTGTTAAGACATAAGGATTTTTCTTGATCTTTTCAGCAGGGTTGGGAACTTCTTTGAGCTGAGTGGCTATTAGGTGTATCATGGCTGAACTGACATCAAAGGGAGCAAGGAACTCTCCGAGTTCACGAATAGAGCGAAACTGCTTCCAGGACTTTTGAATGCGCTCTAACTTCTTCTCTTTAACACCCTTAAAGTCCAAAAGCTTCTCAATGTCATTATCCAAGACATTTATCAGCCCCTCTTCGCCAAACTTCTCTATAAGGTCAGAGGTCAGCTTTTTAGTAAAGCCTTTTACCACACGGTTCAGAAAGAAAAAGAGTTCAGATTGGTTAACTTTAACGGAGGTACACTTAAATGTCGAGCCATGTTTTTTATGCTCAACAAGCTCACCTTCAAGTGTGACGGCAGCTCCTTTTAGACTGTCAATAGGAGCTTCGACATATTCACCCGAGACCTTTGTCTTGTCGCTTAAAACAGCAATAAAAAAGCTCTCATTCTGATAAATAATAGTATCGATTTGTCCGATAAGTTTTGTGGGAGTATTCATAAGAGGATTGTACTATAAGATCCTTTTAAAAAGGTTCTAAATAGCATTTTGAAAGAACTTAGTTTGCTAGAACTCTTGCATTACGCTCAACTTCTTGAGACTTATAAAGCTCTGCACAGCCCTTAGAAAGTTCACGTATCTGTAAGATGTAGTTTGCTCTCTCAGTTGCAGAGATAGCTTTTCTTGCATCAAGTACATTAAAGGTGTTTGATGCTGACATACATAGATCATACGCAGGTAAAGGAAGGCCTGCTTCCAAGGTTCTTAGACACTCTTTTGCTTTGGCATCAAACTCTTTGAAAAGCATATCCGTATCGGCAACTTCAAAATTATATTTTGAGAACTCTATTTCGCTCTCTTTATGGATATCTCTATACAGAGTCTTACCGTGCTCGTTCTCATTCCATACAATATCAAAGATAGAGTCAACACCTTGAAGATACATCGCCAGACGTTCTGTTCCGTAAGTGATCTCAACAGCTACTGGATCACAAGGAATTCCACCGACTTGCTGGAAGTAGGTAAACTGTGTGACTTCCATACCGTTTAACCAGACTTCCCAGCCAAGTCCCCAAGCACCAAGTGTCGGAGATTCCCAGTTATCTTCTACAAAACGAATATCATGTTCTTTAAGATCAAGTCCAAGATACTCTAAACTTTTCAGATAAAGTTCTTGAATATTGTCCGGACTGGGCTTGATAAGCGCTTGAAACTGATAGTATGAACCCAAACGATTTGGATTTTCTCCGTAACGGCCGTCTGTAGGACGGCGTGAAGGGGCCACATAGGCAACTGACCAAGGTTTAGAATCAAGAGAACGCAAAAAGGTTGCAGGGTGAAAAGTCCCTGCTCCCGCAGCTATATCATAAGGCTGGACAATGTTACATCCCTGTTCTTTCCAGAACATCTGAAGTTTTAAAAGTAAATCACTAAAGGTAATCATCTTATCTCCGTTGTAGCATGGCTACGTTAATTGCGCGCATTATACAAAAGATATGGTATGAACTCCCTTAGTACGTTATACTCCCTATAAAAAAGGAAAATAATGAAAAACAGACTGCTCATTATCTGGAGTACGGAAGAGATTGAAGTTGCTAAAAAGATGGTACTTCTGTATTCGAGCGTCATCCTTCCCAGACAATATTGGGATGAGGCTGTCTTGATGATATGGGGGCCTTCAGCCAGACTATTAAGCGAAAATGCAGACTTGCAAGAAAAGGTAAAAGAGATTGCCTCAACCGGAGTTAAACTTCAAGCCTGTGTTGTCTGCAGTGATGATTATGGCGTATCAGACAAACTGCGTGAATTGGGCGTAGAACTGACACATACCGGAGAGATGTTGACAGAGGCATTACAAAGCGATTGGAAAGTGATTACTTTCTAAAAGATTGCCAAACCAAAATAGCACTAAGCTATTTATCGAAAATCATTAGTCAAGAGCAGACAATTCATTGAAATGCTGAGATCTCAATTTTGTGCTTAAGTTAGTGCCATTCCTTCCATACCCGACTTTAGAGCCATATCTTCAAAGTATAAAGGGAATAAACATCTTGGTCTTGCTCTGGTAGCTCTTATATCGAAAGTCTTTTTCACACCAGAGTCCTTCTTCTCTTTTTGCTTTAAGATATAAAACAAACATCAAGATTGCCAGCACTGCTATCTTCCATACAACAAATCCATACAAGACAGCACTGATTCCAATGAGTACTACAGATGTGTACATAGGGTGTCGCACAAAACGATACGGACCTGTCTGAATAAGCTCACAGCCATCTTTTATCTCCGGTACTATATTGAAATTTCCAAGCCTGTTATGTTGAGATGTCCAGATTAATATGATTAAGGCAAGTATCAAACAGGTCAGGGAGAAGACCAACCCATTATTAAACGAATTGTATTTCAAAGGCCAAAAAAGCAGACCCAAAGAAACAAATTGCATAAAGACTAAGAAATAAGAGATAAACATTTTCACTTCTTCAATATTTAATACCAGGAATCATCTTTCTAGTCTATCTCAGCCTCAACATTTCCGGCTTTTCTGTCATCCATGGAGATATTTTCACGCCATGGCTGATTATTATTAATTCCATTTTCTGGAAGCTTATATAAAGGATTTCCGATAAAATGCTCACGATTTTCATCATTAAATGGCAAATCCCAGACTATACACTCTTCAGTCGGACAGGCGGCTTGACAAGCCGGGGAATCATGATCACCTACGCACTCGCTACAGGTTTCGGGATTGATATAATAGATATCCTCACCCGTCGGGTTATCATCTTCATTTACTATAGACTCTGTCGGACACTCATCTAAACATGCATCACAAGAGATACATAAATCAGTAATACGAACTGCCATGTCTTATCCTTCAAATTAAATTTGAAGTTATAGTACTCCTATACATTTTAATAGATTATTAATTATTTTTTATAATTTTAGCTTCTATAAAGCTAGCAATATCAGCATCCATAAACTTTCTAAAAATCTTTAAAAATATCCATAAATAAAAAAGAGGCAAAAGAATACTTTGGACAATAAAAATAGAGATCAAAGAGAGCATATAGGCTATTGCATTATTAAATTTATTCTTCAGACTCGTCCATAAAGTCTGCATCTTTAGGCGGAACTCCTCAATCTGTTGATTGATATTTAAAGAGTCCAGCCATGTGGACGTCTCAGGTTTATGATTCTGCCTTAAGCTTTGTACAATCACCTCAGTCTGTGCCTGAGTCACTTCCAAGGAGAGCTTTGCTTTTTCATACTGCTCTTTCAGTCCATATTCATACACACCCTCATTTATCAAAATGATCAAGGGTATAAGAAAGCGTAAAAAGGAGAAGATCACAAAAGATTTAAAGATCAGATTGAAACTCTCTTTGTGCCAGAACTTAGGTATCCATAAGATAAATAACAAGACTAAAACACTCACCCCAAGAAGTCCTTGCATAAGCTCTGTCTGACCAAAATGAAGAAGTATCTCTTGTATGCCTAAGGAGACAGAACTCATTAACATCACCCATGAAAAGCGTTCAAGCATATCATTCATCGGATCAACGATCTGTCCCAAAGCAAAATTCACACCCACACCGGCAGGTGTAGCATAGACTTCTGTTCCCTGAACAACAGAGATCAGTCCATTCAAGGAACGTGCAATGGCAAAAACAGTCAAAGAGCGGGTAAATGCCTTGTCTAATTGTTCAGAACTGGTCTTATCAATAAGATTAACAAAGGAGAGTTGAACCAAGGCAACAAGCAAAAATGAGATAATTAGTTTTTTATACATGATTTTATTATAGCAGTTTTTATTAGAGCTGTACTTGAGTTAAAAAGTCAGTCTCCACAAAAATTTCCGTCACATGCAGGGATAACCCCAGAGTCACTTGCACTTGATATTAGAAATTTCACTAAATGACGTCGTCTGCTTTTATAATATGACTGAGCAAAGACCTTCTGTGCTTTTTCACTCTTTTTGCCTTACATTTCGGACATATGAAATCTTTTTTACATTGGCACTCTTTTATATCTTCACACCGGAACTTTGTTTGACAATGTGAACATCCTCTCTCATTTTTAGGATATCTATTAGCTATATCACCCTTATGTGAGTACATCTTTGCATTCATGCCCTCTTCATATCTTCTAAACTTAATAACATTATAATATCAGTTTTGTTTTATAAGAAAACTTTATGCGAAAAAAGGGTTCAATTAAAGAATAGATACTTTTTATAAAGGGTTTTAGATGCAAAGTAAGGAATTAGATTTTTTCAAAGAGCAACTTTTAAATGCCAAAGAGCATATCTTCCAAAATGTCGAATTGGCAGCAACTGAGTTGCAACAGCTTCAGACTCAAGAAAACAATGATGACATGGACTTTGCTTCTATGCGAAGTGATGCAATGATAGAACAGCTTATATCAGATCAACAAAAGGCTGAACTTGTTGATATAGAACATGCATTGGAACGTATAGAAGCGGGAACCTATGATATCTGTGAAATGTGTTCAGAACACATAGGGATGGCACGGCTAAAAGCAAAGCCCTATGCTAAGCTATGTATGACCTGTCGTCCCTTATATGAAAAAGTTCATTAGATAAGTACAATTATCAAGTTTAATCATTCATCTGCTATGATTTTAGTATATATTTTATAAAGAGACATTATGCAAAACAACAACATCATCTTAATGGGTTTTATGGGCGTGGGAAAGGGTTCTATCGCCCGCGTATTATCAAAAAAAGTAGGGCGTATCAGCCTTGATACAGATGACCTCATTGAGAGTATGGAAAATACAAAGATCAAAAAGATCTTTAAAAACGAGGGTGAAGCCTATTTTAGACAGGCTGAAAAAAACATCTCTTTATGGCTTGAAAATAGTGTAAAAGACAGTATTATCTCCATTGGCGGCGGATTTTACAATGTGGGAAACCTTCAAAAAATTGCTCATGTCATCTATCTTGAGTCATCATTTGATGCTATTTTAGATCGTATAAACTCTTTTGACAATTCCAAGAAAAAACTCAAAAAACGTCCTCTTCTAAAAGATATAGCTGAGGCAAAAAATCTTATCTCACAGCGTCATCCAAAATATTTAGCCTGTGCGGACACTGTTATTCAAACTGCGGGAAAGACCCCGACTGAAATCTCAGACGAGATTATAGAGCAACTAAAACTCAAAAGAAGTTAATGGAAATATCTTTAAAAAATGACTTTAAACCCATAGAAGAGTTAGCCTAGAGTGAGACTGTTAAAGGGGTAGAACTTATGCTAAGT
>CBFDAB010000031.1:0-20692 GCA_965602745.1 uncultured Campylobacterales bacterium
CTATTAGATTGAAGTTGTGATTCAAAATCATTTTAAAACCAATCTAAGAAGCTCTCCCAATTAATGATCTTTTTAGTAATATCTGCTCGACTTGCTTCACCATATTGCATTAGGTTTTTAGACTCTACAGAAAGTTGCTTCATATATGATGTTCGAAGCCTATAGTCATATTTGGAGACAAGTTTAAATAGGTACTCTTCGAGACCACTTTGATCTACGTACCGTGCATACTCTTTTAGGTTTGTATAGATGACCTTATAGTGTTTGAAAAAGTTTTCTTGAAATTCAGACTGTTCTTGTTTAAGCTTACTGCTTGCATCTGTCACATTAGTGCTTTTGTCAACACTGTAGTTTTTAAATGCTGCAAACTCAACAAACTCAACAGCAGGTACTTCGATCTCATTTTCTACAGCACCTTCAAGTGGTAGAAACATTTTGACAGTACAAGTGATAACAACAATCATCGAAATAGTAGCAATAGACATTCCTGTCCAACGCACCAAGATAAAGAGCTTTTCTTTCATATACGAACCTTTAAGTTAAGTATCACCCACATGCTTTAAAATACACTATAGACTTATGGATATAAACTAGTATATCATAATATTTTTGAATATCATTTTAGTCCTGTAGTACCTGAAAATCATTGTGATAAACATATGATGTTGAGAAGAAGTATAGATGTCAGAAGGAGAACTTAGTTCTCCTTGGTTCTTGTGTTTATATATGAAAATTCAATAGGGGATAGGGAACTATTTTTTTCCAAAGAATTTATAATAAAAGCCAGCTACAGATTTCAGAGGTGCGCGTGAGACAGAAAGTGAACCTTTCTCAACCTTACCGGCAGTCACTGTTGTCCCTGCCGCGATCATAACATCATCTTCAACAATAACAGGTGCTATAAGCTGAGAGTCAGAACCGATAAAGACATTCTTTCCAATGATAGTCTGGTATTTGGCCTTGCCGTCATAGTTACAGGTGATTACACCTGCACCGACGTTGGTGCCTTCATCTATTTGAGAATCTCCAAGATAAGAAAGATGACCCGCTTTAACACCTTTTAGCGTTGACTTCTTCACTTCTACAAAGTTACCGATGTGGGTGTCTTGTATATGTGAGTGTGGTCGGATATGCGCTAAAGGCCCGATGTCTGAGTTCTTGATGACACTGTCTTCGATGACGGAGCCTGATTTTATATGTGAGTTTTCAATAAGTGTGTTCCCGCATAGGCGAGTGCCGTTCTCTAAGATCGATTCACCATTAAAGGTAACGCCCTCTTCAATGTAGATAGTTGAGGGGAGCTGCATGCTAACACCTGTTCTCATCCATTTTTCTTTGATACGTTCTTGCATGATGACTTCTGCTGTCGCAAGATCAAACTTGGAATTTACACCCTTGAAATGCTCTTCATCTACTAAAAGAGGCTCAATACTGAGTCCGTCAGCCTTTGCCATTGCAATCACATCTGTCAAGTAATATTCGGCTTGTGCATTGTCGTTAGATAGAGATGGAAGGTATTTCTGTATAACGGCTCTAGAAAATGAATAGATACCTGCATTAACAGTCGAGACAGACTTTTCTTCATCAGAGGCATCTTTTTCTTCAACGATGCGCTCAACACCATTCTCGCCGATGATAACCCGTCCATATCCTGAGGAGTCTTCCAAGTCAAAGATAGACATAGTTATATCTGCATCTGAGGTTTCAAAGCCTTTTAAGGCATCTGCGGTAATAAGAGGCATATCCCCATTTAAAACCAAGACCTTTTCATGACGGGGCTTGATACCCATAACAGCTCCGCCCGTGCCTGGAAACTTATCTGCATCTTGTACGATAAAGTTTATTTTGTTTCCAAAATGTTTCATCATCGCTTCTTGAACAGCATCTTTTTGATGATGGATAATTACAGTAACATCATCAGAGATGCTTAATGACTCTTTAATAATGAAATAAAGCATCTCTTTTCCGCTGATAGGGTGAAGTACCTTTGCCATAGAAGACTTCATTCGGCTGCCTTTTCCGGCAGCTAAGATCACGATTGATAAATTCATATTTATTTCTTTAAACGCATAAATTTATGAGATTATAACAAAAAAAGTGAAAGCTGAGAAAACAAAAAAATAATTTTTAAGTAATTTTTTTTATTAAATTACCGATGTAAGGACAAATAAAGTCACAAATTTTATCTTAGTTTTAATTGGGGAGCCTAGTTTAAGCTACTATTTTAAAAATTAAGTAATAATCATGTACTTTAATTAATAAATATTTTTATGGGGTTTTAATGGATTTAGCAACGGTCATAGGACTTGTTTTAATTCTTGCGCTTTTATTTGGTGCAATGGCAATGGGTGTTGGTATCGGTGCTTACATCGATATTCCTTCTATGCTTATCGTTATCGGTGGTTCACTTGGCTCACTTTTAGTCGGTTTTAAGATGGAGCAGATGAAGAACTTTGTAAAGATCTTCATGATAGCAGTAAAACCTCCTCAAGAAGATCTTCCTGAACTTATAAAAAAGTTGGTTGAATATGCCACTCAAGCCAGACGTGATGGGATTCTTTCCTTAGAAGCAGCTGCTAATACAGAAGAAAATACTTTTTTAAAGCAGGGTCTGTCAATGGCTGTTGATGGAAATGAGCCGGACACAATCCGCGATCTTTTAGAGATTGAGATGGATCAAACAAGTACGCGACATAAAGGAAATGCGGCTATTTTTGATCAATGGGCCGGATTTGCGGGCGCGATGGGAATGATCGGTACGCTTATCGGTCTGGTTGCCATGCTTTTAAATATGGCTGACCCTTCGGCCATTGGTCCTTCTATGGCCGTTGCCTTGCTTACAACCATGTATGGTGCGATGATCGGAAATATCTTTGGTGCGCCTATTGCAAATATCCTTCTTATTCGTAATGATGAAGAAAACCTTGTTAAAGAAGTTGTCTTAGAAGGTATTATGTCTATTCAAGCCGGAGATAATCCGCGTACGCTTGAAGCAAAACTTCTCTCTTTCCTTTCGCCCGGCGATCGCGTTAGTCAGTTTGAATAAGATCAGGCCTGTTTAATGGGAAAGAAAGCTAAACCTTGCGATTGCCCTAAGTGTCTGCCCGCTTGGCTGGCGGCATTTGGTGACCTTATGTCACTTCTTTTATGCTTCTTTGTACTCTTACTCTCTATGTCAAGTATGGATGCAAAAAAGATCTCTGAGGCGATCGGTTCACTTGCTGGGGCTATGTCGGTACTTGAAGGCGGAACCAAGACTGAGATCTCAAAACAACGCATCTTGGAATCTACACCTATAGAAAGCCGTGATGAGAGTTCTCAGCAAGTTAACCGTATTAATCAAGCTATTGCCGAGATGAATGAGATGATGGAAAAGGGAAAGGGCCCGGCAGTTGAACTTAAAGAGAGTGAAGACGGTTTTGTTCTTCGTCTTCCTGCAAGCCTGCTTTTTAAAGTGGGTGAGGCAAAGATTGAGAATGAGGATGCCTTGCTTTTCTTAAAACGTATTGCTCTTTTAGTACAAGAACTTCCTAATAATCTAGAGCTAAGTGTACGTGGGCATACAGATAACCAGTCTCCCGCAAAGAACACGGCTTATCAAGACAATTGGGACCTCTCCTCAGCTCGCGCTATTTCTGTTTTAAAAGAGTTGCTTCTTGGTGGAGTCAAAGCAGATAGAATGCACGCAGCAGGTTTTGCAGAACATAGACCAGAAGGCAGCAATGCGACGCTTAGGGGTAGAGAAAAGAACCGAAGAGTCGAGCTTTTCTTTTATGCACAAAAAAATGAGAATGAATCTGAACTGAAAAAGTCTATCTTAGACAAGGCAAAAACACTTAATAAATGAAAATAATAAGCTTACTCATCTTTCTAGGGTTTTCACTCTTTGCTGAAACACTAGAAGTGCCAACCATAAACCTGTCTCTGTCTTCACCTGATACACCTGCTCAACTGGTCTCATCTCTTAACGTGATACTGATGTTGACCCTGCTTTTTTTGGCACCGAGTCTTTTGCTGATGACAACAACCTTTACGCGTTTTGTTATAGTGTTTGGATTTTTGCGTCAGGCCATGGGAACACAGCAGATTCCCCCAACCCAGCTTCTTGTCTCTTTGGCACTTCTAATGACTATTTTTGTGATGGAGCCAATTGGGCAGAAAGCTTATGATGATGGTATTAAGCCTTATGTGGCAGAGCAGATTGATTATGAAGAGGCCTTTGAGCGTACTACAGAGCCTTTTAAAAACTTTATGGTTCGTAATACGCGTGAAAAAGATCTGGCCCTGTTTTTTAGGATTAAGAAGATGGATAATCCGAAAACGATAAAAGATGTTCCTCTTTCCGTAATCGTTCCGGCCTTTATGATCTCGGAGTTGAAGACTGCCTTTGAGATAGGGTTTTTACTTTTTCTGCCATTTCTAGTCATCGATATGGTTGTTGCCTCTATCTTGATGTCTATGGGTATGATGATGCTTCCGCCGGTTATGATATCCTTACCCTTTAAGATACTTGTATTTGTCCTTGTAGATGGATGGAACTTACTTATTGGCAATATGATAGCCAGTATAAAATAATAGAATTATGGATATGAAAATGAATTGTGAATATTTTGGTGTGTGTGGATCTTGTAAATTGTATGACCTCTCTTATGATGAGCAGTTAGAGCAGAAACTCTCAGGGGTTAAAGAACTCTTTAGCCCAATCTATCAAGGTGAATATGACTTGGCTAAGTCTAAAGAGTCTCATTACAGAGCGCGATCTGAGTTTAAAGTCTGGCATGTGGGAGATGATATCTCTTATGCTATGAACAGGCTTGATAAGCAAGGCGTTGTTATGATTAATGAATGCCCTATGGTAAATGAAGAGATATCTTCTTTGATGCCTCGTCTTATAGAGAAGATCCAAACAAAAAAGATGGGCTTTAAACTCTTTAATATAGACTTTCTTTCCACAACAAAGGGTGAGATCGTTGCTACGCTTATCTATCACATCAAACTTGATGAAGAGTGGAATAGAAAAGCTCTTGAACTGGCAGAAGAGCTAAATATTCATATCATAGGACGAAGTCGAAAACAAAAAGTCGTTGTCGGTCAAGATTATGTGATGGAGACTCTTATCTTTGATGATAAAGAGTACCATTTTAAGCAGATAGAGAACTCTTTTACTCAGCCTAACCCGGGTGTAAATGAGCAGATGGTTTCATGGGCGCTTAAACAGGCAAAAGGCTCAAGCGGGGACTTATTGGAGTTATATTGCGGGGCAGGGAACTTTACTATACCTTTTGCAACTGTTTTTGATAAGGTCTTAGCGACTGAGATATCAAAAAGTTCTATCTCTGCGGCAAAAGAGAATATGCGTCTAAATGATACGCACAATATAGAATTTGTACGAATGAGCAGTGAAGAGTTTACTGAGGCCTTAGATGGTGTACGTGAGTTTAGACGTATGAAAGACATTAACATAGATGAGTATAAGCTAGAAACTCTTTTCGTTGATCCTCCTCGTAGCGGTTTGGATGACAGATCAAGAGCTTTTTGTCGGCGTTTTGATCATATTATCTATATTTCATGTAACCCTGAGACTCTGCGTCGTGACCTTGAAGAGTTAAAAGATGAATATGAGTTGATACAGATGGCTGCCTTTGATCAGTTCCCTTATACCCCTCACTTAGAGATGGGTGCGGTCTTAAAAAGAAAAGTAAAATAATGAAAACTTCACTCTTTATCTTAAGCCTTGTATTTGTAAGTTCAGCCTTGTCTAGTGAGATTATGGTGGAACGTATGCAAAGTGTTGTAGATGAAGTCAGTGAGCTTCGCTTACGATATGAAAGTTCTGCACGTGAAAACAAAGAATGTTTGGCACAAGTACAAGAACAAGAAAAGGTGATGAAAAAGATATCTATGGGAGAGGGAATTGATTATAAGGTCTTTGAAGAAAATAGAAAAAAACTCCAAATCCTTGAAGATGAAAACCTAAGACTGCAGAAAAATGCTAAAAAAGCCCAAGATGCTGCTTCCTTGCAAACAAAGATATATTCCTTAGAAAAAGAGCTGATAAAAAGAAATAAACAAAACATAGAGCTTAAAAAGAAGAATGATGAGTTGCAGACAGAGGCTAAAACTAATAAAACTCACAATGTTTCGCCTAAACCGTCTTCATTGTGTATTCTTTTAGAAGACGAAAAAAGGGACTTAGAAAAAAAGCTCATAACTTCTAAATCAAAAGAGTGTAAGCTAAAAACAGGAGAGGTCAAGACTCTTTATGTAGATGATAATCCTTTTCCCAAACTGATGATGAAAGATGAAAACGAGATTCACACTACTGTAAAAAAAGAAATAACAGTTCTACCTCATGAGGTGGAAGATAAACCTGTAATAGATAAAAGTCCGACCTTTGTAATGCCTGACAATGCCTGCGCCGACTTGATCATTGAAGGTCAGTCGATTAAAAGTTTAGAAATAATAAGCACAGAAGCAAGTGCTTACCGTGTCAAAAAAGAGAGTTCAGTTTATGATGCACCGCAGGGACAGATCATAGATGTTTGGGAAGAGAACACCTCCTTTACCAGCAATATCTCTACGGATGATTGGATTAAGATCACAGGGTATTTTGTTGACAAGAAGTGGAAAAAAGCGACAAAAGAGATGTGGGTTAAAAAAGAAGAAACACTTAAACGTTAAATTTACACTATATTAGATCTTCGATTTCTTCTGACTTGCTAGATCTTCGAATGAGCAGAGCCATTATATTTACATCTCTATAGAATCTTGTGAGGTTTTTTCCGCATTTTTGCTATAATCGCAGTAAATATATAGTAAAGGATATATCATGGAGTGCGAATTTCCAACTGTAAATTGTACAAGTGATGAGATCAGAGATATTTTTTCAGATACAAAGACAATTGCCATATTAGGTCTCTCTCCTGATCCTTCTAAGGCGAGTCATAGGGTGGCTAAATACCTGAAAGAGCAGGGCTTCAAGATTGTCCCGGTATATCCAAAAGAAGATGAGATACTGGGTGAAAAGGTATATCGATCTTTAGCAGAGATACCTTTTGAAGTCGATATGGTTGATGTATTTCGCAAACCAAATGCATTGATGGCCGTAGCAGATGCGACTATAGCACGCGGTGATGTTAAGTACTTTTGGTCACAAATAGGCATAGTAAATAATGAAGCAGCTGAAATAGTTGAAAAAGCGGGCATAAAGGTTGTACAAAACAAGTGTACAATGGTTGAGCACGCAGCACTTTAAGGACATATTTGTTAGATTTAAACCTCGTTAAAACAGCCGCTAAACGTATAAAAGGCATAACAGTAAAAACGCCCTTCGCTTATGCGCCGCAATTAAGTAATATCTCTGGTGCAGAGGTTTTTGTTAAAAAAGAGAACCTTCAGATCACGGGAGCTTTTAAACTTCGCGGCGCTTTTAATAAAGTAGCCTCCCTTAGTGAACAAGAGAGATCTAAAGGTGTTATAGCCGCAAGTGCTGGAAATCATGCCCAAGGTGTTGCTTATGCAGCGAAGCATTTTGGAACTCATGCTCTTATCGTGATGCCTGAATCAACACCCATTACAAAGATCAACGGTGTTACTTCTTACGGAGCAGAGGTTGTTCTTGCCGGTACAAACTATGATGAAGCCTATGCTTATGCGAGAGAGTATGCACAAAAGAACTCTCTGGTTTTTATTCATCCTTTTGAAGATGATGAGATTATTGCAGGTCAGGGCACAGTAGCCTTAGAGATGCTGGAAGAACAGCCGGACTTGGATATCATCATGGTACCTATGGGTGGAGGTGGCTTGATATCGGGTATTGCAGTTGCTGCAAAGGCGATAAACCCTAATATCAAGATTATCGGGATCAGTGCTACAGGTGCACCTGCCTTAAAGAACTCGTTTGATCAAAAGAGTCCGACAAATACAAGCTCTGTTCGTACTATTGCCGATGGAATTGCTGTTCGTGACACTTCTTTGATTACTTTAGACTATATTCTTTCATTAGTTGATGAAGCTATTTCTGTGGATGATGAAGAGATCGCCAATGCTATTCTTTATCTTCTTGAAAAACAAAAACTTGTTGTTGAAGGTGCAGGAGCCGTCGGTGTAGCCGCACTTTTACATGAAAAAATAGATAATATAAAGGGCAAAAAAATCGGTGTTGTCCTCAGTGGTGGAAATATTGATGTGACTATGCTCTCTGTTATCATCGAAAAGGGTCTTATTAAGTCTCACCGAAAGATGAAACTAACTGTTACTCTAGTGGATAAACCGGGTTCTCTTATGAAATTGACCGAGCTTCTTCAAAATCTGTATGCAAATATTGTACATATCTCTTATGATAGAACATCTACAACCTTGGATTATGGGGATGCTAATGTGACTATTCACTTGGAAACAAAGGGCGAGGCTCATCAGAGTGAGATTCGTTCTGTCTTACTTGAAAACGGATATTTTAGCAGCGAGATGAAATAGACAGTATGAAACCTGATAAAAGTCTTGAATTCAGATCAGCCCTTATAACATTAAAACTTCTTTATAATGGGGACCTTGTTGTTATGGATCAGGGTGGAAGCTTACGCAAAATTAATGTTGATACCCATAAGATTATAGGCGGATTTAAGACAAATATTAAACAAGAACGTTCTTGGGGAAACCATATGTCTGTTTCTGCTTCAGGAAAATATTCTGCAATTATTATCCCTCATACGAATAAGGCTGTTGTTTATGACATAGAGAAAAAGAAACTTCTTTACACAATCTCTAGGCATAAGGGAGATGTTGAATCTGTTTGTGTAGATGATGATGATCACTATATTGTAAGCGGCGGAACAGACGGTAAGACCTTCGTATGGAGCCTTGACACAGGTGCTCTTGCCTACTCTTTTCCTTCTCATTCAGACTATGTTACCGCCTTGGAGATCAACTCAATTTTTATCGCGTCGGCCTCATATGATAGGGTTATATCTGTTTTAAACCTAACAACAATGCAGCCTCCTGTTCGCCTCATTGGGCATACAAGTGTTGTGATTGGAATGAAACTATTAAAAAATATGAGGATGATTTCAGTAGATAAAGAAGGTTATATGATTCTTTGGGATCTGCAAACCTTTAAAATACTTCAAAGGTTTGCAAAGATTAATGACGAGACAAGCTGTTTCGCAGTAAGCAATGATGAAAGGTTTGTATTTGTAGGGACAAAGTCAGGAGATGTCTGTTTATATGATATTGAGAAGGAAAAACCTCTGACAAGATCTTATCTTAAAGAGAACAGCAAGATAACATCTCTCTCTTTCTTGGGATCAAAGGCTCAACTTGTTGTCGGGACTAAAACCGGCCGGGTAAATTTTTATGCTCTTATACCAGATAAAAACACGCTTGTGCAGATGCTCAAACAAAAAGAATATGATAAGCTGTACAAGGCTGCGCATGAGAACCCTCTATTATATTATTCAACTATTTATATAAAGCTCGAAGAGTTGTGGGAAGTCACACTGAAAAAAGCCGTCAAGATGCTGGAAAACGGACAGACAACAAATTATAAAGCTATCTTAGAACCCTTTTTCAAGGTGCCGTCAAAACGCATGATCATTCAATATCTTGAAAAAGATTATACAGAGTTTGAGAAGTTTAAATTTTATGTAAATGAAAAAAAATACTCTTTAGCCTATTCTATGGCAAATCGCTTTGAGCATTTCAAAAAGAGCGATCTTTATCATGTTATGGAAAATGAGTGGCATATCAATTTCAACAAAGCCAAACTCTATTTGATGCACAAAGAGGGAGATGAAAAGGTCAGGAGTCTCTTAAGAAATTTCAAGGGTATTTCTGAAAAAACAATCTTAATTCAAGACCTTTTTCAGCAGAGAACGGCCTATCTGCTCTTTCAAAAAAAACTTGCACAAAAGGACTATGTAACGATTTTTTCTCTTTTGAAAAAGTGTCCTTTTATCAAAGAGTTTGATGAGTATGACAAGCTTTTAGAATACGCCGATGATATTTATCTTAAAGCCCATAAGGCTCTGGATGAAAACAAATATGCCGAACTTATCTCTTATACTTCGGAATTGATCTACTTTCCTGAATATCAGGATGAGGCAAATAAGATGACAGCCTATGCAAATGCCCAGGAAAAATTCACCAAGGCCCTACAGGCGGAAGACCTCCCCTTGATGTATGAGTTGATAGGAAAGTATCCTTTCTTAAGGGAACTTCCAGAGGCAAAAAGCTTAGAGCAGAAGTGGAATAAGCATCTTGTATTAGCCGAAAAATATGCTTCAAAGGCAGATGTTACTAATGTGATTTCTATTTTGGAGGACTTTTTTGAGATAAGAGCAAAATTCAATTCAATAGCTGTTATCATGCAACAGGCTTATATCTCTCAATTAAAAAGGGCTTTACGCTCGAACAGATCCCAATACGCGGTAGAAAACTCTATTAAAAAGTATCTCTCTTTTTTCGGGACAGATGAACATATAGAAAACTATATAGAAAGTTATATAGAGATCTTTGGATCGACTTTTGATATTTCCGGACTTAGAAAAGGTTCAATAAAAGAGTTTAGACCTTCTATGATAATTTCTGATATAGTGAAATGATATTATGATAGCTATAGATCTAGGTTCAAACTCTTTACGGATGATAGGGTTTGACTGCAGTAAAAAATGTTTTACGGGTGAATATGAGAAGATAGTGAAGACAGCTGAACTCCTACACAACAAAGGGATTGTCTCTCCTGCTGCCGTAGAAAGGATCTTGGAGGGTTTTAAAGAAGCCTCAACTATCTTCGACTTTAAGAATGAAGCCTGTGTCGCAGTGACGACTGAGGCAATGCGACGCGCCACAAATTCACAAGAGGTATTAGAACAGATCTATCTTGAGACAAGTGTGAAATTTGAGATAATCGGTGCGCATAAAGAAGCTGACCTGACCCTTCTTGCCGTAGATAAGAGACTTGAGAACTTGGGCTTTCGAGGCTCATTCTTATTGATAGATATAGGTGGTGGTTCTACAGAGATAATCTTGAAAAAAGGAAATCTAAGTGAGTCTAGAAGTTTTCCTGTGGGTATAGTGACTATGGCATCAAAATACAGTTCACGTAAAGAGTTAGATGAAAATCTAAGATCTGAACTTTCCCAGATTAAAGAATATATAGAAGATTATTATAAAAGAGAAGGAAAACCTGACTTCTTTGTTGCAACAGCCGGAACACCCACGACTATTTCAGCTTTTTTACAAGGGATGAGATATGACAATTATGAGGCCAAACGTATTAATGGCTCTACGCTTAATTATTTTGATTGTGTGCGGGCCTTAGATGAACTTTTAAAGCTTAGTTTTGATGAGCGCGCAGAATTTGTTGGAGTGGGGCGTGAAGATTTGATACTCTCAGGGGTGATGATATATGCCTCTTTTTTCAGACTCTTCGATTATGAAAACTCTGTTATCATTGATGATGGACTAAGAGAAGGATTGGCCATCTGGGCCTGTGAGAATTTTTCTTAATTCTTCTGCTCTTAATCTCTACTAATACCTTGATTCGGCTCTTTTATTGCTTTGTAATAAAACCGCTTAACCTCTTTCATAGATTTTTTAACTATAATAACAGCAATTTTCAACAATGGAGAGACACATGCAAATAAGCGGTGCTCAAATGGTTATAGAATCTTTAATCGCAGAAGACGTTTCGGTAGTTTTTGGCTACCCCGGCGGGGCGATTATGAATGTTTATGACGAAATTTACAAACAAAGTGGTTTTCAACATGTTCTTGCTCGTCACGAACAAGCGGCGATTCATGCAGCAGAAGGATATTCAAAGGCAACAGGTAAGGTCGGCGTAGCGATGATTACCTCAGGTCCTGGTTTTACAAATGCTGTCACAGGTCTGGCAGATGCATATATGGATTCTATTCCTATGGTCGTTATCTCGGGTCAGGTCCCGATGAGTCTTATCGGAACAGATGCCTTTCAAGAGATAGATGCGGTAGGTATATCCCGTCCTTGTACAAAGCACAACTACCTTGTTACTGATGCTTCAGACCTTCCTCGTATAATGAAAGAAGCTTTTTACATCGCTTCAACAGGTCGTCCGGGTCCGGTTCATGTTGATATTCCTAAAGATGTCACTGCTCAGATAGAAGAGTTTGTTTATCCGGATACTATAGAGCTTGAGACATATAAGCCGACAGTAAAGGGTAACCTGCGTCAGATAAAAAAAGCAGTCGATGCTATAGCTCAAGCCAGTCGTCCTATCTTTTATCTTGGCGGTGGTATTATTAACTCAAATGCTTCGCAAGAAGTGCGTGAATTGGTTAACATGACAAATATTCCGGCCGTTGAGACCTTTATGGCTAGAGGTACCTTAGGCGTAGACAATGAGAACCTTATCTCTATGCTCGGTATGCACGGATCTTATGCGGCAAATATGAGTATGTCTGAGGCAGATCTGATGATCGCTATCGGTGCTCGTTTTGATGATAGAGTTACGGGTAAGCTTTCTGAGTTCGCCAAACATGCAAAGATCATTCATATTGACATTGATCCGGCAAGTATATCTAAGCTGGTTTCGGCTGACTTTCCTATAGTCGGTGATGTGAAGAATGTTATTAATGAGATGATCCCATTAGCAAAAGAGAAGGTTGATTCTACAAAATATGCACAGTGGCGAGAGACAGTAGCAAACTTTGATAAACTTCATCCCCTCTCTTATGAAGACAGTGATGATGTTCTTAAGCCTCAGTGGGTTATTGAACGCCTTGGTCAACTTCTTGGAGATGATGCAAATATCTCAACAGATGTTGGTCAGCATCAGATGTGGACAGCACAGTTTTATCCATTCACACGTGCGCGCCAGTTTATCTCTTCGGGTGGACTAGGGACAATGGGATTTGGTTTTCCAGCAGCTATAGGTGTTAAACGAGGATGCCCGGACAAGGTGAGTATTAACATAACAGGGGATGGTTCTATCCTTATGAATATACAAGAACTGATGACCTCGGTTGAGTATAAACTGCCTGTTATCAATGTAATTTTAAATAATAACTATCTTGGTATGGTTCGTCAGTGGCAGACTATGTTTTATGACAAGCGCCACTCATCAACTGATCTAAGCCTACAGCCTGACTTTGTTATGTTAGCTCAGAGCTTTGGCGGTGTGGGTTACCGTGTTAAGACAAAAGAAGAGTTTGATGCAGCAATTAAAGATGCGGTTGAAAAAAATGTTGTTGCTCTAATAGATGTAACGGTTAACCGTTTAGAAAATGTACTGCCAATGGTCCCATCAGGCGGATCACTGTTTAATATGATGTTAGAGTATAAGGATAAATAATGGCAGAAGAGAGACGCGTAATTTCTGTAATCGTAATTAATGAGGCCAGTGTTTTATCACGTATTTCCGGGCTTTTTTCGGGACGTGGTTATAATATTGATTCATTAACGGTTGCGCCTATTCCTGAGTCTAAGTACTCACGTATAACTATAGTAACTCAGGGTTCAGTTCGTGTTATTGAGCAGATCACCAAGCAGTTGCATAAGCTTATTCCAGTTTTAAAAGTATATGAGCATGAAAACCTTGTAGAAAAAGAGATGGCGCTTGTGAAGTTTCCTATTTCTGAATGCTTAAGCGATATCGCAGCCCTTTGTGCCGCGTATAACGGGAAGATTGTAAATGTCGGTGCAGACGTCATCATCTGTAATGTGGCAGATGTTCCACACCGTGTTGACAACTTTTTAACGGCTATTAAACGTTTTCATCCAAAAGAGATCGTACGCAGCGGCGTTGTTGCGATGGAGATGTAGTGAGGCTTTCTAAAATTGCTGAAGCCATAGGCATTAAATATGAGGGAGATGATCTTGAAATATCAGGGATTCATACTTTAGATGATGCCAGCTCCTCTCAGATGAGTTTTTTAGATAATGCAAAATATCTCTCAAGTCTTGAATCAACACAGGCAGCTGTCGTCTTATGTAATATGGCGGCTGCAGATAAAGTACCTTCTGGATGTATAGCCCTTGTGGATGAAGAACCTTATCTGAAACTTGCCCTTGCTTCAAAACTTTTCGCACCTAATGTTATAGAGACGAAAGGGAATGAAGCTCTTATCGGTGAAGACTCCTTTATAGCAGCTACGGCTTATATAGGAAAAGATACGGTTATCGGAAAAAATGTAAAAATCCTTCCAGGTGTCTTTGTTGGGGACAATGTAAGTATAGGTGACAACACTATACTCTATGCAAATGTAACTGTAAATAGAGACTGCGAGATAGGTCAAGACTGTATCATACATTCGGGTACAGTTCTTGGATCAGACGGATTTGGATTTGCCCATACTAAGATGGGTGAGCATGTAAAGATCTATCAAAATGGAAATGTGATTATCGAAGATGAAGTTGAGATTGGGGCTAACTGTGCGGTTGATAGAGCTGTCTTTGGCTCAACGCGCGTACGTAAGGGCTGTAAGATAGATAATCTTATCCAGCTTGGACATAATGTAGATATAGGTGAATACTGTATCTTAGTCTCTCAATGCGGAATTGCCGGTTCAACAAAACTTGGACGAAATGTTGTTATGGGCGGACAAAGTGCTACGGCCGGACATCTTGAAATTGCTGCCTTTTCGCAATTCGCTGCAAGATCGGGTATTACAAATGATGTTAAAGACGGATCAAAGATTTATGGTGGATTTCCATTGATGGAGCAACGTTCATGGTTGAAACTTCAAGCAAAATTGGCTAGACTGTTGAAACCTAAAAAATAAGGATCTCTTATGTCACAAACGATTGCTTTAAACGGAACTAAAAAAGGTGTTATTTCGGTAACAAAGATTGTAGAACCATATGGCAAAGACAGTGGCACAGTTGCCAGTGTCGGTATCTCTTTGTCAGGTGACGGAGATAATCCCGAATGGAAAGTCCATCTCCCGATGGAAAATCTTGATGACGTTATTGCGGCGCTTCAAGAACTGAAATAAATTTTAAATATAAGACAAACTTGTACTCCATTTATGGAGTGCCTCTTCTAGGATAATACTTGCTTTTACTAAAAACACTTTTTAAATACTACTTTTACCTGATTTTCTTGCTTTTTGTCGGTAGATTGAGCCTTTTTATACTCTATTTTGACAGATTTTCTAATGATGATGTGAATTATTGGATGAGTTTTATTTATGGACTACGTATGGACACAATTGCTGTCTCATACTTGATGATTATCCCTGTACTCTTATTGACTCTTTCACCAAAAATGGTCTCTATTGCTGTTGATAAACTTCTTCGTGTTTATTTTTTGATTATTCTTCTTATTCTTGTATATATGGAAAACGCGACCTTTCCTTTTTTCGCAGAATATGATGTTCGTCCAAATTTTAAGTTTGTCGAGTATTTAGAATATCCAAAAGAGGTCTTTGCAATGATATTTGCAGAGTATAAACTCGCATTGTTTATCTCTATGGTGATGATGGCTACGGTTGCTTATTTTTATTGGAAACTCACAAAAAATGCTTTTTTGAAATCTTTCGAGGAAGTATACTGGAAACGTTTATTACTTATTTTTCCTCTTTCTATCTTACTCTTTATAGGTATTCGTTCTTCTTTTGGACACAGAGCTGCTAATAACTCAGATGCCATGTACTCTTCTAACCGTGTTATTAATGAGATCACTAAAAATACGGCTTATAGTGTTGCGTATTCGATTTATGCAAATAAAAAGTTTGCCAGCAAGGGAACGGGGCAATACGGAAAGATGGATGTAAATGAAGCGATAAAACGCGTGAGTAGACGTTTAGATATTAACAGCAGTAATAATGAAAGTATTTTCAGCCGACTAGAAAGAACACATTTTAAACAAGAAAAACCTAAAAATCTTGTTATATTCTTACAAGAGAGTGTAGGCGCTCAGTTTTCGGCCTCAGTTGGAGGAGAAGAGGGTATTATGCCTGAGTTTGACAGACTTGCAAAAGATGGTATTATCTTTACAGACCTATATAGTAATGGAACTCGAAGCATACGCGGCATAGCAGGCGTGGTTGCCGGTAACTTTGCTGTTCCGGGAAAGGGTGTTTTGAAGCGTCCAAAGTCTCAAACAGACTGGTTTACTATTGCACGCTTGTTTAAGCCTCTTGGATATGAGACAAGTTTTATTTATGGGGGAGAGAGCCGCTTTGATAATATGAAAGCTTGGTTTTTAGGAAATGGATTTGATAAGGTCATTGATGAAGGTAAAATGCCGGCCTGTAATTATATTGGTACATGGGGTATTTGTGATGAAGAGGTTGTCGGTTTTGCCGACACGGAGTATAAGCGTTTAAATGATAATAAAAAAGCTTTTATGAGTGTTGTTTTTTCTACTTCAAACCATTCCCCTTTTGATTTTCCAGATGGGAAGATAGAACTCGTCAGTGGGGTTAAGAAAAAGAGCGTTAAGAATGCGATCAAATATGCAGATTATGCCATTGGTCAAATGATTGCAAAAGCAAAACAGAATGGATATTATGATAATACGGTCTTCTTAATCGTTTCAGATCATAACGTACGTGTGTATGGAGATGATACGGTTCCTGTTAATATGTTCCATATCCCGGGACTTATTCTAGGTGGAGGGATAAAGCCTCTTGTATATGAAAAGACGTCAACGCATCCTGATATTACGGCAACAGCCTTAGACCTTGTCGGAGCAGATTTTAATTACCCACTCTTGGGGCACTCTATATTTAGTGAGAAAAAACAAAAACTTTCATTTATGCAGTTCAATAATAATTATGCTCTGATGATAAATGATAAGATAGCCGTTATACGTCCTAATAAACCGGCTTCTTCTTATACCTATAATCGTGATACGCAGTTAAATCTAAGCGACAAACATCTTATACCGGTTGAGCATGATGATGAGTTAGAAAAAGATGTACTTGCATTTATTGTGGTGATGAATCATTTATATGAAAAAGGTTTATATAAATAAGTCAAAAAGAAATTCCAATATCTCTTGGGCTTTAAGTGAAAGTGCTTTTATAGCATGAAGTTGATAAGAGGGATAAAGTCTTGTTGTAATGATATTAATATGGTCTGGTTAGTATCTGTTTCTCATTTAAAGGAGATCTTCTATATATACTTTTTGTGTATGTTTAGAGAGTCTTGTTCCTGAATAACGTAATGATAAGTAGTATTACAGAAGATAAAGAAAATATAAAAGTTACTACACTCCATAAGGAGTGAAAGTATTAGTAGTTGTTGGAAATGAAGGTCTTAATACGTGAAATTCCTTCTCGAATACTCTCAATATCGGTTGCAAACGAGAATCTAAAGTGACCGTCTGTACCGAAAGCAAGGCCGGGAACAACAGCAACACCAGTCTCTTCTAAGAGTTCTTTAGAAAATTTCATTGAATCATTCTCAATCTGTGTGATATTGACAAATAGATAAAACGCACCATCTGGTCTCATTACAGAAACACCCTCTATAGCATTAAACAGCTCAACTGCCTCATCTCTACGGCTTGAAAATGCTTTACGCATCATCTCAATATCTTCATCAGCTGAACCGTCAAGTCCTGTGATCGCAGCTTTTTGCGTGATTGAACAGATGTTTGAGGTACTTTGGCTTTGGAGTTTTTTCATCGCCTTAACAAGTTGGGTATCCTTAGCTGCAAGATAGCCAAAACGCCATCCTGTCATTGCTACTGATTTACTTAGTCCATTGATGGTGATAGTACGATTGTACATATCTTCACTAACTGCAGCGGCAGAAGTAAACTCACCGTCATAAACAAGTTTTTCATACATCTCATCACTGGCAACAAGAATGTCCGTACCCTTTAAAACATCAGCTAATGCACTTAACTCTTCTTTTGTATAAACAGATCCAGTTGGATTAGAAGGTGATGTAAGAATAAGCATCTTTGTCTTAGGTGTGATAGCAGATTTCAATTGCTCAGCTGTGATCTTGAAGCCACTTTTATCATCTGTTTCAATCTCAACAACACTTCCACCGCAATATTTTACTAATTCAGGATATGTCACCCAGTATGGCGCAGGGATGATAACTTCATCACCTTCTTGTATAGTTGTTTGAAAAAGATTAAATAATGAGTGCTTTGCACCATTACTTACGATGATCTGATTTGGAGCATAGTCTAAACCATTGTCACGTTTAAGCTTTTGTGAAATGGCAGCTTTAAGTTCAGGTATCCCATCTACAGCAGTATATTTGGTAAAACCGTTATTGATAGCAGAAATTGCACTCTCTTTGATAACCTGGGGTGTATCAAAGTCAGGTTCACCCGCAGAAAAACTAAGAACATCTTTGCCTGCAGCACGAAGTTCTTGCGCTAATGTTGTAACAGCAATAGTAATGGATTCGGAGAGAATATCGATTCTGTCAGAGAGCATATTTAGCCTTTTATTAAGCATTGTGATTTTTTTAGAATTATAGCAAAAAATTTGTAAAGTTTATCTCTTTTATAAGTTAAAGTAAAAAAAATATTTATGCTTTCATCGATTTAATAAAAGATTCATAAATATGTTCAAGCTCAATGTCTTGTTCAAGTATTTCTCTGTTCTCTTTTACCATAACATGTTCTAAGACGGCAACACGCTTAAGTAGATATTCAAACATCTCTTTGTCTATATCTGGTAGTTTATTGTGTGAGAAAGGATCTTTGCATCTTCCCTTCTCTACAACACGAGCAGGAATACCGATTGCAGTAGAATGAGCAGGCACTTCTTTGACAACAACAGAATTCGCTCCAACCTTGGAGTTCTCTCCAACAGTGATATTTCCCAAGACCTTTGCTCCGGCACCGATAACAGCACCTTTTTTTATAGTAGGGTGACGTTTTCCTGCAGATAAATTGACTCCGCCAAGAGTGACGCCTTGATAAATGAGTACATCATCTTCGATTATCGTTGTCTCACCGATAACAACACCCGTACCATGGTCAATAAAAACGCGGTGGCCTATAGTAGCGGCAGGATGAATATCGATGTTAGTGATGATTTGGTTAATACCCATAATAACACGTGACAAACGCTTCCAGTTTGCTCTATGAAGACGGTTGGCAATCCTATATGCTGCAATAGCCCATACCCCCGGATAGTTGAAAAATAGTTCTATACGAGAGTGTATAGCAGGGTCATTATTATAAACATTTCTAAAGTCTTCTCTAATTTGTGAAAATAATCCCAAAAAAATCCCTAGTTTGTAGTTCTTAGATAACTATTTTGATATAAATAGAGTTCTAGCTTTTGAAGTGTATCACTTTTTTCTTCTTCTGTGATAAAAGTAGAGCGCGCTAAAGAATTTTTTAGCTTAATTAAAATTTCCTGTTCGTCATAACCAAGATTAGAGATGACTTTAAGAAGGGTGTTTGATTCATCTATATTTTCGATGCTATAATCATCATCAGAGATAATAACACTACACTCCGTCGGATGAGCAAAGAGGTTATGGCTCATGCCAAGAGTCTCTTGATAAGCACCGACATTGAAAAAACCGAGAAAATACTCTTCTTCGTCTAAATCTATATCATGCAGGTACAAAGGAGATGAACTTGAAAAACCGATCTCTCCGTCACTGTCACAGGTTATATCCCATAAGTTTGCCGAACGAAGGGCAGGTTCATCTAGCTTATGCAAGGGCATAATGGGAAAACGCTGTCCCAGTCCCCAATAATCTGGAAGACTCTGAAATATAGAAGCATTAATCAAATAATGCTCTTGCAGACGTGTCTGAAGTTTTTGTAGCTCTGTACGCGGGTGATCATTGCAAAGACGAAGGGCTTTTTTGATAATGACATGTACAAGTATCTCTGCGTTTGAACGGTCTTGAAGATCAATATATCCCAGATCAAAAAGTGTAAAGAGAGATTCCATATGATCAAGCGCATCATGCAAGTACTCAATGGAGTTCTTAGTGTTTACAAGAGTGTTTAACTGTACCAACTCTTCGATCAAGGGAGGATTGTTCTTCTTGATACGAAGAGACTTTTCTTGATGGTCTTGAGAAAATAGTTCTAAAACAGGTGCAATAAGCACAGCATGTGAAGCAACGACAAAACGGCCTGATTCTGTAAAGATATCTGGATGTTCAACGCCTTTTTTATTCATGATCTCAGCAAGTAAGAAGACCACATCATTTGAGAACTCTTCAATAGCGTAGGTTCGTAGTCTGTCTTGGGGATGTTGAGCGTATTCAACCGCTAATCCGCCGCCTATATTGATAGAACGCAGTTGATCTGCTCCCATCTTTTTAAGCTCGGCGTAGATATTTCCCGCCTCTCTTAAGGCTCTCTTGAGAGGGGTGATATCTTCCATCTGTGAGCCGATATGGAAATGTACCATGTGAAAGTACTCTAAAAGTTCATTTTCCCTCAGTAGGTTTATGGCTTCTAAAAGTTCTGTTGCACTCAGTCCGAATTTTGAATCACTTCCTCCGCTCTTTGCCCATACTCCGCTTCCTGAGCTGTGCAGACGCAGACGGATTCCTATAGAAGGAACCTTCAGACCACAGTTCTTTGAGACTTCAATAATAGACTCAAGCTCAGCAATACCCTCTATGGTAAGTGTGATATCATGTCCCATTTGAGCAGCCATAAAACCAAGACTTATCATCTCTGTATCTTTAAAACCGTTAACGGTTATAGGAGAGATTTTAGGTGTCTGAGACATAGCTAATACAAGTTCGGCCTTGCTACCAGCCTCTA
>CBFDAB010000032.1:0-19619 GCA_965602745.1 uncultured Campylobacterales bacterium
AAGAGAAAATCCGCTATAAAACTTCATCCATGACTTTCTTGATCTGATCTTTTGTAATATGCTCTTTTTCTATCATCACCTCTTGAAGTGCCCAAATCTGTGTCTGCATACCGTTTAAAAACTCTTTTGTCTCAGCATAAAGCCTGTTCATCAGATGGGCATTATCCTTAGCAGAGGAAATGATCTGATCACCCATACCGTAGTTCTCCAGTATCAGTTCAATGATCTTCTTTGCTTCTTTGAGGTCTTGCTCTACATTCGTTGAGTGTTCACCGTAATGTATCTCACAGATCGCCATACCTGAGAGCATGACTTTTATATAAGAGAGAAGCTTATGCTTTGTCACCAAGTCAACATCATAAGGTCTTAGGCCGTCATTTATCATGGTAAACTTTTCAAAAGGCACTTCAAACCAATACGCACTCAAGGCCTTAGCCGCTTGATAAAGCGCTTGAAGACTCTTCTCTTCTTCTGAATACGACTTCACCTTGCGTTTTCCAAAGATAACCTTGTCTTTAACAGCCAAGACCTCATTCATAGAGATATTATGTCTGTTTTTGCGTAAGGCTTCTAAGGCGGCCTCATTTACCAGAGTCGCCAAAGAGGCTCCGTTAAAACCAATAGTCATCTTTGCGATCTCTTTTGTATCTACCTCATGTATCATCTTCTCAAAATATTTATCCAAGATAGCGCAGCGTTCATCTATACTAGGAAGATCTACAAAGATACGTCTGTCAAAACGGCCTGAACGAAGAAGTGCGGAGTCGAGGACTTCTATCTTATTTGTAGCCGCTACCACGACAACACCTGAAGAGTCTTCAAATCCGTCCATCTCGGTAAGAAGCTGATTAAGCGTGGCCTCTCGTTCATCATTTCGGCTTGCTCCGCGAGCCCTGCCCACAGCATCGATCTCATCTATAAAGATAATAGAAGGAGCATTTCGTTTTGCCTGTACAAAAAGCTCTCTTACTCGTTTAGCACCCATTCCAACATATATCTGAACAAATGAGGCACCGGATTGGTAGTAAAAAGGAACATTAGCCTCACCTGCAACAGCCTTGGCTATCATAGTCTTGCCGACGCCCGGAGGACCTACTAAGAGAACACCTCTAGGCATCTTAGCCCCGAAGTTCTTATACTTTTTAGGAGAACGTAAAAAGTCAATGATCTCTTCTAGCTCTTCTTTTACATCAGCAATACCGCCCACATCTTTAAAGGTGATACTTGAGTGTGAAGGCGTAATCGCCTCAGAAAAGCTGGGGCTTGCAGAAGAAGATCCTGAAGTCTCTTTTTTATCATCTTTCTCTTTTAGAGTAAACCTATAAGTCAAACCGCCGATAATCAAGATAAGAGTCAAAAGCATCAGGATTTGCACCGCCTTGTTTCCTGAGCTAACTTCAACAGGGACTTGTGAGAACATCTCCTTATCAATAAGCACGGTAGGAATACGATACCTTCCCTCTTTCGTTATCACATAGACTTTTTCATCTGCTAAGACAGCTCGAATGACAAGACCTTGCTCCAGCAGTTCTTCTGTTTTTGCCAGAGTAATAGGCTCAGAACTGTCTCTAAGCATAGCAAAAAGGAAAAGACCCAACAAGACACCTGAAGAGAAGTATAATACCCAGCGATTTGTCTTAGAGTTTAGCAAAGTTAACATCCTCTCTTATCTCATAATCTTCTAAAGTGATCCAGTTTCCGCTAAGGTCGTGTTGGCACTCTATCTCTACTCGGTTAAAGAACTGATCTAGACCTGTATAGACACCCTCTTTCTCACTTTCAATCAAGATCTCAAGAGGAACCTTATATGCTTTTCTAAAATCAAGGTTATTGGCTTGTATAAGAGATGTAAGCTCATGCATACGCTCTTTAGAGACAAGACCATTTATCTCACCTTTTAAGTTGGCAGAGGGGGTACCGTCACGCTTAGAGTAAGTAAAGGCATGAACATGAGTTAAAGGCATCTCTTTTAGATTAGACATCGCCTCTTTCCACACGGCGTCCGTCTCACCTGGATGACCGACTATATAGTCAGTACCCACAGCAAAGCCTCTGTCATAGAGTTCATTTAAGAGTTTAATATCCGTATCTACACTATTTCTTCTGTTCATGATACGAAGCATCTCTTGTGAGCTATGCTGAATAGCGATATGAAGGTGTTTTTCCAGCCACGGCTCGCCGAGTAGTTCTTTAAACTCATCTGTGACTTGAATCGGTTCCATACTTCCTATACGAATACGTCTTACACCCTTGATCTGTGAGATACGTTTTAGAAGTCCTGCCATAGTGCGTTTTTGACCTTGACCGTAAGAGCCGACATTTGTTCCCGTAAGGATAAATTCTCCAAATCCGTTAGCCGCCAGGCGTGTGATCTGCTCTAAGATCTTCTCTTCATCATGACTTCGTGCATCTCCTCTTACAAAGGGGATAATACAGTATGAACAGCGAAAATTACAGCCCTCTTGTATCTTGATAAAGGCGCGAGATTTTCCTACAAACTCTTCAACGACAGTCTCATCAATAAAGTCCAAGTCGCCTATCTGGTAAAAACGCTCTTTCTCTTTAAGAAGCTCATTGATCTTTGCCTTTTCAGATTGTCCGAAAACACCAAAGACCTTTTCACCTTCAAACAGAGACTCGCCTTTAGTGTGTGCTCCACAACCTGTAAGATAGACCTTAGCACCTTTTTTATTAGCAGAATTTACATATCCGCGAACACCGGAGTCGGCCCCGTTAGTCACCGTACATGAGTTAACAATAACGATATCAGCTTCGTCTTCGTTGTGAGTGATCTCAAAGTCTTCAAGATGCGAAAGCATCACTTGTGAATCAAATAGATTAGTCCTGCACCCGAAGGTCTTTATAAATACTTTCTGACAATTAGCCATTTACGCTCTCCTTGCATTGTATTTCACGCAAATCATTTTCAAAGAAAGATCTGATTACAGACCGCCTTTGCCTGTTTTGTGATTTTTTGCACTGCGTTTTAAGGCTTGTAATACTCAACATCACCACTGCACCTTTGGATTTTCAGTTAGCTCGTCTTGCACCTTTTTCTTCTCAAAAGAGTTTAGATGTAGAGATTGAGTAGGGTATGCGATCTGTATATCATCAGCCTCATTAAAGGCTTCAATTATTTCAACCGAGATAGTGCTTCTTAGCGTCAAGGTCGCATAAGCGTTAGTCAGATACCAAGAACTGATACATACACCGTTTACTTCAGCAAAGGAGAAGACACGAGGCTCAACATTTGTGTTTTTTAGATTATAACGATTTCGAAGCTTGTTCAGCTGAGTACGTGTAATGTCCGTATAACCCTTTGAATATTTACGTGTGATCTCTTTGGCAAGGTGGATCGCCTTTCTATGATTTGAATCAAAGGTGACGGTGATATCAATCCCATCCCAAACCGTCTTTAATGTTGCATGGGTGTAGTTAGCGATCATGTCTGTAAATATATAATTATTTGGAATAAAGATAATACGACCCGCGCGGCGGTTATCCAAATAACTTGTGAGTGTAATGTCTTCCAAGATAGTAATACGAAGGAGTGAGATATCCAAGATATCGCCTACATATTTCATCCCGTCTTTATCGACTCTGACTCTATCACCGACATGCATTGAGCCGCCAAGAAGGATGACTAACCACCCTAACATTGACATAAACCAGTCTTTCATGGCAATAGCGATACCCGCAGAGGCAAATCCAAGTACAGTGATGATATAAGATACATTATCAATATACGAAAAAGCAACAATGATAACAATCAGACTCACATTCACAAAGGTAAGCATCTTGTGCGCCATATAGATGCGTTCATTATCGGTTATATACTTTTTAATGACAAGCTTAGCCAAAAAGAAGAGGATAAAGAGGACCAAGATGATGATACCAAGATTAAAAAGCTTCCATGTCTGAGCATTAATATCTTTTTGGATCTGTGTTTGAACAGAGTCAATACGCTGAGCATACAGAACTGAAGCCTTTACAACTGTTTCCAAGGCTCCTTCAAAGACAGTGAGTTTATGCATGTCTGCAAGAGATAAATCCTCATCTTCTTTAAGCTTGGAGATAATAGAAAGTTCAGCACTTAAGCGTGCTTTTTTACGTAAAAGTATAATATATTCTCTTAAGTTCTTCTCTCTTTGAAGATACTCTTTGAGTTTTCCTTCTATCAATTTTATATACGTAAAAGCCGTAAAAATCGATATAGGGTTAGTCACCTCAGGTACACCAGGAAGTTCATCAGGTATAAGAAGCTCTTTAAAAGGTGCACTATCCTTGCCTTGAAGAAGATTGATCTGATTAGCAAGGATCTGTTCGCGTGTTTCTAAGGAGTTAAGCTCGTCCCTTGCCTTAAATGCATTTCCCTTTTTAGATAATTTTTTTATCTTTTTACGGACTTCTTTAAGCTCTTTTGTGACGTTTAGGTAGGTTATATAAGAGTCATATGACTTTTGCCATAAAACGCCCTCTTTTTTTAAGGAAATTAGAGTTTTTTCTATACTATTGTTAAGTAAAGAGATGTGTTCACTCTTTTTAAGCTCTTCTAGCCTTAGTGTCTCATTTAGGTCTATAGCCTCATCTGAAAAGGCCAAAGAGCTAAGAGTAAGAAGTAAGAAGAGAAATTTATTCACTTGTCTCTCCGCTAAAAGTCTTCAGTACATTCATCACAATGTCCTTTTCTATATCATCTTTAAGCTCAACATTTCCAAGATGCTTAGGCACAATAAACATGATATTTGAGTCCAGACTCTTTTTGTCTAAGAAAAAAGCCTGATAAAAGGCATCCGTGTCAGCTATCTTATAATTCACAGGAAGTCCATGCTTCAGCAATAGGTTTTCAATGCGTTTTTTCTCCTCTTCGTTCATAAGACCTAAACGTAAGGCAAGCTCATTTGCCATCACCATTCCTATAGAAACGGTCTCACCATGCAGGTATTGTGTGTATTTTGTCTCATTCTCAATAACATGACCGAAGGTGTGTCCATAATTCAGTGCCGCGCGCAGACCCTTCTCTTTTTCATCTTGTGAAACAACATTTGCCTTAGTCTTTACAGATTTTGCAATTACTGTCTTTATATCTTTTGGATCATTCAAGTCAGCTGACTCAAGCCACTCAAAGAACTCTTTGTCAAAGCAGACTGCCATTTTTATGATTTCAGCGATTCCTGCGGCAAACTCACGTTTAGGAAGGGTTGATAAGAAATGAGGATCAGCATATACGGCTTGAGGTTGGTGAAAGGCACCAATGAGATTTTTACCATAAGCATTATTTACCCCTGTCTTACCACCGACACTGGCGTCGACTTGAGAAAGAAGAGTTGTAGGGATTTGAATAAAATCAATTCCGCGCTGATATATACTAGCTGCAAAACCTGTCATATCACCTATTACACCGCCACCGAGGGCAATAAGCACAGAAGAGCGGTTAAACTTATGTTCAAATAGATTATTAAGAATATATTCTACTGTTGAGAGTGTCTTATAGCTTTCACCGTCTTCAACAGAAATAACACAGATCTCTTTTGCACTCAATTTAGAGAGCAGGTAGTCTAAATGCAGTTCACTCACTGTAGGGTTTGTTATGATGGCAACTTTTGCATCAATATGTATGTTTTCAAGTGCACCGATATGCACCCGATATGAGTTGTTTATCTCTTTTTTTAAGTCTATATCTATGTTCATAATCTATCCAAGGTTATTTAGTAAATAGATAATACAAAATGAAGGCTTTAAAGGGCATAAATAAGAGGAGTTAAAGCCTAGTTTATAGCTGTGTTGGTATAAAGAGTTGGTGATATTCACCTAAACGGTGATATAATTTTTCACTGTCTGTTGAAAAAAGTGAATAAAGAGGTAGATCCAAGATCTTTTCCGTAAATGGAAGACAGTGTAAAAAGTTCTCTTTTTGCTTTAAAAAGCGTATAGGATTGCTCTCTTCAGAGATGATCTTAATAGATTTAGAAAAGATTAGAGCAAGATTCTCATAATGCTCGACTATACGCTCTTTTGCCTCAGTTTTTTCTTGAGTAAATTCTAATAATCCTAAATTAAAAGAGAGCTGCGCAGAGATATCAAAGACCGTAGTAGAGATTTTTTCAAGGTCTCTGTTTTCAGTAAGGATAATAATACTCTCTTTGAGTTTTGAAAATGGTTTATTAGAGAGTTTAAGCACAGGGATCTTACTGTCATACAGACATTGACGCATAGCAGTTAAAGAAAACATCTCTCCGGAAATCAGGATAAGACCGACGTTCATTTTTCTAATATCATTTAATATTATAGTCTTATACTCTTGTTCAGAGTAGTCAATATCAATAATAATATCATCTGATCGATGTGACTTAATTTTTGCAAGAACCTCTATATTTGAGGCATTTACTACTCGTATAAAGAGCTTGTCACCTAAATTTCTATGAATATATTTTGCTTTTTTTATCAGTTTTGGTAAAGACTTTTCATTTTCTACAGCCATATCAATATAGAGGTAAAGGTTATTTCCAAAAGGGGCAGGAAATTGTCCCAATTCACGCTTAATAGCTCTGTAAACAGTTTTAAGAACAGAAGGCTCTCCGACTAAGACCAGAAGATCATTAGGTTGTATCATACGTTTAGGAGAAGGAAGGATAAGTCTTTGGTTCCTGTAAATAGCAACAATCTTCCAATTGTTCTGCTCTAAGGCTCCAATATGCCTATATACAAAAGAACTTCCAAAAGGAACCAGGACTTCCAAGATCTCGCCCTCTCCCAGTCCAACATTTTGTGCGATAACGGGCACGTTAGGGAGATAGTCTAAGAGACGAGAAGAGAGAAGTTCGTTTGTATTTATAACAACAATATTGGGATCATCAATCTCTAATCCCCAGTTATCTAATACGATAATACGAAGTTGACTTCGCACAGATCTTATATTTTTAATACTGACTTCTACATCAATAGCATTTTTCAAGGAGATGATGACTTGTATAAACTCCATCTTTAATAGGTTTGAAAGCTTATAAAAAGAGGTTGGGTCAAATTGATAGAACTTAAACTGAGCAGGTTTAGCATTTTCTATCTCAAGCTTGTCCGTAGAAACAACATAATAGATATTATCACTGGTGTAGGTATCTGCAACACGCTCTATAAACTGCTTGCCCATGCTTCCATCAGTGATGATTAATATCTTTTTCATTTATATCCTCTTCGTTAATTATCCGTGATTGTAGTATAATTGCACCAAAAAAGAAAGTAAGGGACAAACCTGAACTTTTTTACTAAAGACATTATTTATGAATTTTAAACTTGACGCAATGAGCGGAAAAGCCCGCGCTGGAACACTTAAGACTGAACATTCCACAATTCAAACCCCTGTTTTTATGCCTGTTGGCACGGTAGGTTCAATAAAAGCACTTGATATGCATGACATGGATGAGATATTGGGCGCAGATATCATCTTGGCTAACACATATCACATGTACCTTCGTCCCGGAGATGAAAATGTTGCCAAAATGGGTAAATTGCATAAATACACCACCTTTCCTAAGAGCTTTTTAACAGATTCAGGCGGATTTCAAGCCTTTAGCCTGAGTGATATATCTAAGCCAAGTGAAAATGGAATAGAGTTTAAAAGCCATATTGACGGAAGTAAGCACTTCTTTACTCCACAAAAAGTCATTGACATTCAGACCAATCTGGGTTCTGATATTATGATGATCTTAGATGACTTAGTCGCCCTTCCTGCAACTCAAGAACGTATTAAGCTCTCTATTGAAAGAACAACACGTTGGGCAAAAGAGTCTATCTCTTATTTTCGTTCCCAACAAGAAAAAGGGATCTGTACAGATCAAAATATCTTTGCCATTATCCAAGGCGGAACAGATAAGGCATTTCGTACAAAATCAGCAACAGAGCTCTGTGCCCTGGATTATGACGGCTTTGCTATCGGGGGACTTTCTGTAGGTGAGGCGAACCAAGATATGTATGATACGGTTGAGCACACTGTACAGTATATGCCTGAAGACAAGCCCCGTTATCTCATGGGTGTGGGAACACCTGAGGACTTGATTGAAAACATTGACCGTGGTGTAGATATGTTTGACTGTGTCATGCCGACACGAAATGCGCGAAACGGCACCCTTTTCACCTCATTTGGTCGTATCAATATACGCGGTGCGAAATTCAAAGAAGATGAAACTCCTATAGACCCCGAATGTGACTGCCATACATGTAAACGATATTCACGTTCATATCTGAATCATCTTTTCCGTTCAAAAGAGTTGGCATTCTTCAGACTCGCAACTTTGCATAATCTTCATTATTATCTAAGCCTTATGAAGCAGGCTAGAGAGGCTATTTTAGAAGACAGGTATTCAGATTTTAAAAAGGAATTTTATGAAAAACGCAGCTAAAATAAACTTAGGCGTAAACATTGATCACATTGCCGTTTTACGAGAGGCTAGACGTATAAATGATCCTGATCCCGTAGATGCCTTGGGTATTTGTAAACGTGCAGGCGCAGATCAGATCACTATTCATCTAAGAGAAGACCGCCGTCACATAAATGACTTAGATGCTCAAAAGATAATGTTTAATTCTGCTCTTCCCGTAAACTTAGAGTGTTCGATCAATCCAGATATCATAGACATCGTTTGTAAGCTGAAGCCTCACCGTGCGACACTTGTTCCTGAAAAACGAGAAGAAGTCACTACAGAAGGCGGATTGGATGTATTTGGTCACTTTGAAAATATTAAAAAAGCCGTTGCTCAGTTAAAAGCGCATGAAATAGATGTTTCTCTTTTTATAGACCCGAATGAAGAAGTCATTGAAAAATCTTCACAGCTTGATATTGATATGGTAGAACTTCATACAGGTTCTTACGCCAATATCTACGCTATGCTTAATACCCCTCTTTCTACAACCCATCACAGTATTGCTGAGCTAGAACGCCCAAGAAGTGAACTTAGAGAGATGATGTACAAGTCCTTAGAAGAGATACAAAATGCTGCCTATCAGGCTCATCAGAAAGGTCTTCTTGTCGCCGCGGGACATGGTCTTAATTATCAGAATGTGCAGGCTATGTGTGATATTGAAGTCATACATGAGCTTAACATCGGTCAAAGTATTATCGCGCGATCTGTATTTACAGGTTTAGAGCAGGCTATTCTTGATATGAAAGATCTTCTAGGGTGAGTACGAATGCAAAAAAAGTCCTAGCCATCAGTATCGGTGATCTCAACGGTATAGGAATAGAGATCGCACTTAATGCACATGAAGAAGTCTCCAAGTTGGCTGAGCCTATCTACTGTATCTCAGAAAAAATGCTTTCTAAGGCATGTGATGAACTTGGAATAAAAAGACCCAAAGGTATGAAACTTTTTCCTATCAAGGGAGAATTTTCAATTCAAGCAGGAAAGATATCTAAAGACAGTGGCTTATACAGCTACAACTCTTTTCATAAGGCCATTAGACTTTGTGAAAAGAAGATAGCTGATGCTCTTGTCACCCTTCCTATTCATAAAGAAGCCTGGTTTAAGGCAGGTATAGAGCATAAGGGACATACAGATATGCTCAGGGCGCATTTTGATCAAGATGCTATTATGATGTTAGGCTGTAGAAAACTTTATGTTGCGCTTTTCACAGAACATATCCCTTTAAAATCAGTAGCCTCAAAGATAAAAACAAAAAAAATAAAAGATTTTTTACTGAAGCTTTCGAAAGATGTAAAAACAGATAAGATAGCTGTTTTAGCTCTTAACCCCCATGCAGGTGACGGCGGTGTTTTAGGAGATGAAGAGAAGAAGATAACAAAGGCTATTAAACAAGCCAACAAAGAGCTGAAAAAAGATCTCTTTATCGGGCCTATGGTACCTGATACAGCCTTCACGACGGTAATGCGTAAAGAGTATCAGCATTATGTTGCGATGTATCATGACCAAGGTCTCATCCCTCTAAAAGCCCTTCATTTTGAAGAGAGTATCAATATCTCTTTAGGACTTCCTATTATCAGGACATCTGTAGATCACGGAACAGCCTTTGACATCTCTTATAAGTCTAAAAAACCTTCTGCAAAATCATATATCAATGCCGTAAAAGCTGCTATACACTATAGCGAAGAAAAGGCCTTTGCTTAAATAATAAAATTAATTTTCAAAGTACCCTGTTTTTTCGGTATCATTATTGCACTAAGCATTAAGATAATATTATAAAAAGGCACTTTGCAGGCATGGATGACTTTCTTTTTCAAGATGATGATACTGATACTAATATTGTTGATATCCTACAAAAACCCTGGAAGGTTCTTATTGTTGATGATGATCATGGTGTACATGACATCACAAGGCTTGCTCTTAAAAATGTTCAGGTAAAAGGGCGTCCCCTCTCTTTTACCTCTGTTTATTCGGCTAAGGAAGCCAGAGAGATACTTGAACATGATGACAGTTTTGCCGTTGCCTTGATTGATGTTGTTATGGAAACAGAAAATTCCGGACTTGAGCTCACCCAATATATACGCCATGAACTTCTTAACCCCTACCTTCGTATAATTATTAGAACCGGACAATCAGGACTGGCTCCTGAAAAATTCGTTATTGACCATTATGATATTAATGATTATAAGGATAAGACGGAGCTAAACGCGGACAGACTTTACAGTTCTGTTAAACTTGCTATTAATAATTATGCAGACATTGACAAAACAAAGGATGAAAAAGAAGCCCTTTATATGCAGATAGTTCATCACCCTCTTACCAAACTGAATAATATTCATAGGTTGTATGAAGATCTCTCAAATACTAAAAATATCACTATGATTCTTTTAAATGTTGACAGGTTTTCGCATATTAATGAGCTTTATGGATATGAAGAGGGAAATTATATTATTGAAGAGATCTCACATATTTTAAAGCTTTTAGAAGCTAATCAGAACAGACTTTATCATATTGGAATTGATGAATTTGTACTTTTATGCCGAGACTCTTCTGCTGAACAGACAGATAAGGTTGTATCTCTTATACAAAAAAAGTTTCTTAACTCAACTTTTACCCATAATGAGATTGATTTTAATATCAGTTTTACTATAGCCATTGTTGAAAATGAGGACGAAAATATTTTCAAAAAGGCTAATTTAACGATTAAAGAAGCCCGACTTATCTCTTCAAACCGTGTACAGCGTTATCATGAGAATATGAAAGTCCAGCGTGATCTTGAAAATAATTCAAAATGGTATAAAGAGATAAAACACGCCCTTCAAGAAGACCGTATTATTCCCTTCTTTCAGCCTATATATAATAATAATACAAATAAGATAGAAAAATATGAGTGCTTGGTCCGCATGATCAAACATGAAGAGATCATTTCACCGATTAGCTTTTTAGCAGTTGCTGAAGAGACCGGTCTGCTCAGTAAAATAACAAGAACTATGTTGGAAAAAAGTGCAGAAGTCTTTAAACATAATGATTTCTCTTTTTCCATTAACATAAGCAATCACGACCTCCAAGACGCAAATTTTTCTGCTTACGTGAAAACCGTACTCAATACATGTAAGATAGATCCGAAAAGACTTATTTTTGAGATACTTGAAAATAATTCATTGGATAATATACCAAACAGCAGAAATAACATCTCTAGATTACAAGAGTTAGGATGTTCTATAGCCTTAGATGATTTTGGCGTCCAGAGCCAAACTTATGCGAATATCCTTAATATAAAGCTCAATGCCATTAAGATAGACGGATATTTCATCAAGAACTTAAAAGATGAGATGTCTTATAAGATGGTAGATAGTATGGTCTATTTTGCCAATAATGTCGGAATTGACCTTGTTGCAGAATTTGTCTGTGATAAAGAGATATTTGATATCGTCAACAAGCTTGGAATCAAATACTCTCAAGGTTATTATATTAGCGAACCGCGAGCCACCTTGAACGCAAAGGAGGATCCTCTAAAATGATATTAAAACTCATATCTAAGAAGGTTTTCCTTCTGCTTATAGTGCTCTTGTGCAGTAGGGAGCTTTATGCTTTCACGGATACACAGATAAAGGCTGTCTTTTTAGAGAAGTTCACCCATCTTATAGATTGGCCCGAAAACAATAATTCAAAATTTTCCATCTGCGTTCTTAATGACAAAAAGTTTGCAAAGACTTTAAGAGAGGTTTATAAGGACAAGACCCATAAATCAAAAGAAGTAATAATCATCTCTCTTTCAAACAAAGATCCTATCCCTTATTGTGAACTTCTTTTTATTGGTGCAAATACCAGGAGTGCAACAAAGATCACCAGAAAATTATCTAAAAAACCAATTTTAACTGTTAGTGACAACAAGTCCTTTTTAAAAGACAATATAATGATCACGATATTTTTATCTCAAAAGCGTTTTAAATACATCCTTAACAATAAAGCAGCCAAAGATGCAGATATTAAGATCAGCTACTTATTGCTTAGATCTGCACAAGAAGTCATCAAGTGAATTCCTGTGCAGATCTTTCTATCAGATCCAAACTGATTTTTGCTATGTTATCTCTACTTCTTATATCTCTGAGTGCTTATTCAGCCTTTATCTTATTTGTTAATTATCAACATAGGACAACTTCTCTTTTACATGAATCACAATTACAGTCTCAGCTTATTTCTGATTACGCTGTGACGCCTCTTCTGTTTTCTGATAATAGAGGTGGAGCCGAAGTACTTAGCAAACTCAATACTATAGATAGTGTTAATGGTGCCACTATTTATGATGAAAATGGAAAATTGTTTGCTTCCTTTTCTAATAAAAAACGCAAAAGGGCATACGCTATAAGCATAAATAAGTTTCTTGCATCACATCAGTTCATTGATGATGAGATCATCATATCTACGCCCGTAATTTATAACGATGTAAGATATGGACTTATTCAATATTATGTTTCCACAGATGACATTCCAAAGGAATTATTATCTTATGCAGTACTTTTATTTTTTGGAATGATTATTTTAATCCTACTCTCTCTTGTCGTCATATACAAGATTCAAAACTACATAACTCTACCTATTATAAATCTGGCAAGGACGGCTCAACAGATCTCTTTAAGTGAAGATTACACCATTCGCGCACAAAAGGCATATGAGGATGAAGTCGGACATCTGTATGATGATTTTAATTCCATGCTTGATAAGATAGAACAGCGTGGACGTGAACGTGAAGAAGCAGAAACTATCTCACGCACCTATCAAGTCCACCTTGAGCGTCTCACAAATGATCTTGAAGAGCGCATTAAGGAGAGAACCATTGAACTTCAAGATAGTCTTGATAGCCTGCAAGATACCCAGGCTCAACTGATTGAGTCTGAAAAGATGTCAGCACTTGGAAACTTAGTCGCAGGGGTAGCACATGAAGTGAACACTCCTCTTGGTATCTCTATTACAGCAGCTTCTATATTTAAAAATGAGCTCAAGACTCTACATACTCTCTTAGATGAGAACAAACTATCAAAGACAGCACTTGAGCATTTTATAGAAACGACTACTGAAGCAGATGAGATCCTTATCAAGAACCTTGATAGAGCAGCCTTATTAGTAAGAAACTTTAAAAAGATCTCTGTTGATCAAAGTAGTGAAGAGATTCGTAACTTCGAGCTTAATGATTATCTTCAAGAAGTTATCTCTACCTTTAAAAATGAGCTCAAACATAGACCTATTGAACTTAAACTTTTACTTAATCCTGAGCCCATAAGGATGTATTCTTACCCCGGTGCTATTTCTCAAATCGTTGTAAACATGCTTCAAAATGCACTTCTACACGGATTTGAGCAGAATCAAAAAGGGAAGATAACTATAGAGACCAGACTCAATGCGGGCTCTGTAGTCATTATATTCTCAGACAATGGAAAGGGTGTGGATCCGGCCGTGGCGAACAAGATATTCGAGCCTTTCATCACGACAAAGCGAAATAAGGGAGGCACTGGTTTAGGACTGAATATCACCTATAATCTTGTAACCCAGCACCTAAGAGGTTCTATCAAACTTGATATGGACAACACAGTAGGCACACGCTTTATTATGGAAATTCCGGCCAGTATGGTTGATAAAGACTAAGATTTAAGAAAGTCGCTCTTTATAGTCTTTGTATCCAAACTCTTTTACAACCTGCAGCTCTTCATCTTTCGTCCAAAGGGCCAAAGAGGGAAGCTTTATACCGTTAAAGGTCGTGTTTTTGACAAAGGTATAATGTATCTGATCTTCAAATATCACTCTGTCTCCGATCTGAAGAGGTGCATCGAAGGAGTAGTCTCCCATAATATCACCGGCTAGACATGTGTTTCCTGCAAGTCTGTAGGTAAAATCCTTTACCTTTGGTTCTGCCGCACCTCTTACCTCTGCTCTGTAAGGCATGGCCAGAGTATCGGGCATATGTGCCTCTGCCGATGTGTCCAGTATGGCTATTTTCATCCCGTTATCAACGATATCAAGGACGGTAGAGACTAAAACACCGGTTTCCCATCCCACAGCCTCACCCGGTTCTAAATAAACATCTATATTATTATGACGAACTTTAAAAGCCCTTATCACCTCAATCAGTCTATCTACATCATATCCCTTTTTAGTGATATGATGTCCGCCTCCGAAATTAACATATTTCATCTTGTCTATATAGGCGCCAAACTTCTCTTCAAAGGCATGCAGCACACCTTCTAAGGCAAATACGTCTTGCTCACAAAGTGCATGAAAATTAAGGCCTTGTATATGTTCCAAGACCTTCTCGTCAAAATTTCTCTTGGTCGTCCCTAAACGGCTGTAAATACCGCAAGGATTATAGAGGTCGACAGGGGACTGTGAATATTCCGGATTGACTCTCAAAGAGAGAGATATATGCGGATTTACTTCTCTCACCCTTTTTTCAAAACGAAAAAGCTGCGCAGGAGAATTAAAGACTATATCATCAGAGATTGAGGCAATCTCATCTATCTCTTCATCTTTAAAAGCAGGCGAGTAGGTATGGACTTCTTTGTTCATCTCTTCTCTGGCCAGTCTTGCTTCGTGAAGGCCGCTGGCCGTACACCCCTGCAGGTATTTTCCCACTAGAGAAAAGGTAGAGTGCATTGCAAAGCCTTTTAAGGCTAAGATGATCTTTGCGCCTGACTCTTTTTGCACCCTGTCTAATATCTTAAGGTTGTTTTCTAAAAGCTCTTCTTCGCATATATAACAAGGACTTGGGAGTTTTGAAAAATCTATGGGCATCTATGTTTTTCCTCTTGTAAAAATAAAAATATCTTTTCCTATGACTTCAAAATCTACCTTCCACTTTTTTTCTAAGTATTTCATCGTCTCAAGACTAAAAAAGCAGACATGTGTGGGATCATTTTTATAATACCATGAAGTAAACTCATCTATTGACGGATAGACCTGTGTTAAAACGGTTAAAAGACCCTGTGGTTTAAGCATAGAGATAAGTCTGTCTAAGACAGTACGCGGGTCATATAGGTGCTCTATCACTTCTGTTGATGTTATAAAATCATACTTCTGCTCTAAAACATTCTCATCTTTAGCATAAAAATGATCATAAATATTCATCTTATAGCCCTCTTCTTCAAACATCCTTGAGAGTGTCGGACCAGGGCCTGAACCAAAGTCCAGACCAAAAGCACCCTCTTGCACACGCTCTTTTACAGGATTTAGTACCTTGGTAAGATATTTTCTGTATCCAAGGTCATCAGATGAGTTCGTATGAAGGTCATATCTGCACTTCTCATCTTGTGCATTCAAATAAGAGCTAGGAAGGAGAAAAAGAAGTGAACATACAGAACAGAGTCTGTATTCACTTGTTTTATGATGAGCATATAAAGCGTGTTCAGCGCAGTGACATAAGGGGCATCTGATCAATGTATTAGTCTAACTCTTTGATCTTCCAAGGAAGACCTTGCATGTTCATCTCTTCCATAAAAGGATCAGGATCAAACTCTTCCATATTAAAGACACCCTCACCTGACCATTTCTTCTCAATCATCAGTTTTGCACCTATCATAGCAGGCACGCCTGTAGTATAAGAGACACCCTGAGACTTAACCTCGGCGTAACATTTCTCATGATCACTTATTTGATAGATGTAGATCTTCTTCTTCTTTCCGTCTTTGATACCTTCTGCGACAATACCGATATTAGTCAGACCCTTTGTACGCGGTCCAAGACTTGCAGGATCAGGAAGAAGTGTTTTTAAGAACTCCATAGGAACAATCTTCATTCCCTTGTGCTCGACCTCTTTAATGCCAAGCATACCGACATTTTCTAAACACTTCATATGCGTCAGGTAAGACTCTCCAAAGGTCATAAAGAAGCGAATACGCTTAAGCCCTTTAATATGCTTAACTAAAGATTCCATCTCTTCATGGTAGAGAAGATAAGAGTCTTTAGGTCCGACTTCTGGATAATCCCAGACCATCTTGATCTCCATAGGCTTCGTCTCTATCCACTCTCCATTTTCCCAGTAACGGCCGTTTGCCGAGACTTCGCGAAGGTTTATTTCCGGATTGAAGTTCGTTGCAAAGGCATATCCATGATCGCCTGCATTACAGTCTAAGATATCAATAGTATGTATCTCGTCAAAATAGTGCTTTTGAGCATAAGCACAAAAGACATTCGTCGCACCCGGGTCAAAACCTGAACCAAGAAGGGCAAGAAGACCTTTTTCTTTGAACTGTTCATGCTTAGCCCACTGCTCTTTATACTCAAACTTAGCCTCATCAGGATGCTCATAATTTGCCGTATCAAGATAAGGCGTGTTTGTCGCCAAACAGGCATCCATAATGGTAAGGTCTTGATAAGGAAGAGCTACATTAATAACTATATCAGCTTTTATACGAGAGATAAGTGCTGCAAGCTCATCCGTATTATCCGCGTCTATCTGTTCTATATTTACAGAACCAACAGGCAGTTCATCGGCGATAGTCTTGCATGAAGAGAGCCTTCTGCTTGCCAAGGTTATTTTCGTAAAAGTATCCTTATTCATCACACACTTATGTGTTACAACACGCCCTACTCCACCTGCACCGATAATCAATACATGAGACATACAAATCCTTTATCCCCATCTAATAAGTATGAAGACTTATTAAGGGAAAATCAATATGAAAAGTGTACCCTTTTTAGGCTTAGAAATCATTTCAATTTCTAAGCCATATCGCTGACTTACCTGCTTGACTATATCCAAACCAATTCCAAAGCCGCCGCGGTTCTTTTCAACACGCATATAACGTTCAAAGACCTGTTTTTGTTCTTCTTCGTTCATGCCCTTTCCTTCATCTTGAACAGAGAGTTTTTTACCCTTGATAGAGATAAAAATCTTCTTGTCTTTTTGATTGTATTTAATAGCATTAGAGATGATGTTATCGAGAAGTCTTATCGCTGCTGTACGCTCCATAGAAAAAGCCAAGGCATCTAAGTCCATCTCGAAGCTTAAACGTTTCTGTTCAGCCAAGGGAATAAAATAATCAACCCTCTGTTCGACAAGTGCTTTTATATCTATATATTCATCCACCTTTGGCGACTTATCAAGTTGAAGTAAGAAGGTAAGATCATGATAAATATCTGCGATCTGACGTGAAGAGAGTTTTATCCGTGTCAAAGACTTGGACGGGGTTTGCTTTGAGAGAGCATCCACACTTAACATCAAGGCTGTTATCGGGGTACTGAGTTCATGAGTAGAGTCTTTTATAAAGGAGTCTATGGTATCTATCTTCTCACGCACAGGCTTTAGAAATACACGTCCCAGCCAATAAGCCATAATAGAAATAAAGATAACGCTCAAAGCCCAATATATAATCACGTTTTGTCTCAGTTCCTGTACACTGCGTTCAAAACCAGACTTCTTTAGCACGATATGCTCAACACCCAAATGTCCGTTAGCTGCCTTTGAAATATAATACCAGTCTCCGTTTTCTTGATACGCTTTCTTTTTAAAAGAGACCTTTTTCAAGCGCTCTCCATCCAAATAGTTTTTGTCTTTATCATATAGAGATATCTTATAAGGACTTGCAGAAGGAAGCATATACTCTTTTGAGTTCTTCATATCTGACTTTATGATCTCTTCGCCTTGCATATCGGCAAAGTGTTCCATCTTCATCTTCATCATCTCCAAGGAGTTTCTCTCCTCGTTCTTATACATCAAAAAGGCGATGATACTCAGAAGCAAGACAGAAGATCCAACATAAAGAAGGATGAAATTAATCAGCGATTTTCGTTCATAATCACTTAACTTCAATTTTAAACCCTTCACCATGGACTGTTTGTATCATCTCCTTGCCAATGACCTGACGCAGATTCTTAATATAAGTCCGAAGTGTCGCGTTAGAGGGGGCTTCATCATAGGCCCAGAGATTATCCATTAGTTCTTGGGCACTGACTGCCCGGTTTGCGTTGCGAAGAAGGTAATGCAGTATTTCTGACTCTTTTTTTCTAAGCTTTTGTCCATCTACAAGATGAGAGACAGGATTAAATCCTTTTCCATCAGGAAGAAGGATAAGATCATCATTTAACTTGAAGACCTTTTGTATCTGCATAAGTCGGGCATCGAGCTCCTCCATATCAAAAGGTTTTTTGATATATTCATCTCCTCCGACAGCATAACCGCGCTTTAGGTCTTTTGTCGTATTAAGAGAAGTCACAAATACAGCAGGAGTCTTAATACCGTTGTCACGGATACTCTCAACCAGAGTGAATCCGTCGATATGCGGAACATTTACATCTAGAAGAAGGAGATCGAAATGTTCTTGAAAGATAAGAGCTTCTGCTTCTTCTCCATCTTCACAGCCGGTAACATTATGACCGCTGTCAATAAGATGCTCCACTAAGATCTCATGCAAGACAAGGTCATCTTCCATCAAGAGTATTTTCATAAGTGACTTCTTTCTATTGAATAAATCCAATATACAAAACAGCTGCCCAGATCGCACCTGTAAGGACTAGACTTAGAAAAACCAATGTTGCTCCGGCATCTTTTGCCCGTTTGGCAAGTTCGTGATACTCAAGCGTCACAAGATCCACAACACGTTCTATAGAGGAGTTTGTCACTTCTGCCATAATCGGGATAAAAAGAGAAAGGGATAAAACAGCTTTCAGATGAAAGGCTAAGGGTAAAAACCATGCTACAACATTCATCACAACAAAAAGAAGGATCTGCAACTTAAAAGAGGACTCATTTTTTGTAATATCAACCAGTCCAGCTAAGGCATATGTCGTATTTTTAAATAGTGTATATTTGGGTTTGTTCAGTGACATTATTTTTTCCTGTACGCATATAGTATGATTAAGTCTGTGTAATTATAGTGTAATTTAAAAAATGCAGAGGACGGGTGCTTATACACCTTCCACTTTAAGAAGTTTTGTCTTTCCGACCATCAGATCAACGGTCATTTTCATACGTTTAAAAACACTCTCTTGTCTGTATTCTAGATTATGTTTTGCACAGACCTCTTTTACTATAGGCTGCATTCTCTGGTATTGACTAAGAGGAAGATTTGGAAAAAGATGGTGTTCTATCTGGTAGTTCAGCCAGCCGTGTCCGAAATCGATAAGGTCGGAGCCTGTATTATAATTTACCGATCCCATGATCTGTCTAAGATAAAACTCGCCCTGAGACTTGTGGGGTTCATCAAATTTATAGAT